>NZ_JAMYUS010000016.1:0-167685 GCF_040323255.1 Mesorhizobium sp. M0052 | reverse complement strand
GCTTGGCGCTGCGGCGGACGCATAGGGGGAGAGAAGTGTCACCTATGTATCCGGTTCAAAGTGTTACCCATCTATCGGCTGGACACCGGCAGGCGGATGAGGGGCAGCGCCAGCCTCTGAAATGATTGCCTTGTTGCCTAAGCCCTTGCGCCCTGTGCAGCGCGGCATACCTATAGAGGATACTGCCCACGCATATCTGCCAGGATGACCGCATGCCGATCGATCCCGTTTCCCCGCTCTTGCGCTCCGTCGTTGGCGTGCGCGCCATGGTTCCCGACGATGCCTTCACGGCCAATGCCCTGGGCACGCGCCGGGAAGGCAGCGGCGTCGTCATCCGCGGCGACGGGCTGGTGCTCACCATCGGCTATCTCATCACCGAGGCCGAGGAGGTCTGGCTGACCGACCAGGACGGCCGCGTCGTGCCGGCGCATGCGCTGGCCTATGACCAGGAGACAGGCTTCGGCCTAGTGCAGGCGCTGGCGCCGCTCGGCCTGCCGGCGGTGGCGCTGGGTGACGCCTCGAAGGCGAAGATCGGCGACCCCGTGGTGTTTGCCGACGGCACCGGCCGCTCGGTCAAGGCACACATCGTCACCAAGCAGGAATTCGCCGGCTATTGGGAATATCTGCTCGACGAGGCGATCTTCATTGCCCCGGCGCATCCGTCCTGGGGCGGCGCGGCGCTCATCGGCCAGGATGGCAGCCTGCTCGGCATCGGTTCGCTGCTTTTGCAGATGAGCCGCAACGGCGAGGTCGCCGACATCAACATGGTCGTGCCGATCAACCTTCTGACCCCGATCCTCGACGATCTCCTGACGCGCGGCCAGGTGGCGAAGCCGCCGCGCCCATGGCTCGGCGCCTTCTCGGCCGAGTCGAACGGTGCGGTCGTGGTGATGAGCGTCGCCGAAGGCGGCCCCGCCGCCAAGGCCGGCCTGCGCCAGGGTGACATCATCTCCGACGTTCGCGATGGCGAGGTCGACGGGCTCGCCGATTTCTACCGCAAGCTATGGCAGAATCCGGCGGGTTCGGAGATTCCTCTCAGGGTCGTACGCGACGGCCGCGAAACCTGGCTCAGGGTAAAATCCGCCGACCGCAACAGTTTCTTGAAGAAACCGCATCTGCAGTGAAAGCCAATCTCCCCCCAAGTGGGGGAGATTGGCTGCCCCCTCAATCTCCGCATACCCTAAAAGGCGTCCCTGTGTCCCACTCCGCGAAGGGCACGACCCGGCCTTCGACCGACACGACACTGTCCACCTTGCTGCCATCCTCCTGCGTCTTCATGCTTTTGCCTTTGCCGGTAAGCACATCGTAGTCGCAGCTGCTATCGATTATGTCGGTCTGGTATTTGTAACTGTCATAGGCCACGCCGGCGACGACGAAGGCTTCGTTGCGCCAGGCGATGGTCAGCGTCATGTCGGTCCGCTCGCCGGGGCCGATCAGCCCCGGCAGATAGATCTTGATCGAGCCGTTGGGCAGCAAGGTCAACTCCGGTTCGATGCCGGAGCCCTCATAATGCGGCTGGTCGTAGTCGTTCCATTCGCCGTAGACCTGCTCATGCACGACGCCGGCGGGTTTCAGAAAATTGTACTTTTTGTCCCTCAGGAAGAAATGCATGTCCATGGTATCGTCTTCGGGCTCGGTCTCGACGATCATCGCCAGATCGGCGGCGCCGTCGCCATTGAAGTCGCCGGTCAGCGCGGTGATGATTTTCTGGGTTTCGATCGGTTCGGCCAGTGCCGAGGTCGGCAGCAGAAGGATGAGGCCGAGTAACATCGCTCGCATGGCATTTCCCCCGAATTGCAGTCTGCCTTGCCCGGCTGACCAGCAGGAAACTGCCACGGGCGTCGGCTGCGGCGCAAGCCGGCTCGCAATAGGCTAGGGGGTATCGACGCCGCTGACGGAAACTGGCATCGACAGCCGATACAGCCGGCCCGGCAACAACGAGGTGATGATGGCGCCGTTCAAGGTCGATCCCGACAAGGTTCATGAATTCCCCGATCCCGACAGTTTTTACGCCTGGCTGCGCGAAAATCATGCCGGCGAGAGCGAGGTCTGGATCAAGGTCCACAAGGTCGGCTCGGGCCTCGCCTCGATCACGCCGAAGCAGGCCATCGACGTGGCGCTGTGCTTCGGCTGGATCGACGCCATACGCAAGCCGCTCGACGACAAGAGCTTTCTGCAGCGCTACACGCCGCGCGGCAAGAAGAGCATCTGGAGCAAGATCAACATCGACAATGTCGCCCGCCTGGTCGAGGAGGGCCGCATGACCGAACACGGGCTGAAACAGGTCGAGGCGGCCAAGGCCGACGGCCGCTGGGACCGCGCCTATGCCTCAGGCAAGGACATGAAGATCCCTGACGATCTGCAGGCCGCCATCGACGCCGAGCCGAAGGCGAAGGAGATGCTGGCAAAGCTTTCCGCCCAGAACCGGTTCGCGCTGGCGTTTCGAACGCACAACATGAAGACGGAGGCGGGGCGCAGGAAGAAGATCGAGGCTTTTGTCGAGATGCTGAAGCGCGGCGAGACGATCTATCCGCAGAAGCGGTGAGGCGACGGCAAGCGGCTGCCATGGCGCGCGCAGCTAAAAACCCGCGTGTGAGGTTCTGGCCTCCCTTTCTCGGACATAACCTATTGTTTTTACGGTACTTTCCACTCGGCGTGTGGATGATAGCTGCGATAGTGGAAAAACATAGCAACATATTGTTAATTAAGAGTTTTCCACTATGTTAACTTGATCCTGGCTTAAGAGTGGAAAACGATGCTGAGAGAGTTGACCGGCGAGCAGCGGCGCCAACTCATAGATACGCAACAGGTCTACGAGGCCTGGCAGCGTGCTGATGACCAGCGCCAAAGGCGCTTTGCAGGCAGCATGCGCTGGGTTGAGCGCAGCGGTGCTGAATACCTGCTGCGGAAGGTCCGGCAGGTCGAGAATTCACTCGGGCCGAAAAGCAGCCAGACGGAGAAGGCGTTCGCTGCGTTTTCCGAGGGCAGGGTGCAGAACAAGGATCTGCTGGCAGGTCTAGCCGATCGCCTGAACGGCCTAGCGAAAGTCAATGTGGCAATGGGGTTGGGCAGGGTACCGGCCATCGCCGCACGGATATTGCGGCGGTGCGCCGAAACAGACCTGCTGGGCAAGCAGTTGCTGGTCGTCGGCACGAATGCGCTGTTCGCTTACGAGGCTCTGGCGGGCGTCCAGATCACCAGCGGTCTCACGGCAACCGGCGACATCGACCTGCTCTTCGATTCCCGACGCCGCATCAGCTTCGTGACCGGCGAGAGGGTAAGCCAGTCCGGCCTGATAGGCGTGTTGCGTAAAGTGGACAGGTCCTTCAAGCCGCTCCAGCCCCGGGCCTTCAGGGCAGCGAACCGTGATGGCTATCTGGTCGACCTGATCCGTCCGCAGGCAAGACATGTCCTCAAGGACAACGCCACTACCTCGATTACACAGCTTGCCGACGATCTCGACAGCGCACCCATGGAGGGGCTGCAATGGCTCATCAACGCTCCAAAGGTGGAGGCTGTGGCGATCGATGAGCGTGGCTATCCCGTAAGCATGCCGACGGTCGACCCTCGAATGTTCGCTCTGCACAAGGCTTGGCTGGCCACGCTGCCTGATCGGTCTGCGGTCAAGGCAATGAGAGATCGTGAACAGGCGGAAGCGGCTACACGCATTGCCACGGGCTATCTTGCGCTTCCGCTGGACAGCGAGCATCTCAAAGGGCTTCCGGGGGCACTGCTGGACGCTGCGGCCGCAACGCTCTCTCTGCCTGGCCCGAGCGGCTTTTCCGAAGACCTTCCAATTGAGCCCGACTGGTAGCGGCCGCGCTAGCACGCCATGCTACGAAAATAGCATTCTCGCCTCGCGAAATGTGATGCTACGGTTCCCGGCGCACCCAGGGCGGAGGGGTTGCCAAGAGGAGAAGTGGCGGGCGCTGGCCCGGATTTCAGCGAGAACCGGACGGAGCTGTTGAACCATTGCAAGGCCGCCGCGTTTTCCAGCGTCGGCCACAAGGGAGGAACCACCTGTGAAAGCATCCTATCTCGTCTCAGCCGCGCTGCTTGCGGCGACTGCGATGCCGGCGGCGGCCGGCGAAATTTCCGACGGCAAGGTCAAGATCGGCATCCTCAACGACCAGTCGGGCGTCTATGCCGATTTCGGCGGCAAATGGTCGGTCGAGGCCGCCAGGATGGCGGTCGAGGATTTTGGCGGCAAGGTGCAGGGCGCGCCAATCGAGATCGTCAACGCCGATCACCAGAACAAGCCCGACATTGCCTCCAACATTGCGCGCCAGTGGTACGACACCGAGCAGGTCGACGCGATCATGGAACTGACGACATCCTCGGTGGCGCTCGCCGTCCAGGGGTTGTCCAAGGAAAAGAAGAAGATCGACATCGTTACCGGAGCGGCATCGGCCGACCTGACCGGCAAGCAATGCTCGCCCTACGGTTTCCACTGGGCTTACGATACCCACTCGCAGGCGGTCGGCACCGGCGGCGCGCTTGTGCAGCAGGGCGGCGACAGCTGGTATTTCATCACCGTCGACTATGCCTTCGGCTATTCGCTGAAGGAGCAGACCTCAAAGGTTGTTGAGGCAAGCGGCGGCAAAGTGCTGGGCGAGGTGCGTTACCCCTTGGGATCGACGGATTATTCCTCCTTCCTGCTGCAGGCGCAGTCCTCCGGCGCCAAGGTTATCGGCCTTGCCAATGCCGGCCTCGACACCTCCAATACCATCAAGCAGGCGGCCGAGTTCGGCATCGTCGCCGGCGGCCAGCGGCTGGCAGCACTTCTGTTCACGCTTGCCGAGGTGCACGGCCTCGGCCTGCAGGCGGCGCAGGGCGTGGTGCTCACCGAAGGGTTTTACTGGGACCGCGACGACAAGAGCCGCGACTTCGCCGGGCGCTTCTTCAAGCGCACCAACCGCATGCCCAACATGATCCAGGCCGGCACCTATTCGGCGGTGCTGCAATATCTCAAGGCCATCGACAAGGCCGGCACCGACGAAACCGAGGCGGTCGCCAAGCAACTCCATGAAATGCCCGTCGACGACATCATCAACGCCAACGGCAAGGTACAGGCCGACGGCTCGATGGTGCACGACATGTATCTCTATCAGGTCAAGAAGCCCGAGGAGTCGAAGAAGGACTGGGACTACTACACCTACCTTGCGACCATTCCGGGCGACAAGGCCTTCATCAAGGCTGAAGACAGCGGCTGCCCGCTCGTCACCAAGTGACGCTGGCGCAAGCCGTGGCCGTCCAGCCGGACGGTGCCGGAATCAAGCCGCGGGTGGTGCTCTCCGCCCGCGGCCTGCGGCGCGACTTTGCCGGTTTCGTCGCCGTCAACAATGTCGACCTCGACGTCCATCACGGCCAGATCCATGCGCTGATCGGGCCGAACGGCGCCGGCAAGACGACAATCTTCAACCTCTTGACCAAGTTCCTGCAGCCGAGCAGCGGCAGGATCGAACTGTTGGGCAACGACATCACCCGCACCGCGCCGGCCAGGGTGGCGCGCATGGGTCTCGTCCGCTCGTTCCAGATATCGGCGATCTTTCCGCATCTGAGCGTGCTCGACAATGTCCGCGTCGCCTTGCAGCGGCCGAGCGGGCTCGGCTTCCAGTTCTGGCGCTCGCTGGCCGCGCTTGACCAACTGACTCCACGGGCGCGCGAACTGCTTGCCGTCGTCGGTCTCGACGATGTCGCGCATCGTCCGGCCGGCGATCTCTCCTATGGCAGGAAGCGCGTGCTCGAGATCGCCACCACGCTGGCGCTCGACCCGAAAGTGCTGCTGCTCGACGAGCCGATGGCCGGCATGGGGCACGAGGATGTCGGCGTCATTTCCGGCATCATCCGCTCGCTGGCAACGGACCGCGCCGTGCTGATGGTCGAGCACAATCTCACCGTCGTCGCCGACCTCTGCGACTGGATCACCGTCATGCAGCGCGGCCAGGTGCTCGCCGCCGGCGACTACGCGACGGTGAGCAACGATGAGCGCGTCAGGGTCGCCTACATGGGGACCGAGCAGGGGGACCGAGCATGAGTGAGCCGCTGCTTGCCGTGCGCGATCTCCATGCCTGGTATGGCGAGGGCCATGCGCTGCATGGCGTCAACCTCGACGTTTTTCGCGGTGAGACCGTGACGCTGCTCGGCCGCAACGGCGTCGGCAAGACCACAACGCTGCGCGCCATCATGGGGCTGGTCCGCAAGCGCAGCGGCAGCGTCGCGTTCGACGGCAGCGACCTGATGCGCCTGCCGCTGCATCGTGTTGCCCATCGCGGCATCGGCTTCGTGCCGGAGGAACGCGGCATCTTCGCCACGCTCACCGTCGACGAGAACCTGATCCTGCCGCCGGTGGTGGCCAAGGGCGGCATGAGCGTCGACGAGATCTTCGATCTCTTTCCCAACCTCAAGGAGCGGCGCAACAGCCCCGGCACCAAACTCTCCGGCGGCGAACAGCAGATGCTGGCCATCGCCCGCATCCTGCGGACGGGCGTGCAGATGCTGCTGCTCGACGAGCCGACCGAGGGCCTGGCGCCGGTCATCGTCCAGCGCATCGGCGAACTGCTGGCAACCTTGAAGAAGCGCGGCATGACCATCCTGCTCGTCGAGCAGAATTTCCGCTTCGCCGCGCGCATCGCCGACCGCTTCTATCTGATGGAGCATGGCAAGGTGGTGGAGGGTTTTGCCGTAAGCGAGCTTGCCGCTCACACGCAACAGCTGCACGATGTGCTTGGGGTATGATGACGACAGCCCACGGCAGTACCCCCACCCCGCTGATGCGCAGCGACCCTCCCCACAAGGGGGAGGGTGGAGGGCCACCGCCCTACCTCCCCCTTGTGGGGAGGTCGGACCGAAGGTCCGGGTGGGGGTACGTGCCGCACAGACGCATCCCGCTTGCAACACCCTCGGTGACGGCGCCATGACCATGATCTTCGGCATCCCCGTCCAGGCCTTGCTCGGCCAGATGCTGGTCGGGCTGATCAACGGCTCCTTCTACGCCATGCTGAGCCTCGGCCTGGCCGTCATCTTCGGCCTGCTGCGCATCATCAATTTCGCCCATGGCGCACTCTATATGCTCGGCGCCTTCATCGGTTACCTGCTGCTCGTCCATCTCGGCATCGGCTACTGGCCGGCGCTGCTCCTGGTTCCGCTCATCGTTGGAGTCTTCGGCATGGCGGTCGAGCGCGTGGCGCTGTCGCGGCTCTACCGCCTGGATCCGCTCTACGGGCTGCTGTTCACCTTCGGCCTGGCGCTGGTCATCGAAGGCGTGTTCCGTTTCTACTACGGCGTGTCGGGCAACCCTTATGCCGTTCCGGCGCAGCTTGCCGGCGGCACCAATCTCGGCTTCATGTTCCTGCCCAACTATCGCGGCTGGGTGGTGGTGGCCTCGCTCATTATCTGCATCGGCACCTGGCTCCTGATCGAAAAGACCAGGCTCGGCTCCTATCTGCGCGCCGCGACCGAGAATCCGGAGCTGGTGCAGGCCTTCGGCGTCAACGTGCCGCTGCTGCTGACGCTCACCTATGGGCTCGGCGCGGCGCTCGCCGGCCTTGCCGGTATTCTCGCCGCGCCCGTCTACCAGGTCAGTCCGCTGATGGGCTCCGATATCATCATCGTCGTCTTTGCCGTCGTTGTGGTCGGCGGCATGGGTTCGATTCTTGGGGCCATCGTCACCGGCTATATGCTCGGCCTCGCCGAGGGCCTGACCAAGGTGTTCTATCCCGAGGCGTCGAACCTCGTCGTCTTCGTCATCATGGCGATCGTGCTGCTCCTGCGCCCCGCCGGCCTGTTCGGAAGGGACGCCTGAGATGAGCGAGGCAGCCCTTCACGACCAGCGCACCGCCGCCTCCGTGCGGCTTAAGCGGGTATTGCTGGCATTGGCCATACTGGCGCTGATAGCCGCGCCCTTCTTCGTCTATCCGATCTTCCTGATGAAGATGCTGTGCTTCGCGCTGTTTGCCTGCGCCTTCAACCTGCTGCTCGGCTACACTGGGCTGCTGTCGTTCGGCCACGCCACCTTCTACGGCGCCGCCGCCTATTTCTGCGCCTACGCCGTCAAGGCATGGGGCTGGCCGCCCGAGGCCGGCATCCTGCTCGGCACCGCCGGCGCGGCCGTGCTCGGCCTGGTCATGGGCTTCCTCGCCATCCGCCGGCAAGGCATCTATTTCTCGATGATCACGCTGGCGCTGGCGCAGATGTTTTATTTCTTCTGCGTCCAGGCGCCGTTCACCGAAGGCGAGGACGGCATACAGGGCGTGCCGCGCGGGCATCTGTTCGGCATCGTCGATCTCAACGTCACGCTCAACATGTATTTCGTCGTGCTTGCCGTCTTCCTCATCGGCGTCTTCGCCGTCTGGCGCATCGTCAACTCGCCGTTCGGCATGATCCTGCGTTCGATCCGCGAGAACGAGAACCGCGCCATCTCGCTGGGCTATTCGGTCGGCCGCTACAAGCTCGCCGCCTTCGTCATGTCGGCAGCCCTTGCCGGGCTTGCCGGCGCGACCAAGGCGATCGTCTTCCAGTTCGCGACGCTGACCGACGTCACCTGGCAGATGTCGGGCGAGGTGATCCTGATGACGCTGCTCGGCGGCATTGGCACCATGGTCGGTCCTGTCGTCGGCGCCGGCCTCGTCGTCGGGCTGGAAAACACGCTCGCCACCTCCGGCTTCCCGGTGACCATCGCCACCGGCCTGATCTTCATGATCTGCGTGCTGGTCTTTCGCCGCGGCATCGTCGGCGAGATTTACGCGCGCTGGCTGGCGCCGGCCAACGGCGAGGCGGGCCGCGATCAATAGGTGATGGTCACCACCACCGTGTCGGTGTAGACGCCGGCCGAGGGCGTCGTCTGCGGCGGCACGCGGCCGTAGACGATGAGCGGTTGCGCCAAGCCGGTTCCGGTGCCGGCCACCGTGCTTCCCGGCGTTCCGGCGTCACCCCAGGGCTGCGAGCGCGCGGCGTCCTTGTAGAGGCCGTAGGTGACCCGCTCGCCGCCCTTCGACATCTTGCGATTGGTCGGCGTGCCGCCTGTCGTGCCGCCATTCAGGGAAACCGTATAGGCGGTCGACGGCGTGCAGGTGACCGAGACCTGGCCGGTGGCATCGGCATTGGCGTCGAGCACGCCCTTGGAGCCGAAATCGATGTTCTGGGTGGCGACCAGGCAGTTTGCCGCGACCGTGGCGTTGATGGTGAAGGTCGGATCGGGCGCCGTCAGACCGAAGCCGGTGTTGCAGCTGTTGCCGAGCAGGTCGTTCTGGTAGCGAAACTCGACGTGGATGCCCGAAAATATCGACTGATAGGTGCCCGGCGGAACCGCTGACTGGCCGCCGGTCACCCGAGCGTAGATCGTGGCGCTGCCGGATGCATTGCCGATGAGAATGGGCACCAGCACCTGCGGCGGCGGGCGCGATGCATAGGCCCAGGTATAGGAACCCCACGCGACGCTCATTCCGGGGTCCGAATAGAGCTGGTAGTTAAGGCTGTTGGCGCCGCTCGCCATCTGCCTGGCTGCCGCCGAGGTAGCACCCCCACTGCCGGCGCCGATATGCGGACAGAACAGGATGCGCACCACGCCGCCGGTGCAATTCATGTTGAGTGTCGCCGTCGCGGTGGCTGCGGTGGCCGACAGCGTGTCGATGAGACCGAAATTCATGTCGGTGACGGTACCGGTGCAGCTCTGCGCCCGGGCCAGCGACGGGAGCAGTACGAGGATTATAACGACTGCAGCGCGCATCATTTGGCCTGGGATTTTCATTGGCACACCACATCCTTGATCGTCACTTGCCGGCCTCGCACCGCTTCGAACGGGAAATCCGCTCGGCACGAGCTGCCGTCCGCCAGACCGACCACCACCGCATTCTGCTTGCCGAGGCCCTTGATGTAGGCCTGCCCATCATAGCCGACGACGAAATCTTCCGTGCCGCCGTCGACGCGGCCGGCAAGCCCGGCTTCGAGTGGCGTTCCGCTCGAGTCGACCAGCGTCACCAGCGCGGCCTGCGCCGCCTCAGACACGCCGAACTTCAGCACGACGCCGTTGCGGTCGGCTGGGACGACGGTCTCCTTGGTAGCCGGGACATCCGCGTCGACTGGTAGATTCTTCGGGTCGATGGAGACCGTGTTCAGCTCATAAGAGTTGAGCCCGGTGACCAGGATGCGGCCTTTGCTGTCGGTCCTGCCTACCGGCCGGTTCTGATGCAAGACCTCGACATCAGGCGTGCCGACATCGACGACGGCAAAGGCATCGTCGATGCGGTTGGTGGCGAACACCCCGCCGCCTGCGACCGCAATGGCGCCGTCCATCTGGCCGGTCACGCGAAAGTCCTTGTCGAATTGCTGGGCGCCGGCCTCGAAACGCGCAAACGGCGCGCGGTAGCTGACCGCTGCCGAACGATTGGGTACCTCGCCCTCCGAGGTGCGCAGCCGCCAGCCGATGCTGCCGTCCTCGGCCCGCTCCGATTTGGCGAGGTCGGCAGTGACATTGAGGCCGTCAGGGCCTTGCTCGACGCCTGTCGACGCCGAGATCTCGTCGTTGAACGGGATCGAAATCCCGGCGAACACGCCATAGCTGCTGTCGTCGTCGAGATCGGCGAAGGCGGTGGCATAGAGCGTGCTGCGCTTGAAGATCGCCTGGCTGTAGGACAGGCCGACGATCTGGCTGCTTTCGCCCTCGGCGCTCTTCAAATGCGTATAGGACAGGTTGAGGCTGGAGAAATCGATCGGCATCGGCACGCTGAGTGTCACCTGGTCGACCGCGCGCGGCACGCCGGCGCTGAAACGGGTGAAGTCGTCGGGGTCGAGAACCGGCTCCGCCGTCACCGAGGCGATGTCTTCATAGCCGCCAAAGGCCCGCTGCATGTGGGCGTTGATCGCCCAGCCGTCATAGCCGAATTCGACACTGGCATCGACCAGCGAGCCGGTGCGCCGGTCATGATGGCTGCCGGCGACCGCCAGCGAAGCTGCGCCATATGCCCCGAGCGGGAAGGCAGCACCTATGCCGCCATTGATCAGATCGGCGCCGCCCTCGGCATGGGCTTCCAATGTCAGCCGGTCGGTCACGCCGTAACGCGCGCTGGCGACCCCCATGACGCGGCCGTCATAATCGTCGGAGGAGATGCCGAAATTGCGCCGCGCCATCCCTGCCTCGACGGAAAAGTCGAGCAGTCCCTGGCGCAACAGCATGCTGGAGGCATAGAACGGCAAGGTGGCCGTGGTCTCGCGGCCGAGGCTGTCGCGCAGCACCACCTGCGCCTGTCCGGCGCCCGTGAACACCGGCAGATTGGTGACCTGGAACGGCCCGGGCTGGATGTCGCCGGAATAGGTGCGCACGTTCTGCGTATAGACCTCGAGCGTCGACGGCACCGCCGCCGTGCCGCCGAAGGAGGGCAGAGGTAGCGTCACCAGGTCCGATCGCAGGTGGAAGTTGCGTTGCGCCTGGATGCCGCCGAGATAGATCGGACGCGTCCACGACAATCCACCGGAGATGAAGTCGCCGGCGCGGTAGGTCATCAGCCGGTCGGGGTCGGAATAGCTCCATGTCGTGTTGAGCCGCGTGAAGCCGCCCAGCCTGCCGTCGGAATAGCCGGCGATGAAGGATTGGCTGAGCGTTCCATAGGGGCTGAACACGCGCGCATCGAAGCCGCCGGAAACGCCTTGGAACAGCTCGACGTCCTTGTCGAACAATGTGTTGGAGCTGGCAAACAGCGAATAGTTGAGAACCGCGCCCAAGCCCGATTGCGGCGCCGGCCGGTCCTGCAAGCGCAAGCCGAGATCGACCATGCGCGCCTCGCGGCTGTCATTGGCGGCGGTGACGTAGAGGCGCTGGGCTACCTCATCGATCCGAAACGAAACGTCGGCCAACTGGTCGAGCCTGACCAGGCCGCCGGCGTCGGCTATGTCCTCCGGCGGTTTCAGGCCGACCTCCTTCAGCTCTTGGGGCGCCGCCGCCAGCCCACCATCCGGCATCTCGATAAAATTGCCGACCAGCTTGGTCGAAACGTCGTTGATGAACACCTCGAGATAGAGGCTGCGGCCCGCTGGTAAAACGGAAGCCGGCTGTTCGAGGTTCGTCACGGCCGGAAATTCCTGCGAACGCACCGCCAAGCAAGGTGTGAAAGTCGCAACCGCGACGATGACAGCGACGCTACTTGCCCTTGACGGCAACGTTGGCATCGAAGGGTCCAAGATCGCTCTGTGCCTTCAAAAGCACGGAGCCCGCGGACAGTGATTTGCCGCTGCCGATCGGCCACTGCATGGTCGCGCCGCCCAGGACATAACCGACGAGCCCGTTTCGGTTGCCGAGCTTTTTGCCGTTCTGGGTCAGGGATAGGTTGGACAAGCGGAGACGACTTTCACCGGTATTGCTGGCTGTCAGCACAAGACTGCCGCCCTTGCGCGAAACACTCCAGGCGACTGCCGGCGCGGCCGCATCGGCGTCGCGGAAAAACACCGGCACGGAGTAGCGCAGCGCGAGCGCGACCGTACCGGCCTTCTTGCGCGACGGGTCGGGTAACTCGTCGACGATGACGCGGTAGCTTTCCTCGGCCCGCACCGGCGCCTTGCTGACGCGCACGACGCGAACCACGTATTGGGCATTGGGTCCGAGTTTGGTCGATGGCGGGCTGGCGACGACGTCGGTAGTCGGCGTCAGCGTCTCGATCCCGCCAGCCTGGCTCCAGGCGAAGACGCGTATCTGCACATTGATCGGCCGCTTGGGGTCATCGTTGCTGAGGTTGAGAACCGCCGAGGCGTCGGGCGAGATCAGCTCGAGACCTGTCGGCGCCACCCTGAGCGAAGCGGCTTGTGAGAGACCGGCGCACAGCAACAGAACAGCCGTGGCTCCGATGCGTGAAAGCATGGATCGCATGATTGTCCTCGTGTTGGTATCGATTGTCAGTACGTTATGGTGATCGCAACGGTGTCGGTGTAGAGGCCCGCCGCCGGTGTCGTCTGCGGTGGAACACGCCCGTAGACCGTCAGCGGCTGAATGGCGCCGTTGCCGGTTCCGCCGACCGTGTCGGTGGGGATCGTGGTGCCCCAAAGCTGCGTCCGGGTGCTTTCCCTGTAGATGGTGTAGTCGATCGTCGCCGACGCCGGCCCGGTCATCTTGCGAACAGCAACCGTTGCGCCCGCGCCCGCTCCGGCGCTCAGACCAACATTGTAGGACTTGCCGGTCGTGCATTGCACGTTGATGGTGCTGGTCTGGTCGACATTCGCATCAATGACACCGTGCGAGCCGAAATCGAGATCGCTCGCCGTCTGCACCTTGCATTCGTCGGTAATCGTGATGCGGACATTCATGCTGCCCGTCGCGGTCGCGGCGATCGCGGGCAGGATGGGAAGCAGCGACGCTCCCGCCAGCAGCGCATATTTCAGCAATCTCATGCGTGTTTCCTCCGTCGGGCAGACCGTTCCTCGCAACACAGTCTTGACCCGGATTTCACTCCTACAGCTCCTCCGTTGCATGCTTCGCAAGACATCAACGATACAGTAATGTCATAAGCGAACTGTGCAATGATTATTACAACTTAGATTCGGATTGCGACAGCGAATAACTTCGGTATGTATCGGATAATTTTGGTTAATATTTGGTTAACAGAGATGAAATGGACATTTTTCCGAAGTGAAAGTTTGTCTGTCGAAAATTTATTTTGCTTCTCGTGCCGAAAAGGCGAAATATCTGGCAAATCATCTTGATTTTGTAGAGTCTCACCTGTCGTCCTTTATTATCGATATTTCGCGGCGTGCACCGGCGCCAAGCAGCCATCGCCATAGCCGCGCCGGTAGCTGTTCGCGCCTGTCCAAGCCTTGCGGTCGTGCTGACAGGGCCGCATTCGCCAAAACCGTGTTCCGCCCGGCCCAAGCATGGCCGTCCCGGCTGAGATAAATCCACCGCCGTCGGATCGCGGCGAAACACATGCGAATCGTTCTTGCCACGCTGGCCCGGATTTCCTTCGGCGGCGCATCGGCCGGACGGGAGATGCGCCTGTTGTCCCTTGGAGCCATGATCCACGACCGGCAGCCGCGCGGACCGGCTGCCAGACGTCAGAAAAGGAAGAACGATGAAGAAGACCTATGAAAAGCCACAGCTCGAAAAGCGCCAGAAGCTGTCGCGTGTGACCGCTGTCGCCGGCCCATCAGTGACCAGTGAGAGCTGACGCCGTCGACCGGCATCGAACCACCAGCGGACAAGGAGAGCAGTCATGGATCAGCATGCGAACCCGTCACCCGGCTTCAGGCGCAATCCGGGCAAGGTGATCACCGTCGAGCCCTTCACCGGGCGTGTCGTCGTGTTTGCAAACGGCACCATCATCGCTTCCTCGGCAAAAGCCAAAATGGTGACCGAGCCGCCCCATCCCTTCTCCTTCTACATCCCGTTCGAGGACATCGACTTCCGCAAGCTCAAGAAGACGGAGCGGTCGACGCTGTGCCCCTACAAGGGTGACGCCAGCTACTGGAACGTGCTGCCGGCGGGTGAAACCGGCAACGACGCGATGTGGGCCTATGAGCAGCCCTTCGACGAGATGGCCGAGATTCGCGCCCACGGCGCCTTCTATCCCGACCGGGTCGCCATCGACGCCACGCCGCGCTAGCGCGTCATGCCTGTCGCCCAAAAGTGCCCAGCGTTCTTGGAGCCGACGACAGGCATGAACAGAGGAATTTTTTCAGATCAGCCAAAGCTGTCCTCACCCGGGGGCGCAGCGGTTTTGCGGCAACGGCATGCCGAAACGAAGACAAAAGGTCATGGACGAAAAGCAGAGAGCAATTCTCGACGAAATCCCGCGCCTGCGCCGCTATGCGCGCTCGCTGCTGCGCGACCGCGATTCCGCCGACGATCTCGTCCAGGACTGCCTGGAGCGGGCGCTGCTGCGGCTGGACAACTGGCAGACGGGAGAGAGCCCGCGAAAATGGCTGTTCACGATCATGCATCATCTGTTCATTGACCAGATGCGCAAGGTGAACCGGCGTGGCGAGGCCTCGATGCTGCCGCTGGAGGCCGGCGAGGTGCAGGCCTCTCCCGCCGACCAGCTGGAGAACGTCGCCGCGCGCGAGATCATCGACGCGCTGCAGGCGATCAGCCCGGACCGCCGTGCCCCGCTGACCATGGTCGCCATCGAAGGCTTCTCCTATGCCGAGGCCGCCGAGATGCTCGGCGTGCCGGCCGGCACGCTGATGTCGCGCATCGCGCGCGGCCGCGAGGAACTGCGCGGCCTGCTCGAGGACAATGCGCGCCGCCGCGCGATAAGGATCGTCGAGCCAGGCCCGGCCAGGGCGGTTCCAATCAGGGCGCCAATGGCATGACGAGCCCCAATCGCATGATGACGCCTTACGGCATGGTCCGGCACGATTGCAGGCCTTGTCCGCACTGTGGGCGCGGCGCACCCGGTAACGCTTTCTTCTCTGCTTGCGTGCATAGTGGCGGCGACGGAGTGAGCGAAACCAGGGCATGGCTGAAGAGAAAATACGCAACGGCGAATTCTGGGCGCTTGCGCTCGAACGCGCTCATCTCGGCGTATGGGACTGGGATATTTTGAGCGGCGACTGTTTCTATTCGCCGACCTGGTCGCACATGCTGGGTTATGAGGATGGCGAGCTTGCCAACAGCGACGACCTCTGGCTGAAGCTGACGCATCCCGACGACCGCCAGCGGGCGCTGGCCAGCGGAGAGCGGCACATTTCCGGCCTGACCGCCTCGATCGAGACCGAGCTACGCCTCAAGCACAAGGACGGCCACTGGATCTGGGTGCTGGACCGCGGCGGCATTGTCGAGCGTGACGAGACGGGCAGGCCGGTCAGGCTGATGGGCGTGCAGACCGACATCAGCCGGCAGAAAGAGGCGGAAGCCGAACTGGAGCGGGTCAATGTGCGCTTTCGCCTGGCGCTGGCGGCCAGCGGCACCGGCATCTGGCATCACGATATCGACGCCAACAAGAGCTATTGGGACGCCCGCACCAGGGAGATATTCGGCCTGGTCGCCGACACCGACGAGGTGGCTGCCGACCTTTGGCATTCCTATCTGCACCCCGACGACAAGGATGCCGCAGAGCGCGCCCATCTGGCGCCGCTTTCGACCGACGGCGTCGTCGCCGCGCAATACCGCATCGTCAGGCGCGACGGCGAAATCCGCCATGTCGAATCGCTGGTGCGCTTCATCGCGGCGCCCGAGACGGCGGGCCAGATTCTCGGCACCGTGCGCGACATCACCGAGGACAAGAAGCGCGAGCGGGAACTCGCCTACGCCGCTCACCACGATGCGCTGACCGGCCTGTTGAACCGTGCCGCCTTCGACCGGCTGCTGGCCGTGCATATCGCCACCGAGCGGGCTTTGCCGCTGGCGGTGTTCTATGTCGATCTCGACTACTTCAAGGCGCTCAACGACTTTGCCGGCCACGCCGCCGGCGACCTGGCGCTGAGGGGTGTCGCCGCCGGTATTCTGGGCTGCCTGCCGGCATCGGCGCGTGCCGCGCGCCTCGGCGGCGACGAGTTCGCGCTGCTGGTGCCCAATTGCCAATCGGCCAAGGCCGAGGCGCTGGCCGGCGCGATTCTTGCGGCGGTCCGTGACGCCGACCTCGGACTGCCGGCGACCTCGCGAAAACTCGCGGCCAGCATCGGCATCGCCTTCGTCGAGGACACCACCACCACAGTTGCCGATGCGTTGGCCTGCGCAGACGACGCCTGCTATGCCGCCAAGGCGGCCGGGCGCAATCGCTTCGCGGTGTTTTCGGCCGATGCGGCGTCGGGCTCCGGCGGCCTCAACGCGGCGCGTGTCGCCGCCGACACGGTCGACGCCATGGATGACGGGCGGCTGAAACTGTTCGGCCAGGAGATCCATCTTCTGGGCCAGCCTTGGAAGGAGAGCCGCCATGTCGAGGTGCTAGCGCGGCTTGCCGGGCGCAATGGCAAGCTGATCCCGCCCAGCGAATTCATTCCGGTCGCCGAGCGCTTCGGCATTGCCTCGCGGTTGGACCGCTGGATCATCAGGACAGCGCTTTCGCAGCATGGCGAGGCGATGCGGTCAGGCGCCATCATGCTCGGCTTCAATCTGTCGGCGCAGACGCTGAGCGATCCGCTGCTGTGGGATTTCGTCGACGCCGTCATCGCCGAGACCGGGGCGCCGCATTCCGGCATCGGTTTCGAGATCACCGAGACCGCGGCCGTCACCAATTTCGACGCCGCCGAGCAGTTCGTGCGCAAGGCGCGCGAGCGGCAATGCCGTGTCAGCCTCGACGATTTCGGCGCCGGCATGAGCTCGTTCGAATATTTGCGGCGCTTTCCGGTCGATCAAATCAAGATCGACGGCTCGTTCATCGAGAATATCGCGGAAAGCCGTTTCGACCGCGAGATCGTCTCGGCCATAGCGGGCATCGCCAAAAGTCTCGGCTGCGCGGTGGTGGCCGAAAAGATCGAGCAGCAGGAAGCGCTCGACATTCTGCGCGGAATGGGCGTGGCCTATGGCCAGGGTTTTCTGCTGCACCGGCCGGAGCCGCTCGAGGCGATCGTCGCGCGGGCCGGCGAACAGTCACCATCCAGCGGACAGTCACCGGAAAAGCGCTTCGGCTGACGGCTTCTCATCGCCCGAGCTGGCGCGACTTGTCCGGCTAACCGGCGTCGGCCTTCTCCTGCTTTCGCTGCGCCGCCTCCTTCTTGCGGCGCAACACCTCGTCGGTGCCGACAAGGTCCTTCGAGCCGCCGGAAATGGCGGTCGAGAGGACGGCGGGCGGATCGCTGGCCGGAAAACTGTCTTCGAGGCCTGATTGCAACTGCTCCTCGAGCGTCTGCGGGTTCTCGGAGCGGCCTTCGGCGCGGCGCTCGCCAACGGCTTCGACATCGCTCTTGGTGTCGGGGTGAGCGCGGGCTTCCGATATCGTCGACACCACCAGCTCGATGGCGAACTCTTTCATCGCCTCGGCTTGCGGCCCATCGACATCAGAGTCTTCGATCAGGCGGATGAGCGACTTTTCCAGGGCGCCCAGTTCCTTGACGCCCTGACACCGCGCCAGACGCTTGGTGAGCGAACCGATCAGCGCCGGGGCAAAGGTCGAATAGGCAAGCCTGCGTGTGTCGTCGACCTGCTCGGGATGAAGCTTTTGCAAGGACATAGATGCCTCCAGTCAATCAGCCGTGCAGCTTCTGCCGCTGGCCCCTCCTTAGGAAACAGAGGGGAGGGCAAGAGGTTCCATACAGTCCTCGACAGGGTCGACGAGTTCAACTCCACAGCGACGCCATGGTCAGCGACGCTTCGAATATCTGCTCCCTGTTCTCGTTCAGCATCTTGACGGTGATCCGCCGGTGGTCGCCCTCCGGTATCTCGTCGCGCGCCACATCGTGCAATATGCGCAGCGCTTCGGCTCCCGCACGCTCCCGGCTGGGAAAAAGCTGCCCCTCTTCATCAATCTGGGTCTCGGCGTTGTACAAGTCGAAGTAGAACCGTTCCATGTGTGCAAGGATCCCTGCGTGAGAACGCTAAGGCGCATCGCGGTTGAAGGACGCAGGCGACGCGCTTCAGGTCTGTGTTTTTATGCATGTCGTTGTCTCAAAAGCGGGGCCATTTTTGAGCGACATGGATTAAATCCCAACCCGCACCCATGGTTCCATGCGACTGTGCCCTGAGCAGATTTCCTGCCAGGAGCCGTCGCCGTGCCGGCCGATTGCAACCGCACCCGATCTCCGGCGTTTGGCTAGGCCACGAATGTCCACGAAATCTCGAACTGGATCCTCGATGCTAGAACCGCTTTATCTCAACCTTGGCCAGCATGACGCTTTGTCCGAGCAGGAAAAGGGGCTGCTGGCCGCCGCCATGACCATCGAGATGGATTTTGCCACCGGTCAGGACATCGTTTCAGAGGGATCGAGGCCAGGCTACAGCACGCTCATCATCGAGGGTCTGGCGGCGCGCTACAAGGTGCTGGAGGATGGCGGCCGCCAGTTCACCTCGTTGCAGGTGCCAGGCGATTTTGTCGATTTGCACGCCTTCCTGCTCAAGACAATGGACCATGGCATTATAGCTTTGTCGCCATGCCGGGTGATCGCCGCCGACCACAGTCGGCTAAGGACGATCACCGAACAGGCGCCTCATCTCAGCCGCTTGCTTTGGCTGGACACGCTCGTCGATGGCGCCATCCATCGGGAATGGATCGTGGCCATGGGCCGGCGGTCCAAGACTTCGCATCTGGCGCATCTTGTGTGCGAGCTGTTCGTGCGGCTCCAGGTCGTCAAGCAGACCAACGGCATGAGTTTCCGGCTTCCCCTGTCGCAGGCGGAACTGGCCGATGTGCTTGGGCTTTCGGTCGTCCACATGAACCGGGTCATCGGCGCGCTGCGCAAGATCGGTGTGATCGGCTGGGCAAATTACATGGTGACCATTCTGGACTGGCAGCAGCTGGTGGAAATCGCCGAGTTCGACCCAACTTATCTCAGCATGAACCGCGAGCCGAGATAGGCTATCCGGCGTTCGCCATGACATCGCAGGCAATCCGTCAGCCGGTCTTTCAACGATGCCCATCCAGCGACGCCAATTCGTCGAGCATGGCAAGGGCGGCACTTGGCTTCGCCGGCTTCAGCAAGCCCTGTTGGGCGGCGGCATTCTGGAAAGCGGCAAAGGCGATGTCCGGGCGGCAAATGCCGTTCAACGCGTCATCCACCAGCCTGTCGGCCGCCTTGTAGGCCGCCGTCTGCTTGTTCTTCCATGTTCCGCCTAGCGCCCTCCTGGCGTCGGCGATCGACGACACCGTCATCGCGCTGCCGTCCACGAATCTGATCGTCAGGGGCAGAAAACGGCTCATGCGCTCACCATCCAAACCATTCGCGCCTCGCCCGGATCGATCTCATCACTTGCCTCCTTGAAAACGGGATCGCCATAAACGAGGAAATCACAAACTGGTTGCAGCCCGGCGAGCTACATGTTGCTTGCCGGCCAGATCGGCCGATGCGGACGATAAGGCGGCCGCGGCGCCGGCTTCAACGGGATGTCGGCGAGCGAGTTGCGGATCGGCCTGAACAGTATCGGCGAAGACGCGGCGCGGCGGTGCAATACCGCGGCTGACAATTTGGCAATCAGATTTCGAACGTCCATGGGACACCTCGAGCGCGTTGAGAGTCCCCCCATCGCGATCACCTACCACCTCACGCCCAGCATCCGCATTTAACTTTGATATAGGCCGGACGAATACGCGCCGCGCGCAATGTCTGCCGCCGAGATTCTGCCGATCCTCGGCGGCGGCTATTGAGGGCGGTGCCAGGCTGGCGGTCACGCATCCCAGCAGCGACGTCGCGGACGCTGCTGCAACCGGATGAATTTTCGTGCATTCTTGTGCATGGCCACAATGCTTCGAACCGACACGCCGGCAAAATGCTGCTCCTATTGCGGTTCGCGAGAGCATGACTACGAGGATTGTCCGAAGCGTAAAGCAGAGGCGGAGCGGCAGTGGGAAGGCCAGGCAAAGCCCGGCGCCGAATCCGAGGCGACGGCCGAAGTCTAGCTGGGCTCGAACAGCTCGATCACGTTGCCGGACGGGTCTTCACAAAGAATCTGTCGCCCGCCCGGACCTTCGACGATCTGGTTGCGGAACCGCACGCCGGCCTCGACCATCTTAGTCACGATTGACGGCAATTGCTCGACCTCGAGCACGAAGCGGTTCCATCCGCCCGGCTCGGGTGTCCGGCCGTCCGGCATCGGCCTGGCTGCCGACGCCAAGGGACCGGCGAGCCAGAGCGAGAGGTCGCCGCGCGTCAGGATGGCCATCGCCGGACCGAATTGCTGCTTCAGCGCGAAGCCCAGATAGCTCGTATAAAACGCGATGGACAGATCGACATCGCGGACCAGATATCGGACGGACACCATTCGCAGGCTCCCTCACAAACGCCCCTCCCGAGAGATAGCTGGCGGGACAAGTCGGGGCAAGCCCGCGCGCACGCTTCGGGCGCCTACGGTGCGATTGCGTGGTCGGCCTGTCTGTCTCTCACGAAGGCCGTCAGCAGCTCCATTCCCGCCGGCCAGTCGCCCAGCCCGCTATTGCTGTTGATGTGACCAAGCGGCCCGGCGATGTGCAGTTCGCTGCCCCATTGTGTGGCTTTCTCACCGGCATAGCCGTTCGGATCATAGGGATCGTCGGTGCTGGCCACGATCAGCGAGGGGAAGCGAAGCGGCCCGCGCGGCGTATCGGCGAAGGGAATTCCGTAAGCGGGATAGACCGGCGAGGCCGGGTCGGGAACCGCAACCAGAAACGCCCCGCCGATCCGACGGCTCGACACCGCCTGCCAATGCGCGACCAGCAGGCAGCTGAGACTGTGGGCGACGAGCACCGGCGGGGTCTGTGCCTGTGACACCGCGACGTCCAGCGCCGCCACCCAGTCGTCGAAATCCGGCAGCTCCCAGCTTGCCGGGCTGAAGCGGCGCATCGCCGGGTCGGCCTGTTGCCAGCGTGTCTGCCAGTGGGCCTCGCCCGATCCGCCGCTGCCCGGCAGAATGATGAAGTCGGTCATGGAAAATCCTGTTTCTTCGCCGCAGATGATGTCCCAATCCTAGGGCTTCTCCTTGTTCGCGGAATGAGAGATCATCGGAAAGCGATGAAGAATTCCGATGGATTGAAGGTGTTCATGGCAAACGGCGATTACCGGCCACGGCTCGACCCCACCGACATGGCAATCATCGAGATCATGCAGGAGGATGGCCGCATCGGCATTTCCGAACTCGGCCGCCGCGTCGGCCTGTCCCAGCCCGCGACGTCGGAGCGGGTGAAGCGGCTGGAGGAGCGCGGCATCATCGCCGGCTACCGGGCCGCGATCGATCCCACCGCCCTCGGTCTCGGCACCATGGCCATGATCCGCCTGCGCACCACGCATGAGCACATCCAGACCTGCCTGAAGAAATTCGCGGCCATGCCGGAAGTGGTCGAGGTGCTGCGGGTGACCGGCGAGGATTGTTTTCTGGTCAAGGTGGTCGTGCCGTCGCCGCCCGACCTCGAAAGCATCGTCGATGCCATCGGGCGCTACGGCGCGGTGACGACCAATGTGGTGCTGCGCGCCGAGCCGCCGAAACGGTTGGGGCGGGAGCTGATGGCGAAGCTCTGAGCGGCCACGCGCGGCAAGAGGATTGCAAGCGCCTCCTTTTGCGAGGTCCGGCTTTGCCGCGAAAGAATTTCGCGGGCTGGTGTAGGATCGGCGGCGTGGCGCCCGTCCTTGGGGCGAAACCCGTTGCAAACCTTTGGAGCACATCATGGAAGCCGTTCAATCGCCGTGGCAGACCGCGGCCATTCTCATCGCCCGCCTGACCCTGGCCGCCATGTTCGCGATGGGGGCAGCGTTCAAGTTCATGGATATGAACATGACCGCCGGCTACATCGCCGCCGCCGGCTTCCCGTTCCCGCTGTTTCTGGCCTGGTGCGCCGCGATCCTCGAAACGCTGCTGGTGATCGCCTTGCTGACCGGAGCGTTCTTCACGCCGGCCGCCGTGGTCGCCGCCGTCTACGTGGTCTTCCTAGGCTTTGCCTTCCACGGTCCGTCGCACTGGGCCGGCAATCAGGCCGAGTTCGGCGCCTTCATGTCCCATTTCCCGTTCGCCGCCGGCCTGCTGTTTGCCGCCGTGCATGGACCGGGCAGCGTGCTTGCCTCGAAACTTGGCCGAGGGTGAGGCCCCGCGTCGGCAGACCGCCTCACATCTGGTCGTTGTAGGGTTCCTTCATCTGGCCGACCATGCGGGCCAGTTTCGAGAAGGACGGCATGTCCGCCTCCGGCTGGCATTGATTGGCCAGTTCCAGCAGTCTGATCGGAAAGTTGACGGCGTCGCGGTTGGACTCCGACATGCCGTCGGACCGCTCCTCGCCGGTTTCGATGGCCTCGGCCTTGCGCAGCGCGATGTCGATATCCTCGACCGTGAGCAGGCCCTTGCGCACCAGCACCTGATTGATCGAAGCGACGGCCATCAGCAGGCCTTCGAGTTGCAGATTGGCGACGTTCATTGCTGTTGCTCCCATTTGGCTCACGCTCAACGCATGAGCCGCTGTTACGATCCGGACGGGGATGCAAGCGATAGGCGTCGGCCGATGGCCTGCGCTACTCTTCCATCCAGCGGCGGCCATATTCGGCCCACAGCGCCTTGACCTCCCGGCTGCCGAGGCGCGGGGCCGAGCCGTCGCCATAGGCGATCAAAACGCAGCTGATGTCGTAATGGGGATGGGCGTCGATGACGAAGCGGATCGCCTCGCCGAGCGGCCTTCTGCCGATGACCGGATCGGCCTGGCCTTGGCCGACGCTGCGAACGCCCGAAACAGTGGCTGGCGCTTGCCGCATCCTGAACACGGATGCCATGGCTGGTTTGTCCATCCCGCTCTCCCCCGAGTTGGAGTTCCATAAGAGCCAGCTAATGACCAGTCGGTCGATGCCTGTAGAAGGCTGCGTCTTGTGATCCGCCGCAAGTGCCGGCGATATGCTGCAGCCGGTTGAAGGACTGTTCAGGCCAGCGGATCCGCCGCCGGCGGCCTGGCGGGGAGGCCGAGCCTTGTCCGCTCGCCGTCGGCAAACTCCTCGGCCGCTTCCTGGGCCATGAACAGATGCTGGGTCACCGTGCCATTCTCGGCAACCAGCACCGCCCATTGGCGGCGGTCGACACGTTCCACGCGAACGTCATTGGGCTCTCCGGCCACCACGATCGTCCTCCAGCAGGCGTACGGCACGGAGGGGGCGTGCCTTTACGCCTTGGTCTTACTCTTGGCCGGCGCCTTGGCGGCCGGCGCCTCGGGTGTCCTGATGCCGAGCCCGAACTCCTTTGCCAGCTCCGAGCGCTTGGCGGCGTAGCTGGGCGCCGTCATCGGATAGTCGCCGGGCAGGTCCCATTTGGCGCGATAGGCTTCCGGCGTCATGCCATGGGCGGAGCCGAGATGACGCCGCAGCGACCTGAACTTCTTGCCATCCTCGAGGCAGTAAATGAAATTCGGCGTTACCGAGCGCTTGCGGTTGACCGCAGGCTCAGGCGCAGGTTGCGGCGGAGCAACGGGATTGTCCACGGCCGCGAGCGCTGCATTGACGCTCTCGATCAACGCCGGCAGGCTATCCGGAGGCACTGAATTGTTGCGCACGAATGCCGCGACGATGTCGGCGGTCAGATTTATATTTCGGATTTTGTCCTCAGACATGGCTTCTTTTGCCCCCTTGATGCCAAAGGGCAAATTATCAGACAACATCCGCCGACGGCATGGCACTTTAGAACATATGCATATGACTTGACGCCGGATGTGGTAGCGCTAACATCGCCGAGTCTCCGATCGACACCGATGTAGGAATTCTTTCCTGGCATATCTTGATCGGTGAGGGCAGCTATGCTATGATTTGCCCATGGTGCTGATTTGCGCCGCCGACCCGCCGCCGAGGCGGGTTTTTGTTTCATGCCGGCTTGGAAACAATAACGGCCAGTGACGCGAGTTTTCCCTCGCTCAGGCTGCTTATGTAGTTTTTTCGCCGCTGCACAAACTCGGCGCCGAGCACGATCTCATTGGCCTGCTGCTGGGCGGGCGAGGGCACGATGCCGGAATTTGCCCGTTTCAACGCCAGCTCGACGTGATCGCCGGTTTCGTCGATGACATCGTCGACCCGGAATCCGGCTGAAGCAAACAGAGCCTTCAGGGTCTCGCCGTCGACAAGATGGCTGGCCGCCGACGACACCGCCCAAGGCAAGGGATAGTAAGGCTCGCCGTCCGCCAGCACCGCCTCGGTCCAGACAAGCCTGGCCTTCGGCTTCAGCACGCGCCACGCTTGCCCGATGACCGCCGCCTTGTCGGCGATATTCATGCCGACATAGAAGCAGATTGCCGCGTCGAATGTGTCGTCTGCAAAAGGCAGCCTTGTCGCATCGGCCTCATAGAAACGCACTTTGTCGCCGAGGCCGCAGAGCTCGGTCAATCGGCGGGATGCCTCGACGAACGCCTGCGTCAGGTCGACGCCGTCGACGCTGCACCCATAGGTCTCGGCAAGGAACCGGGCCGGGCCGCCAATGCCGCTGCCGATGTCCAGAACCCGATCGCCAGCGGAGGGCGCAAGACGCGCGGCATGCTCCTGCGTGGCGATCAGCTCGCGGCCATGAAGCTGATCGAACGGATAGAGTTGTTTGGCTGCGAGGCTGCCGGCCTTTGCGTCCGGCACAGCCGACAAGATGCGCTCGACAATGCCGCCGCTGCCATAGTGACTGGTCACATCGCTCATTGTGCGCTCTCCGACGAGACGCAGCATCCCATCGAAGCGGCCCTCGCGCAATGCTGGCGGCGGCAAGGACGAGGCTTTGACTGGAAGGCAGGAATTAACTCGCAGGATCATCGCTTGGGAGGGGAGTTCCAACTTGGCCAGCGAATTTGCTGATGAACTCCTCGATCTGTTCCTGCGTCATGAGGCCGAAGGCTCTTCGCCCAAAGAGGGAGAGGGTGAGCATTAGGCTCGCGCACTCCACGGCGGCGGCATAAATGTCATCAATTGAGAATTGTCGTTCTTCCAGTTTTAGCGGCTCTGCTCGGCTATAGCGCCGCAGCATGGTTGTTGCCGCATCGGATTCCGCCCAACCGCTGTGTAATGCCCAGTGCCGAATTTCGGCGAGTCTCGTCGCGGTGTCTAAAAGACCCTCCATTCCCTCAGAGAAGCCGACGAGCGCCGGGTGTGCAGCGAAGGCCTTACGGATGTAGGTCCGTTTTCTGTTGAAAGCCTGGGGCGGCTCAAGCTCACCGCGTACCCCGCCATACTGAGTGTGGATTTGCCTGACTATGCCGTCTAGCGTCGTTTCGACTGCAGCCCAGTTTTGTGCTAAATAGCCGATATGCATAAACCAGCGCCTATCGTCTTCCGGGAATGTGTCCATGTCCGTCATTGATCAAAAGTCCGACGAGAAACGGTTCAACGAGACCGTACAGCGGATGCTGAAGACGCCGCCAAAGCCAAAACAGAACAAGCCAGCCGAAGAAAAACCCAAGGGCGGAAAGCGCGATGAGCTTCATTCAAAGAGAGATTGATCGCATCCGGCTCGATCTTGTAGCGAATCCAGATCAGAGGGAACTTTATGCCGCCCATCAGGCGCTCGAATGGGCACTGGAGCCGAACGGCATAAAGTCACCTTACGCCATGCTTAAGGGCATTCAGGAAGGCTTAGGAGATTGTTCGGCTCCTTCCCATCCCTTTCCGTCTTGAGATATTTGTTGCCGTACGGGCTAACGGCGACCACAACGTCAACTTGGGTAAGAATGGTCTTACCGACGTGAAACGCCCATTCGCTTCGTTCGATTTTCCCAATAGCGTCATCAAGGGTAAGCTTCCACTGCTTACCCTGAAAGCCGCCCACGTGAGTGATTGCGTGGTATGGGTCAAGACGAGGGTTTTTGTTGATGCATGAGATTTCAGCAGACTGCGTCATGGTAAAAGTTCCTGTGTGTGGCCACAGGACGGCTTGACGTAATCACCGGTAGGTTTAGTTTGGCAAATGTCATGTGCCTAGCCCGTCCTGTGGCTCGGTTGCATCAACGGCGGTGACTGCGAATCACCGCCGTTTTCAACTCTAAGGCTAAATCAACCGTGGAGTCCCCCGTTTCAGGGTTCCCCACATGGTTATTTGTTCCCTTTTCGTTTCCTGATTTGAATGAGACGGCGAGCCTTCTGCTTAGGCGAGACCGGCTTCACCAATCCGCCGATACGTAAGGCGCGTCGCGATAGCCCGCGTCATGACCGACAACGGCTCCTGCTACACATCGAAGGTCTTCGCAAAGGCCTGCCGCGATCTCGGCCTCAAGCACATGTCAGGACAAGACCCTATACGCCCAAGACCAATGGCAAGGCCGAGCGCTTCATCCAGACGGCGCTGCGCGACTGGGCATATGCCATCGCCTATCCGACGTCAGATCACCGCACCGCCGAACTGCCTGTCTGGCTGCATAGATACAATTGGCATCGCCCACACGGCAGCCTAAAGTCCAAGCCACCCATCAGTCGCCTCGACCTAACCCTGGACAACCTGTTGAGGCTCCACAGCTAGTCGGGCTCCGTTGACCCTTTCTCGTGCTTTGTCATATATATATTTAGGAATTCTTTCTTATTTGCATTGACGGGTGAGGGCAGCTTTGCTATGATTTGCCCATGGTGCTGATTTGCGCCACCGACCCGCCGCCCGGCGGGTTTTGTGTTTTTGGGCCGTCTCGGGACAGCGCCCCCCTCTGTCCTGCCGGACGTTCGTCGTTCGGAAAGCCAAGCAATTGGCTTTCCGTCCGCTGCGCGGACCACTCCTCAACCCCCACACGGGGGGAGATCGGACTGCCGCTTTGCTTTCGCCAATCGTCAGCGCTGCAAATTGGTCGCGACCCTGGAGCTGCCAATCTCCCCCTTGAGGGTCCCTTGAGGGGGAGATGTCCGGCAGGACAGAGGGGGGCGTGAAGGAACGCTATCCTCGGTTCATTCTGCCTTATCCGCGAGGCCCCCATGTCCAACCGCTATGCCACCATCATCACCGACGATGACGGCCGCGAGGTCGTCAGCGCCATTGGCGTGTTCGAGGGCGCTGCCCCGCAGGCGCGCATCGGCCGTATCGAGCCGGTCGTGCCGGGCGTGCTGATCGGCATGGTTCGCGGTGGTCCTGTCGATGCCATCGGCGGCTTCGGCTTTCCGCGCGGCGCGCACGACGCAAGGGCGATCGCCAGGGCAAGCCTGAAAGCCGCGTCTGCCGGAAAGCGCCACGCGCCGGCCGCTGATGCAGCCCGCAAGGCCGCCCCAAAACGGTCAGGGCCAAAATCGGCACGGCGCAAGTCCGGCAAGATCAAGTCCGGCAAGATCAAGCGGGCAAGGCCGGCAAAGCAGGCGAAGCAGGCAGCGACTGCCGAGCCCGCCGGGATCTCGGATCATGGCTGACCGGACGGCGCCGCGTGCGCGCCCTGACCGCAAGGCGCCTGCCGCCGCTGCCAAGCCGAAGCGGACGAAGAAGACGCTTGGCGATGATTTCCTCGACGCGGTTCGCGCCGATTTCAGCGCCCATGGCGCCGGCGTGATTGCCGCGGTCCGGGCCGACAAGCCCGACCAGTATCTGAAGATCGTGCAATCGGTGCTACCCAAGGATCTGGCCAAGGATTTGCATGTTTCATCTGACAATCTGGAAGCCCTGAGCGATGACGAGATCCGCCGCCGCATCCGTGGCCTCGAAGCCGTCCTCGGGCCGTTTGGCGACCAGCCTGAAGACGCGCCGCCACTATCTGGCGCTGCTGCAGGAGCTGGACCGCAGGCGCAGGACTAACCAGCTTGCCGCCTACCGGCCTTATCCCAGGCAGGCGCAGTTTCACGCCGCCGGCGCGCAGAACCGGGAACGTCTGTTCATGGCCGGCAACCAGTTGGGCAAGACCAGGGCCGGCGGCGCCGAATGGGCCATGCATCTCACCGGCCGCTATCCCGCGTGGTGGCAGGGCAAGACCTTCGACGCCGCCGTCAGGCTATGGGCTGCCGGCGTGACCGGCGAGGGCACGCGAGACAACCCGCAGCGCGTGCTGGTCGGCCCGCCGCAGCAGCAGGCGGCATGGGGCACCGGCATGATCCCCGCCGATGCCATCCGCCAGACCACGATGGGCCGCGGCGCGCCGGGCGCGCTCGACAGCATCGTGGTGCGCTGGGGCGGCGGCGGCGACGTGCAGGCCGACGAATCGGTGCTGTCGTTCAAGAGCTATGAGAAGGGCCGCGAAAAGTGGCAGGGCGAAACCCTGCACGGCGTCTGGTTCGACGAGGAGCCGCCGCTCGATATCTATTCCGAAGGCCTGACCCGCACCAACGCCACCGGCGGCATCACCATCGTGACGTTCACGCCGCTGCTGGGCATGAGCGATGTGGTGCTAAGGTTTTTGTCGGCGCAGGAGGCTCTTCCTTCTCCCCCTGTGGGGTGAGCAGTTGGTTCGCGAAGCGAATTCGTCGTGCCAGTGGCACGACGAAAGGCCGGCGAACGCCGGGACGCTGCGGAGCAGCGGGACCCGGCAGGGATGGATCGGCCACCACCCGGCCCTTCGCAGGCACACGGCGTTCGAAGCTCGAAAAGCCAAGCAATTGGCTTTTCGTCCGCTACGCGGACCGCTTCTCACCCCACAAGGGGAGAAGGTAAGAACCGCCACGCCCGACGCAAATATCGTGCGCGGACAACATCATACGACCATTACTTTGAATCAGTTCGGCAGGCTCTACGTCCTGTCACGTCGCTATCTTGACCTCGAGATCAGCGGTGCCTCAGGCGATTGCCGGCAATGATGATTGCCATACGGCGTGGTGCGATATCTGGTTGTGCTCGATGCAATCCGTTGCCAGTTTGCTGATTTCAGGATCGGCGGACGCCTGCGCCCATTCGACGAACGCGTCAACAACGACCAACCTCGCCCGGCTGGCCAGCCCCAGGCCGTAACGGCGCACTACCGGCTCTGAATGGTCGAGCATCGCACGGATCATGCCTGATGCATCATCTCGCCATTGCCCGGAGATATCGGCGATCGCCGAAAACGGCGTTTGCGGCCTGAGCAACGCGGCGTGCTGACGCGCAAGCTTTAACTGCCAGTCTTTTGCAAAGCGCACAAATTTGACGGCTCCCATGCGTACACCATCGTGATAATCATCAAGGGCAAACAACGCCTGCGCGAGATGCTGACCATCGTTCCGCGTACTGCATCGCAAGATAGACTCCACGGCGTCGAAGCGCGTGCGCGGGTTGCTGTCCCCAAGCAGCGCGGCCAGCTCACCCACCATCGAACTTATGTTCTGGTTTTGAAAGGTGGCAATAAACGCACCCGCCACTCGCGTCTCAGCATTGGCAGATGTCAGCAGGAGACGAAGGCTTTCCAACGGCACCGTCTTGCCGAGCTCGCCGAGAAGGTCGTTGGCAAGCGCGCCATCGTCATCATGCGGGGACGACAGCAGCCGCTCCAGCATCTCCTGACCTGTCATGGCATTTGTCGATTTGCCGAGTGGCAGCAGGATCTTACCGCCTTCGCTGAAAAAAAGATGAGCAACCTCGCTGTCCTCGGCGGACAGGCGCATCGCCTCGAATAGATCTGTCATGGCAAAGAGTGGCTGTCCCACCCGCGTAGAGTACAGGCCGCGCAGAATGCACCAGCCCAGACGCATCGATGTCGCCGATGCACGGCAAGACCTACCGCATAAAGCGATAAAGGAAAAGATGAGAGCGAAGCTTTCCCGTTTCGGCGCGTTGCGGAATCGCGAACCGCGACTAGACTGGTGGCCAGGTTGTCGAGGAACCAAGTCCATGAACAGGCGGCAGGTATTGACAGGCGGTTTGTCTTCGCTTGTCGTGTCGCCGGCGGGTGGTGCTGAGGTATCAAAGCCCCAGGTGCCCAAATGGCGACCCTCGTTTTCACAACCCATCGATCGCATCGAGGAACGGTTCGGCTATTACTTCGACAGAGGCCGTGACTTTGCCATCCTTGAAACGGCACCTGCGTGCTGACGGAAGCCGGCCTGTCCGATGAGGCGGCAGCCATGGCCGCCATCCAGACGCTTGCCATGATTTACAACTATCACCCGGACATGAAGCCGTCTGACATGGATGATGGCAACGTGCTGGTCAGCTACAATCATCCAGCCTTCAATGTCGTGCTTTCCGACGTTGCGAATGCGCATTGGCAAGAGATCGAGGCCCGCCACCAGGATGGGCTGGCTACGGGCGAGGTGCTGATCACGCCGCTGGGGCAGAATGTGTTCGATGAGCTCGGCAAAAAGGCGCTGCTTGGCAGGTGCTACATGTTCATGGATGCGCAGGCGCCAAAGGTGATCCGCATCAAACCCAGTTGATAAGTCGAATCAGGGGTATTTGGTGCCGGCAAGTTGCCTGGCACGACCTTCGGCGGTTGACGATTTGCGCGTTAATGGGCCGCACAATATTTTCTCTCGACCGGTATACTGATATATATAGAGCATACAGGATTGATTGGGAGTGTCGGGGACGCAGACCTCGCGTTTGAACCCTGTTCCTGGATCGGTACGGGTTCTGCAGATTTTTTTACTAGTATCGTAAGGAACATTCGCCTGGCTGGTGCATGCCGATGCACTGGCGGCAATGCCGACAACGATTGCAATCCGAATCATGTGTTCCCCCAAGTCTTGGGTCAGCTTCGCATTGATGAGCGCTGGTATCAATGGCCACACTCTATTGGAGCATGCTTGCATGACCCGTCACGTCACCTTCATGACCATAGACGACGTCGAACACTATTCGCCGGACGAGCGTGCCGCGATCATCGCCGCCTATCCCGAACATGAGCGCGAAGCGAGGGCCAAGGGCATTCCGGTGCTGGGCTCCGGCCGCATCTTTCCGATTGCCGAGGAGCTGATTGCCTGCGAGCCGTTCCGGCTGCCGCGCTACTGGCCGCGGATCGGCGCCCTCGATTTCGGCTGGGACCATCCGTCGGCCGCGGTCGAGCTGGCCTGGGATACGGAGGCCGATGTCGTCTATATCTCCAAGGCGGCGCGGGCCTCGCAGCAGACGCCGGCCATGCAGGTACTGGCCCTGAAGCCGTGGGGCGAGTGGCTGCCCTGGGCCTGGCCGCGCGACGGCCGCCGCGAGACGCTGGAAGGGGCGGGCACCGCACTTGCCAGACAATATTCCGCGCATGGGCTGAACATGCTGTCGGGCCACGCCCGCTTCGCCGACGGCTCGGTCTCGGTCGAGGCCGGGCTGATGGAGATGCTCGACCGCATGCAGTCCGGCCGCTTCAAGGTGTTCTCGTCGCTGCTGCCCTGGTTCGAGGAATTTCGGCTTTACCATCGCAAGGACGGCAAGGTGGTGAAACTGCGCGACGATTTGATGGCCGCGACGCGCTACCGCAAACTGACGCTCGCCTATGTCAGTGGCGCCGGCACTTTGCCGACGACGGCCAACGGCATCTGGCTGATGTTCGACCGGGCCGGCGACAGAGGCGCCGACGGGACGGGAGTAGGAGATTTTTTGGGGCCTGCGTCTTCGGCAACCGACAATATTGTCACTTTCGCGGGCACGACGGGCAAGGTGGGGAAGGATAGTGGGATCGCGGTGTCCAGCCTGGCGCCGAAGGCCAGCCCGACATTTACCGGGACGCCAACGGGGCCGACCGCAGCGCCTGGAACGAATACCACGCAATTGGCTACAACGGGGTTCGTCAAGGCTGGGTTTGATCTGAAACTTGATAGCCGACCCAACCTCGGTGTCGTCGCGCAGACGATCACCGATTGGAACAACGCCCTGGACAATGGCTGGTATATGGCCTCGGCGGCGGCTAATGCGCCAGACGGCGTAAATTGGTTCCTGGGGTTTGTGGAAGCGCACGGAAGCACTGGCTACCGGACGCAGACGGTGCATGATTTCGTCAACGACACTACGGCGGCAGACCAAAAGCTATGGCGGCGCAGGCAGGCTGGCGGTGCCTGGGGAGGATGGATCAAGCTGCAATGGTCGCAGGCCGAACAGGATGCACGCTATGTCCAGTCGTCCACGGCGTTGCTTCAGAAGTTTTATGAAAGCCCGCAACAGACCATCACATCCGGCGGGTCGCTGACGTTGGCTCATGGGCTGGGGGTGAAGCCGAAAAATTACCTTGCATTCTTACAGTGCACCACTGCTGAGGGTGGCTATTCTATTGGAGACGAAGAACCTGTCTCGATTGGATCGCACGAAGCAAGCACCAATCGAGGCCTAAGTGTCGTTCCCGATACTACAAATATGGTCGTTAGATTTGGGTCGCAGGCTTCTAGTGCCGTTCAGGTTACACGCAAAGACACTGGTGGATTTCTAAATATTACCAATGCAAGCTGGCGGCTTGTCATTAGGGCATGGGCCTAACATAAATTCGAGTGAATCTTCAAAAGAAAGATCAAAAGGCCGCTCTCTCTTTCCGAGATATGGCGTCTGCCCAATCCACCACCGAATCTCAATAAGCCTCGGCTATTTTCGTCGTCGAAGCGCTTCTTGATCACCTTTGCCGGAATTCTTCCTAACACTGCATACGGAGGTGCATCTTCGATCACCATCGCAGCGGCGACGACGGCAATGGTGCCGTCGCTCGATTCGCCGTTCCGATCTCCTTTCCGGCCGACGCCACCAAATACCGCCCCGCCAAGGTCTCCAGCGACGTTGTCTCGGTGATCGACGCCTAACCGCAAGCAGCTTCGCAAATCGACAACCTGCCTTTCGCGGGCAGAAAGGAAAACCCCAATGGACCGCAACTTCGCGCGGGCGCTTGCGCTCGTCCTCAAATCCGAAGGTGGCTGGTCCGACAATCCGGCCGATCCCGGCGGCGCAACCATGAAGGGCGTGACGCTGGCCAATTTCCGCCGCTACGTGAAGGCGGATGCGACGAAGGACGACCTTCGCCACATCACGGATGCTCAGGTGGCGACGGTCTATCGCCGCTTCTATTGGGATGCCGCTGCGGGCGTCGAGCTTCCCGGCGGTGTCGACTATGCCGTCTTCGACTTCGCCGTGAACAGTGGGCCGGGCAGGGCGGCTAAATATCTGCAGGCGGCAGTTGGCACCGCACAGGACGGCAGGATCGGCCCGGCCACGCTCAAAGCTGTCGGCGCCAGGCCACCGGGCGCAGTCATCGACGATCTTTGCGATGCCCGTCTGGCATTCCTGCGGCGGCTGCCGACCTGGCCGGATTTCGGCTAGGGTTGGAGCGATCGCATCCGGTCGGTCCGTTCCCAGGCGCTGTTGATGTCGGCACTACAGCCCGCTCCGGCACCTTTGCCGGGCTCTCCGACCCAGCCATCAGCGCTCTCACCGAAGCCCGGCAGTGCGATGCCGCCGGTGTCTACCGGCGGGCGCGTCAGCCCCGTCGAACGCCTGCCGTTCTGGCGTGCGCTGCTTCAAATCCTGAAATCGATTTTCGCAAGGAGTTCGACATGATCGCCGTCTTCATCCGCATCGGCTTGCGTTACGGCGCCGGTGTTCTGGTCGCGCGTGGCCTGCTCGGCGCCAACGACGCGGCGGCATTTTCTTCCGACCCCGACATTCAAGCTGGTCTGGAGATCGCCGCCGGTCTCGCCATCGCCTCGGTCACCGAGACCTGGCACTGGCTGGCCCGCAAATCCGGCTGGGAGCACTGACATGGAAGGGTTTCAACAACTGCTCATCGCCTATCTCGAAGCCGCGAAACCCTATGCTATCGGCTTTGCCGCCGGGCTTGTCGCCGGGTGGCTGCTGTGAGCGCGCTCCTCGCCGTCCTGCTTGGCAACAAAGCGCTGCTGGGCTTCCTGGCATCGGTCATCGCCGCCCTTTGCTGGGGCGTTCACCAGCGGCTGGCCGGCGCCAGGGCCGAGCGCAGCAAACTGGCGGCCGCTGAGGCCGCGGCGCGCGCGGTCGCCGAGCAGGTGCAGAACGACGTCGGCGCACTGCCGGCGGACGCTGTTCGAAAGGAGCTGAAATCATGGGCAAGGGACTGATGCTTGCGCTGCTTGTGGCGCTTGCCGGGTGCACGACTGCTTCGGGCGGCTTCTGCGCGATTTCGAGCCCGCTGCGCCTGTCGGCCGAAGCCGTCGACGTCCTGTCGGACGCCGAGGCGAGAGCGCTCCTGGCGCACAACCGCAAGGGACAAAAGCTCTGCGGATGGAGGCCTTAGCCGATGCACGACCTCTTCGACATGCTCGGCATCAAGGGGCCGGTCGTCGCCGCCGGGCTAGCCGGCGGCGTGCTGCGAGCACTGTCGCGCCATCGCTACAAGCTGCGCGAGATGATTGCCTCGCCGATCTGCGGGGCGCTGGCGGCTGCGTATCTGACGCTGCCTGCCGTCGCCTGGTTCAGGGCAACCGGCATGCCTATCCCCGATCCGGCCGACGATACCACGACGCTCGCCGCCGCCTTTTTGATCGGCGTCTCGGCCATGTGGATTTCCGACATCGTCTTCGAGGTCATCGTGCGGCGGTTCGGCTCGGCCGGCAACGAGTGATTCACTTGAGATGCTGGAAGAAGCCAGCGACAATGCCTACCTAAGGAGCAATCCAATGGAGGTATGATATGGCGACGTCCACCCAACGTGCAGTCCTTGCCGGCGGCTGTTTCTGGGGCATGCAGGATTTGATCCGGCGCTATCCCGGCGTGATCTCTACCCGCGTCGGCTATAGCGGTGGCGATGTGCCCAACGCCACGTATCGCAACCACGGCAGCCATGCCGAAGCCATCGAGATCGTTTTCGATCCGGCCAGGATCAGCTTTCGCACATTGCTCGAATCCTTTTTCCAGATCCACGATCCGACCACCAGGAACCGCCAGGGCAACGATGTCGGAATGAGCTATCGCTCTGCGATCTTCTACACCAGCGACGAGCAGAAGCGCGTCGCCGAAGACACCATCGCCGATGTCGATGCCTCTGGACTGTGGCCGGGCAAGGTCGTCACCGAGCTTGCGCCGGCGGGCGATTTCTGGGAGGCGGAGCCAGAGCATCAGGACTATCTCGAGAAATACCCCAACGGCTATACCTGCCACTTTGTCAGGCCGGGCTGGAAGCTTCCGGTCCGCGAAAAGGCTGTTTCGTAACGCAGCCGCTATCGTCTGCTTATCTGGCGGTCGAACTATTCTTCCGCGCGATCGGTATGCCGGCCGCCTCGTAGAGGTGGCCGTGCTCGGGCTGCACATAGACGAACGCGCCGTGGACGGTTTGCCGTCGACCTCAGAGCCTGAGAACGCGACGGCCTCGATCTTCTTTGTTCCGGTCAGGCTCTGGTTTCGAAGATAGGCGAAGGTTCGCACCGCTTCTCCAACAATTCGATCGAGAAACGGTTTTGGCCGCCTCCCGGGCCGTCGCACTAGGCTTGGAAAGCGCTCTCGTCCGAAACAAAATGGTGCTGTGCGCAAAGCGCCGGCATGATCTGATAGATTCGGTTGAGCGAGCAGGTCATGAATCCTGGGTGGAAAAGAACGAAGTCGACCTCTCCTCTCAGATGCATGGTCCCGCGCAGCAATCTTTGCGCTGCCGATCTGGAGAGGACATAGCCTGCGGCGCCCGCGTGCAGGCCATAAAGTCTGGCAAGCGAAAACCCATCATCGAGAGCGACTTCCTTGCGTCCGACCCTTACTTTGGCAAAATGCGTTTCCAGCTTGATCACATCGGCATCGCGTGGCACCCATCGATCGGAAGCAAGCAGCGAGCCGGCGCCAGCGCCGAAAACGACGTCGTCTTCGAAAACCGCGCCATATTGATCCGCGCCGTCCGCAACGATCTCCCAACACGAGCGGTGGCTCAGGAAACAGCAAACCTCAGCAGCGCTCAGCGGGCTTTTGGCGACAGAGCAGCAATCGGGGCAATCAATGGCGGAGACACGCTCAAATGGTACTCCGATCCGGCCGAACTCGGACGCGACATGCGCCAGCCGATCGCGAGAACGATCAAGATTGATCACCAGACACCTCATCAGCGCCCCCTTTGTCCGGTGATCAGTGAATATCACGTTCCCGTGATTGCACAAAATTTGCTTACGTGCGGGGCAGTAGGTAGCGGGCGTACGTGCCGCCGGTTGATTTTGGAGGTTGGGTGGACATTGACTGCATCCCCGGCGAGGCGCGAGGCTTAACCGTGCGCGGGTAGACGAGTCGAGTCGCCCTAGAAGCCGAAGAATTGCCGGCCGATCATGTATCCAAGCGCGACGACCACAAGGGGAAACAGGGCGGGCGCCAGCCGACCAAGAGCGGAGGTCTTTGGCTGTTGCCTGGAGATGGTCGTGGGCGCATTGCCGAGATTCTTGGTCATCCGGTATAGTAGCAAGCGCTGATTAACGATTCCGTAACCCGATCGAGGCCGCCGCGGCTTTTTGCGTTTCTGGCGCGACCTTGACAATGCCCAGCCCGTGACGCAACTGGGCCGTCTTTGAGAGCATTGTGAGGCAAGGTCAATGCGGGTGACGCTCGTTTTGAAGGGCGTAATACCCTGCCGAGGTTACGGTGGGATTCAGCGTCAGGTCGAATGGCTGGCCACGGAGATGGTTCGTCTCGGACACGAAGTCGTGGTGATCGCTGGCCCTGGCTCCAGCCACCCGCTCTTCGAAGTCCGGCACGCTTCGACCGATGCCGAATGCCGGGCAGCCATTCCGCGCGACACGCAAATCGTCCACACCCATAGTTGGCCCGTCGAGGTGCCATTTCCAACGCTGAATACGCAGCGCGGCTTTATGCCGGACCAGCCCATGCCAGTTGCGAACTGGAGCTTTATCAGCGCCAATCATGCCCGCCAGCATGGGCGCGAGACATTCGTCTACAATGGCTTTCCGGTGGACGCCTATCGTTTGTCGGCTGCAAAGGGCGACCGCCTGCTATTTCTCGCCGGCATTGCACGATCAAGCAAAGGCCTCAACCGCGCCGTCGATCTCGCCAAAAAATTCGATTTCGGTCTCGATATCGCCGGTGGCTCGCGTTGGAAACTGCTGGGCCGAAGTCAGACCCGCCGCGAAGGGTTGTTTTTCAAGAGCCTTGGCAGGCGATACCGTTTCCACGGAATCGTTGACGGCGAGCCGAAGCTTCGCCTTCTCGGCGAAGCGCGAGCCTTCCTCAACCCCATCGCCTGGGAGGAGCCGTTCGGCAACGCACCGGTCGAAGCCATGTTGTGCGGCACTCCGGTGCTGACGACGACGCGAGGCGCATTGCCCGAGACGGTCGATGCCGACAGCGGGCGCTTCTTTGAGACCGATGAAGAATTTGCGGCCGCTTTCGAGGCCGTCGCCGACCTTACGCCTCAGCAATGCCGCGAATCGGCCGCGACGAGATTTCCCATCCAAAAAGCGGCGCGCGGCTATCTGGATCTCTATGCCCGCATCCTTGACGGCGAAGCGCTTCCTTGACGACCGGCGATCCAATCCTCTTCGTCGGCTTCCCCGCGGTCGGCGACTTCGTCCGTTGCCATTCCGCCATCCAGATCATTGCCGCGCGATTTCCTGATCGCCCCATAGATGTCGTCACCTCGCCCGTTGCAGCGCCGCTGGCGCGCCTGATGCCGCATGTCAGGAAGGGCTGGGCGCTTGCCAAGCGTCATCAGCGCCCCGGTTTTGGCGAGCGCAGCCGCCTGGTTGGCGAGTTGCGCAAGGAAAATTACCGTACGGCCTATCTGATGACCAGCAGCACCAAGGCGGCGCTGATGGCGTTCATGGCCGGAATAGAGGAGCGCATCGGCTATCCGCAGGAGTTGCAATTCGGCCTCCTCAATCGCTTCCCCGCCGGCTGGTTGGCCCATCTATGGGCCTTCGGACCCCGCAAGACGCGGCTGTTCGAGGAGGTCTGCTCGATTGCCTCGCTTGGCGAAAAGCCGGCTGCGGGCGCAGAGTGGCCGGCGCCCCGGCTTGTGGTCGATCCGGCCGAACTGGACGAATGGCGCCAGCACAAGAAGATCGATGCCGACCGACCGGCACTGGCGCTCTATACTGCCGACATTGAGAATTTCCGCTCATGGCCCGTCGAGCGCTTCATTTCGATCGCCAGAGACCATCATAATCGCGGCTGGGCAATCTGGATTGTAGGCGGACCGCGCGAGCACGCCGGTGCCGCAAAAATCCGCGCCGCCATTCCTGAGGCAATCGACTTCACCTCGACCCCGTCGATTGCTGACGCGATGTGCCAAATCGCTGCGTCGACCATGTTCCTCGGGGTTGATGGCGGGATTTCCCACGCCGCCGCTGCCCTGAACGTCCCATGCGCGCTCATCTACGGGCTGAATCGCCCCTATGTGCATGGGCCTGTAAACAACCATGTTCGCTTTATCGAACCGCCGCTTTCGACGCCCAGCTGGGTCAAGGACACGCGCGGCGTCAGCGAAACTCGGGTGAGGGAGGTTCTGGCTGACCTCTCAGCCGGTATTGCCAACTGACCGGTGGCCTCGCCGGCCCCAAGCGTCTGATCAAACGCTCCGTGGGGGCAACCATAGCCCCGTTTCGGGTTTACCCCTTGACACTACCCCTTGGCCCTGCGGTTTTCGGGCTCGTGATTGCCGACCCAATGTGCACGGATGCGGTCGCTGGCTTCAAGGTAGGCCATGTCGATGAGGTAGGTCAGAAGCTTCTGGCCGTCGGCTTCGGCTTTCTGCCGAAGCTCCCGCAGTATCCCTTGCGCGAACTGCAGGTTCTCCATTTTGCTCGGCTGGTCCATTGGTGCCCCCCAACGTCTGCGTATGAACTTTGCGCTGGCTATGCTGCATGAAGATTGCCGTGAAGTGGATATTGCACGTGCGGACCGCGATCCTGCGAAGGCGCTGGCTGCATGAAAGCCGCCCCATCCGGCTTCAAGATTCGCTACACTATGTGACGGAAAGAAAATAAACAAAGCGTTCTTTTGTACAAGACAGGAAGATTCCTTCAGTTCACACCACGAGATACTTGGACAGCATAGTTGACGTAACGATATTGCGTGGTCTTAAGCTCTCGTTTCCAAACAAAACGTCGCATCGTTGCAACCACAAGACGAATTCCAGCTGACCGGGGCCGCTCCGTAGTCAATCGCCGGTTACAAACGGCATGGGTCTCAGCCCAGGGCTTTGGCCAACCCATCGTTCCACGGCAGCGCAGGCCGGATGATCTACCGCCCGCCTTGGATTGACGCCAAGCGGGCTTTTTGCGTTTGGCTTCTGCCGGGTGAAATGTTGTCGGACCCGGTCCTGTCGGCATCGGGCGGTTTCGAGAACGATTTCCTGCCTGCCGGCTGTCTGCGCCGCTCGCGCTAGGCCGACTTGCGTTGCGGCAAGCTAGACGGCGTCTCGACACCGTCAGAAATCGGTTCGGCTGTCCGGTTTGTCGGCTCGTCATTGACCCAGTCGTGCTCGAATTGCCGGGCAGCAGGCAAGGGTTGCAACCAGTGCTCACGGCGATTGACCCAGAGTTCATAGCTGGGCTCCAGCCCTTCGGTGGGCACCTCATCGAGGCTGCCAATTGTCACTTCCACCTCATTCTCCCGAACCAAAGGCACCCGGCCGCCGCAGGTGGGACAAAAACTTCTGTCGCCGTAGCTGTTGACGATACCCGTCGTTTCGAACGCCTCGAGCGGCCACACTCCAAACGTCGAAAAAGCCGACCCGCTAGCCTTGCGGCAGTCCTTGCAATGGCAAAGGCCAATCCGAAAGGGATCTCCCGTCACCGAAAACTGGATGCCGCCGCACAGGCAGCTGCCGCTCCGCCTTGTATCATTGGGCATGACCGCTCCTCCATCTGGTTGGGCATCACACCGCTACATCTTGCAGCGCCATGCGCACAATCAATTCACGCGCGGCGCAAGGGTTCCATGTCGCCTCGCGCAATGCATCGTCTGAACCCGGGAGCGCCATGGCAACGACCGCCGCAAGGCTGCTGGATATGTCAGTTCGGGAAATCGAACACCGGTTCCCGGCACCAATAGACACGGCACTGGCCATCACGTGTCGGAACGGAGGCAGCGACCGGCACCTCCGGCCAGTCGCACTCGTTGCCGTATTGGCGGACATAGCGATCGTAAGTATTCCGGCCGGTCGTCAACACCGCCGAGTGATGGCTCTGGATCAGGCGCTGCGTCTCCTCGCAGGTCATCGAACGCGTGTCGGGTCGGGCGTAGGCCGTGCTTGTCGCGACAAACAACGCCGTTCCGATGATCCCTGCGATTGCTTGTGATGTCATGGCGATCCATATCCTAAAATACTGCCAGCTATTTCAACAGCGAAATAATGCCGATAATGATGACAACGATCTGCGCGATCTGCCTCGTGCGGCCATCGAGCGGCAGACGCTGGACGAGATAGAGCACCAGGATGATCACCAGGAAAGTGATTAGAATGCCGATAAGTACCGATGAAGCCATGTCCCTCACTCCGTCTGGCTACGTCTGAGAAGAGTACGCAGCGGCAAACGCTCTGGCCCTTGATTGGTTCCTGTCGATGCGAAGCCATCGGGAACGTAAAGGCTGCGAAACAGCGTTCCGCGGCCTTTGAAGCTGAACGCCGATCAGGGCCTGTTTGCCGCAATGGTTGTCGTTTGCCACGCAGACGATGCCGAGCACGATCTCGGCGCAGCGCGCGACAGCGAGATCGACGATCACATGCGGCTGGCCGAAAGCCGGCAGCCCAATGATCATCGCGGTATAGCCGGCAAGTGCGGCGCTATAGGCTTCCGGATTGCGCAGCAGCGACGAAACCAGCGTGCACAGCCCAATCCAGACGGACAGCGCCGTGACCAGCAGCCAGGGATTGGTGCCGAAAACCGAGGTGATGCCGATCGCCGCAAGTCCACCGGCCAGCGTGCCGAGCAGCCGGTAAAAACCTTTCGCCAGCACCATGCCGGCGACCGGCTGGGCGACGATGAAGACCGTCATCATCGCCCATTGCGTCGGCGACACAGTTCCAGGCAACTTGTTGCTGGCCTCAGGCGGGGCTAACGGGAGAACCGCCTCGGGTTGACGAGCTTCCGACAAAGACGGCCGCATCACGTTCTACAACGAGGCCGCTGCCGACGTTTGGGGCATCGTCCGGTCATTGGCCGAGACCTGTGGTGCGGTTCGTGAAAACTCCGTCACCTCGATGGTCGGCCGATGGCGCATGCTGAGTGCCCGATGGCCGTTTCCATGGTTGAAGGAAGCGATATCCCGTAGGACCAGGCCATTGCAGAGCGGCCGGACGGCGAACTTATTCCGTTTAGAGCCCAACCACGCCTGCTCCGCGACGTATCGGGCGAAATTGTCGGCGCCATCAACAGCTGCTTGATCTGCGCACGCAAACGCAAGCCGACGAAGCCCGCATCCGGTCATCATTTCGATGATCTGTGAGACGAGCAAATCGGCGGGCAGTCCGGCGACATTCCTCGAACAGGTGCGATAGCGCATCTCGGCGCTTTCGCAATCGCACGATCTCCTGGTCGACGCCGTATGGCGCGGCGCCAGCATCGGCGACCTGCTCAAGGCGCAACTCAAAGCTTTCGCGGCGCAGGACCGTTTGTCGGTGGCCGGGCCTGTGATCACACTTCGCCCGAATGCCGTGCAGTATCTCGGCATCGCTTTCCACGAACTGGCCACCAATTCCGCATAGAGCACTGTCACGTCACGGCGGACGAGTCGAAATCGAATGGGATACGGCGCCGGCAACCGACGGCACCGATACCTTTAGCTTGATCTGGCGTGAATTGGGTGGGCCGAACCTGAGTGGGACGACGCGCCGCGGTTTTGGCTCCGTCGTGCTCAAGCGGGTTGCACCACAAGCGCTTAGCGGCACCGGACAACTAAAATTTGGGGAACAAGGCGTTGTCTGGACGCTCAAGGCGCCGCTGCGCTCGGTCCAAATCTCTCTCGCGGATTTTTGTCGATTGAAAGAGCGGGTCGCGCCTTAGGACAATCCCAGCAGGGGAGCGGTTTGGCCGCCTGTGGTGTCGGAATTGCCGATGCCAGGCAGTTCGTGCTTATCGTCGGCAACCGAAGTCAATCTCCCCGCCTCGACGGAGGTCAGTCCGTCCAACTCCATCACCGCGCCGTAGAGTTGGGCCGTCTGCATCACAAGCCGCTCGACATCTTCAAGGGCGACGTTCTCGTCCAGGTTACGCAATCGTATGTCCTCGGCAACCACCGCAATATTGACCATTCCGCGCGAGCGCAGCGCGCCCAGGACCCGTGAATTGAGATCCTCCCGTAGCCGAGCCGAATATCCGTAGCGCATGGAAACCTTCCTTTCAGGAGCCGGTTGTCCCGTCGTGGTCAAGATGCGCCAACGACCTTCAGATGGCAAGAAGAATATAAAATATTCTTGAGTAATCAAGTAGTTAGCAGACTGCGCGGGTTGTGCTATCGGCGTGTCTTCCTCATCGTTGGTCTTCTATGTGAGTCACCCATCAGCCTCTCTTGACGCGCTGCACGGGGACCCCTAGCTATACTGCAATTGAGACACATACTAACTCACCATATTTTTTGGTCTTGACGGTTGGAGGCGCGAATGGCCGAGCTGGAACGACCCGAGCGACTGCAGATCATGCTGACAGCCGAGGAATTGGCTGCCTTGGAAAACTGGCGCTTCGAAAAGCGCATGCCAAGCCGGTCCGCGGCGGTGCGGGAACTGCTGCGGCGCGGCTTGGATGCGGATGGATTCCTGACTGCGGGACAAGGAACTAAGTCTCAGGACTTTGGAATTCTGGGCAGCAGTGTGACTGGCGACGGCCAGTCGGGCGAGTAATCCGACGGCGGTTAGCCAACAATCGCTTTTTCTGGAAGTGCCGCTACCAATTTATTGCAGTGGCGGAAACGCAAAGCGGGTCGGCTCTCGGCAGGGTACTGGTCTCAGCAGGGTACTCTTGGCGTATGGTTGCAAAGCCCGCTCCGGTTCGCCGGAGCGGGCTTTTTGCGTTTTCCGAACAGGAAATGGTCGCGATCGCTTTCAGATACGCTCAAGGTTCTCTTCGCACTCCATGCACGTGACGCTGTGACCGGGGCACCTGAGCCGGTGTGTTCCTCCAGGGCAGCAATGGCCGTTCGAGCTCGCCCACCGGGCACAGACAAACACCTTGCGGGTTCCGTGGCATTGTGGACATTCTATCGGACGCGCCAGCAGAGCCTCGTTTTCCGAGACACGGCATTCCCTCTCAAGAACCTGGACCATCTGAAACCCCAAGGCCGAAATACGGCTAAGCTATCCATACCCGGAAAGCCTAAATTAGAATTTAATCACATAGATCACGAGCCTTCCGAGGGGGAAGTTTCGCGGATGGCGATCTCAGTCCGCCGCAGTCCGCCGCGCGTGTCTCATTCCCAATTTCGGCCGTCTCAAGATCAAGCTCCGGTTGCTCCCGGCATCGGTCGACCCGCGATTTTGCCCACCGATTTTCGCATTCGGATCGTTATAGGCTTTCGCTTTGCTGGAGCGGCGTTAAAGCTGCCCGGCAAATGCCTGAGCGGGAACAGTCCGTTCCTGCGTCGGTTCGTTTGGACAAGGATGTCTGCCAATGACATTGATGGGCGCAGCGGCACTTTTGATCCTTGTCCTGACTTATGCCGGCGTCGCAGTCGGGCGTATTCCAGGCCTCCGTCTCGACCGGGCAGGGATCGCCTTGCTGGGGGGGGCGGCGATGATCGCCATCGGCGCACTCAGTATGGAAGATGCCTATCGCGCCATCAATTTCGACACCATTACGCTGCTGCTCGGGATGATGATCGTGGTGGCGCATCTGAAGGTGTCCGGCGCCTTCCGGGCGCTTGGCGCCTACGCTATCGAGCATGCGCACGCGCCTTTCGTGCTGCTGGTGATGGTGACGCTGTTGACCGGCGTGTTGTCGGCGTTCCTGGTCAACGACGCCATCTGCCTGGTCATGGCGCCGATCGTCGTCCACGTCACCCGTGTTATCAATCGCAATCCCATTCCCTATCTGATCGCCACCGCCACCGCGTCCAACTGCGGCAGCGTCGCTACCATCACCGGCAACCCGCAGAACATGGTCATCGGCGCGCTGTCGGGAATTCCCTACCCAGCCTTTTCGGCCGCCCTGGCGCCGGTTGCCCTCTTCGGCCTCGTCGCGGTCATCGTCATCGTGCGCATCGTCTACCGCGCCGAATTCGCCCGCACCGCCGATCTCAACCCGGAAGTCTATCGCGGCCGCATGCTGCCGGGACAGGTGCTGAAGGCGGTGGTTGTCTGCATTGGCCTGGCCATCGCCTTCTTCGCCGGCGTTCCGGTTGCCAAGGCAGCGCTCATCGGCGGCGCCATCCTGCTGCTCACCCGCGCCATCAAGCCGGCACGCATTTACCGCGAGATCGACGGCCCGCTGCTGTTCATGTTCGCCGGCCTGTTCATCGTTGTCGCCGGCGCCGAAAAGACGCTGCTGACGCCCGACATCATCGCCTCGGCCAAGAACCTCGGGCTGGACGACGTCTGGCGTCTATCGGGCTTCACCGCGGTGCTCTCCAACTTCATGAGCAATGTTCCGGCCGTGCTGGCGCTGCGGCCATTCATACCCGGCCTTGAAAACCCCGGGCGTGCCTGGCTGGTGGTGGCGATGAGTTCGACGCTGGCCGGCAACTTCACCTTGCTTGGCTCGGTCGCCAACCTGATCATCGCCGAACAGGCGCGGGCGGCCGGCACGCAGCTGTCCTTCTCAGCCTTCTTCAAGGTCGGCCTGCCGCTGACGCTGCTGACCCTTGCCGTCGGCACGGCATGGCTGGCGGCTGGATTCTAGAGCAATTCCAGGAAAAAGTGTGAAGCGGTTTTTCGGTCCGGAATTGCGTCAAAACAAAGAGATAGCGTGTTTCGCCGTCTCCATTAAACGGTGAACGCTCTAGCGGATAGTCGCCGACCCTGACCTTGCCCGAACCAGCGTTGCAGCTGCATGTCCGGCGGCCTCGACATAGTCGGGGTTGCGGTGGATCAGCATGATCGAGAACGCGCCGTCCATCAAAAGCACGATTTCGCGCGCCAGGGTCCGCGGCTCGTCGACGCCGTGGCCTGTGAGTTCGCCGGCCAGCCAGGTCTCGAAATTCTGCTTATGCCGCGCCCCCGCTTTAACGGCCGGGTGTCCGGGCATGGAAGCGAGTTCGGCTGCCGTGCGCAGAAAGCCGCAGCCTCTCCATTTCGGGTGCTTCGCCACGCGCGCCAGATTGGTGAAAATCGCCTCGACCTTGCGCTCGACATCGCCTTCGGCCGTCTCGAACCAGCCGGCCATCTGCTTGAGGTTCGGCTGGTCGCGACCGTCGAGATAGGCCGCGATCAAATCGTCCTTGCTCTTGAAATGATAGTAGAGCGTGCGCTTGGTCAGCCCGGCTTTTTCCGCCACTGCATCGACGCTGACGCGGCCGATCCCCTCGGCATAGAACAGCTTCGTTGCGGCATCGACAATGCGTTTGCGGGTAGCGCTTAGTGCTTCGCTCATACGCAAGTATACCGACTAGTGAATATACATACAACCGAAAGCCTGATCCTCTCCGTCGACAAACACAGGGAAGGAAAAGACATGACCGAGCTTGTGCTCACCGAGGCCCGCAACGGGATCGCCATCCTCACACTTAATCGGCCGGAAAAGCTCAATGCCTTGAACTATGCGCTGATTGATCGCCTGCTTGCGCTCCTCGATGCCGCCGAGACCGACGACGCCATCCGCGCCGTCATCCTCACTGGAGCAGGAGAGCGCGCCTTCTCCGCCGGCGGCGACATCCATGAATTCTCAGGCAGCGTGGCCATCGGCGTCGACGTTGCCCTGCGCGACTTCGTCATGCGCGGACAGCGGCTGACGGCAAGGCTGGAGGCATTCCGCAAGCCCGTCATCGCCGCCGTCAACGGCATCGCCTTCGGCGGCGGCTGCGAGATCACCGAAGCCGTGCCGCTCGCTATCGCCAGCGACCGCGCCTTGTTCGCCAAGCCTGAGATCAACCTTGCAATGCCGCCTACTTTCGGCGGCACGCAGCGGCTTCCGAGACTGGCAGGGCGCAAGAGGGCGCTCGAGCTGCTGTTGACCGGCGATTGGTTCCCGCCGCCCCGCGCCGTCGAACTCGGCCTCGTCAACCAGGTGGTGCCGCATGAGGAGCTGATGCCCGCCGCAATTGATCTTGCCCGGCGCATGACCAGACATTCTCCTGCAGCAATTGCCTCGATCCTCACAGCAGTGGCGAGGGGCCTGAACCAGAGCATCGCGGAAGGCTTGGCTGTCGAGGCCGAGCAGTTCGCCCGCATGGCTCCGACCGCTGATCTGCGCGAAGGGCTGGATGCCTGGATCGCACGGCGCCAGCCGGGCTGTGACGGCTCGTGGACACACATCACCCGTCCGGATGAAGCCAGGCGAGCCTCAACGCAGCAGGACGGGCTTGCGGACCGGGATCAAGGCGCCGTCACGGCCACATGACCTTTCATGTTGGGGTGGAAGCGGCAGAAATATTCGACCGCTTCCGCCTTCCGCAGGGTCAGGCTCGCTGTTGTCTTCGGCGGGATCATCACTTCCCAGCCACCCTTGACGGTAGCCGTATGTGCGAACACGTCCTTGTTCACCCACTTGATCGTGTCGCCGACCTTCGCGTCGACGGTGGCCGGCGAAAAGACAAGTTTGTTGATGGTGACCTGGATGGTTTCGGCCTGCACGGGTGAGGTCCCGAAGACCAGCGCCAGTGCAATCCACAGCTGCCGTTTCGACATAGCCTGGTCCTTACTTCAGCATACCTGCAACATGCTCGGCGTGCTGTTCATGGCCCTGGAAAATCTTCAGGCCGGTCTCCAGCAGGCTCTTCAACTCGGTATTACTGGCCGATGGGATCAAAAGGGTTTCAAGCGCGCCGTCGACCTGTTTGTGGTAGGCGATCTCGTTGTCGACATAGGCTTTGTCAAAGGCTGCGCCGTCGAGTTTGGCGAGCTTCGCCCGCTCCTCGGCCGCAGCCTTGGTCAGCGCCTGGCTGGTTGCGTTGTCTTCCGGCGTCACCTTCAGCTTCTTTACCAGTTCCAGTGCCTGCGCGTTGACCGCTTCGTGATCGCGCACCATGTCGTTGGCGAAATCCACGACCTCCTTGGTCTTCGATTTCTTGATCGCCTGCTTGGCGGCTTCCACATCGATGACGCCTGCCGTGTAGGCGATGTGGGCGATCTGCGGGTTCGTCGGCTTGTCGGCGGCTTGTGCGAGCGGGGCAGCGCCAAGCAGCAGCAAGGCAGCGAGGGCGGCGGTGTGTCGGGTAACCATGGCATCTCCTTCGCCCGGACGCGGGATCGCGCCGGGCCGTGTTTTTCAGTTGACGGTCATTGGATGCGCAGCGGCGGCAAACGTTCCCGGGGAAATCGGCCAAATCAGCCGATGATCAGCTCTCCAGGCCGAGCCGCTGCATGACGGCGCTGGTCAGCCTGTCGCAGCGCCGGCCGGCAAACGGGAAGGCGTCGAGCAGCACCGGCCCGATCTGGTCGTCGAGTGCCTTGCGTACCAGGGCGCGGGCGCGGTGTAGCCTTGTCTTGACGGTTTCCGGCCGCACGCCAAGCAGCTCGGCGGTCTCCTCGATACTGAGCCCCTCGATAACCCGCGCCACGAACACCGTCCGATAAACATCGGGTAGGCTGTCGGTCGCCCGTTCCACCAACTCGAGGATCTGCCGCTGCGCCATCGTCCGCTCCGGATCGTCGCTGGGATTGAGGGGGAACTGGATGATTTCGGCTTGCGGGTTTTTCGCCACCGTCCGCCGCCTTTTGCGCAGACGACCGAGCGCCTCGTTGATGACGATGCGCGACAGCCAGGTGGCCAATGAGGACTCCCCGCGAAAGGCATCGAGATGGGCAAAGGCTCTGACATAGGCCTCCTGGACGATGTCCTCGGCTTCGGCATCGTTGCGCACCACCCCGCGAGCGATGCGATAGAGCCGCTGATTATGGGTCTTCATGATGATGCAGAAGGCGTTGCCTTCGCGTGCCAGCGCGCGGCGCACGAGAAGCATCTCGCTTGAAGCAGCCGTGGGCATTGGTAAAGACATAGCAGGCATGGCCAGTTCCTCGATCCAATCCCCGTCCGAAACCTCGATCAAGACATTGGATGACATCGCCGGCAAAAGGTTCCCGGCCATTTTCGCCCGGCTCCGACGGCGCCTAGAAATACTGCTTCCGCCAGCGGCTTGTCAGCAGCCTGCACTCGCGCCGTGGCCGCAAGCAGGTCGGTCTGCGTGATCAGGCCAAGGATGCGGCTGTCCCCGTCCAAGATGATGACTGCATGGGTGCGGCCGTCGGTGAGCACCGGTAGCAGGGCCATGGCGGGCGTACCGGCGGCGGCGGTCGACGCTGTCGAGGTAACGCTTCCGACGGCTTCGTCGGCTCGCGCCAATTCCCTTAATCCAACGGTGCCGACCAGCCTGGCGTCCTTGTCTACAACCGGCAGCGTGCGGATATTGTGGTCGAGCAGCAGATGACGCGCCCGATCGGCGGACGCGTGTTCATCGACCGAAATCACGTCGCACGACATGATGTCCTCGCACAACATGGTTCGGTGTGCGCGCATCGTCGCTTGCAGTTCGACCTGTCGCAGCAGTTGTTCGAGATCGTTGCGGTCGATGTCGAAGGTCTCGTCGAGCGCAGCCAGCGCGGCATCGATGTCCTCGGCCCGGAAGCCGATGCGCTCCTGAGCCGGCGGATCGCTGGTTCCGTGCGTGCTTTTCGGGGCAGGGGCCGGCACATGCGGGTAGCTGCGTCGCGACAGCCTGTGGAAAGCATAGCCGAGCGCGACCAGCATCATGGAGTTCAGCGCCACCGGCACGAACGGAAACAGGAAGCCGGCACCGATCACGGCCGGCCCGCCGAGCACGGCGGTCAGTGCGGCGGCTCCGCCCGGCGGATGCAGGCAGCGCGAGAACGACATGGCGGCGATCGCCATCGCCACGGCAATGCCCGTGGCGAGAACGGGCTGATGGACGAAATGGGCCACGATCACGCCGACCAGCGCCGATATTGTATTGCCGCCGATGATCGACCATGGCTGAGCCAGCGGGCTTGCAGGCACCGCGAACAGCAGCACCGCCGACGCCCCCATCGGCGCCACCAGCAGCGGCACATGCGGGCCATTGCCAAGCACCAGCGCGCCGATCGCGCCGGTCAGCGCAATGCCGATCATCGCCCCGATGCAGGCGATGAGGCGCTCGCGCAGCGTCGCGCCGGCGAGAATGGGGACAAAGAGACGAAAGGCCATGGCAAGCTCAGTCCGGCTGGAATTGTGCGCGCAGCGCCTGCAATGGCGTTGGCCCGACGATTTTGAAAGTCAAACCGATCCGAAAAAGCGCACGTTGGGGAAATAACATTGCGCTTGGTCGACCCATGAGCGGGTTGCGAGGTCGATCGTCCTACGAAAGTCGCTCGCCAATCCTTTCAACGGGTTAAGCCGGCTAGCGGAATCAGCTTGGCAAGTTTGCTGGTGTCATGCCGCAGCGGCCGCTTCCAGCCCGCGCAGGATATCGGCCTCGAGGTCCTCGACATCCTCAAGCCCGATCTGCAGCCGGATCAGCGGGCCGTCATAGGGGCCCTTGGCGACGGTACGGTCGCCGAGGAAGACCGGCACGGCAAGGCTCTCATAGCCGCCCCAGGAATAGCCGAGACCGAAGATTTTCAACGCATCGAGGAAGGCATGCTGCTGTCTCTGGCCGCCGCCTTTGAGCACGATGGAAAAGATGCCGCTCGAGCCGGAAAAATCACGCTTCCACACCGCGTGGTCGGGGTGGCTGGGAAGCGCCGGGTGCAGCACGCGGGCCACGCCGGGCTGGCCTTCAAGCCAGGTGGCAATCGAAAGCGCGCTCTTTTGATGGTGATCCAGCCGAACGCCCATCGTGCGCAGGCCGCGCAGGACTTGGTAGACGTCGTCGGGGCCGGCGCAGCAGCCCATCGTGTAGAACGTCTCGCAAAGCTGCTTCCAGCAGTTGGCATTGGCAGACACTGTGCCCAGCAGCACGTCCGAATGCCCGGCCGGATATTTCGTCGCCGCATGGATCGAGATATCGACGCCGTGGTCGAGCGGACGGAAATAGAGCGGCGTTGCCCAGGTGTTGTCCATCATGACGATGGCGCCCGTTTCATGCGCCGCCTTGGCGATCGCCGGAACGTCCTGCACCTCGAAGGTGTTGGAGGCCGGTGATTCCGTAAACACGACTTTGGTGTTCGGCTTGATCAAGCTGGCGATGCCGGCGCCGGCATGCGGATCGTAATACTCGACCTCGACACCCAGCCGCTTCAGCATCGTGTCGGCGAAATTGCGGGTCGGATGGTAGACGGAATCGACAATCAGGATGTGATCGCCTGCCGAGAGAAACGCCAGCAACGGGACGGTCACCGCCGCCAGGCCCGACGGCACGATTATTGTGCCGGCGGAGCCTTCCAGCGCGTCGATCGCATGCGCCAACGCATCGGTGGTCGGCGTGCCGCGTGTGCCATAGGTGTATTTCTGGCTGCGCGCCGCCATCACCGACGCATTGGGATAGAGCACGGTCGAGGCATGCACGATCGGCGGATTGACGAAGCCGAAATAGTCGTGCGGATTGTTGCCCGAATGGGCAAGCCGCGTGTTGATACCCATTTCGTTGCCGTCAGTCGCCATTGCTCTTCGCCTTGTGGTGAAAGCGCTAGCCATAGAGCGGCGGCATTGGCCGTGCAACAGCGGGCGCCCGCCACGCGGTGCCCTTTGCATAGGCCAATTCCCCTATGAATAGTCTGGAACGCGTGGCAATCCAGAGCCGCGGATTTCATGAGTGGATGTGGATTAGCGTCGACGGACTTTGCCGTTTTTGTTTGCGGGGCTTGCTGCTTTCCTGAGGGTGTTGTCCGCAATTCAGGCATTTGCGGCAATTGGTTTTCAAAGCTGTCGTGAAACGGTCATTTCCCTTGACCCCACAGAGATAATCGCCTTCGATGCAGTTCGTGAATGGGAGGGGCCGGGCGTCGGTTACGACGCGAGGTTCCGGAATGAGCCGGATGGGAGCCGGGTTCACGCGGGAAAAGATCAGGATTTGCCTGAGGATCAGGGTTTACCTGAAAACAGAAAAGGGTCTGTGGGTTATGAAACATATTGCAATTGGCATTCTCGGTGCCGCTGCGCTTGGATGGATGGCTTCGGCCGCGTCGGCGACAACGCTCGATACCGTCAAGGCGAAGGGCTTCATCCAGTGCGGTGTCTCGACGGGCCTGGCCGGCTTCTCGGCGCCTGACGACAAAGGCGATTGGAAAGGCATCGACGCGGATTTCTGCCGCGCTGTCGCTGGTGCAGTCTTCGGCGATGCCTCCAAGGTCAAGTTCACGCCGCTCAGCGCCAAGGAGCGCTTCACCGCGTTGCAGTCGGGCGAGATCGATCTCCTGTCGCGCAACACCACATGGACCATCAATCGCGATACCGCGCTTGGCCTGAACTTCATCGGCGTCACCTATTATGACGGCCAGGGTTTCATGATCAACGCCAAGAAACTGCCTGGCGTCAATTCGGCGCTGCAGCTTTCAGGTGCGGCAGTCTGCGTGCAGAGCGGCACCACCACCGAGCTCAACCTCGCCGATTACTTCAAGGCGAACAAGATGGAGTACAACCCGGTCGTCTTCGAAAAGCTGGAAGAGGTCAACGCTGCCTATGACGCCGGCCGCTGCGACGTCTACACCACCGACCAATCCGGCCTCTATGGCATCCGCCTGACGCTGAGTGCGCCGGCCGACCATGTCGTGCTGCCCGAGATCATCTCCAAAGAGCCGCTCGGCCCCGCCGTACGCCAGGGGGACGACCAGTGGTACCATATCGTCAAGTGGACCTACTTCGCCCTGTTGCAGGCAGAGGAACTGGGCATCACCCAGGCCAATGTCGAAGAGATGAAGACCTCGGATAATCCGGAGATCAAGCGCGTGCTCGGTCAGGAAGCCGAAACCAAGATCGGAACCGACCTTGGCGTGAGCAATGACTGGGTCGTCAACATCGTCAAGGCAGTCGGGAATTACGGTGAGATGTTCGAGCGCAATGTCGGCACCGGCAGCCCGCTGAAGATCGCGCGCGGCATCAATGCGCTGTGGACCAAGGGCGGCCTGCAATACGCACCGCCGATCCGCTGATCGAAATGTGATCCGGAAGGCAGATCATCTGCCTTCCGGTTTCTCTTTCCAGGGGATGAGCAATGGCATCGCAGGAAGTTCTTCGCGAGGAGCCGAGCCGCGGTTCCTTCATCAACGATCCGAAAGTCCGCGGGTTTTTCTTCCAGGCGGTGGTTGTCATCTTGCTGGTGGCGGGCGTCTGGTGGATCGTCCACAACGTCATCGTCAACCTGCAGCGCCTGCATATTACTTCCGGTTTTGGCTTCCTGAACAACCGAGCAGGCTTTGACATTCCAGTCAGGCCCATCGCTTATGATTCTGATTCGACCTATGGCCAGGCCATTGTCGTCGGGCTTATCAACACCATTATAGTCGCCGTTGCCGGCATTATCACCGCGACCATCATTGGCTTCATTGTCGGCGTCGGCCGGTTATCGCGCAACTGGCTGGTTCGCAAGATTTGCACGGTCTATGTCGAGGTGTTCCGCAACATCCCGCCGCTGCTGGTGATCTTCTTCTGGTATTCAGGCGTGCTCGCGGTACTGCCGGCGCCTCGCGACAGTTTCAATTTGCCGTTCGGCTCTTTCCTCAACCAACGCGGTTTCTATTTTCCGCGCGCTATCTGGGGCGACGGCTCCTGGCTGATGTTTGTCGCCTTGCTTGTCGGCATCGCCATGGCGTTTTTTGTCGCGCGCACGGCACGCCAGCGGCAAATGGCAACCGGCCAGCAGTTTCCCGTATTCTGGACTTCGGCGGCGCTGATCGTCGGCCTGCCGCTCCTGGCCTATGCGCTGAGCGGCTTTCCCTTGAGCTTCGACTTTCCAAAACAATCGACCTTCAACCTGACCGGAGGCTTTCAGATCGGGCCGGAGTTCCTGTCTCTTTATTTGGCGCTGTCCTGTTACACGGCTTCCTTCATCGCCGAGATCGTGCGCGCCGGCATTCTCGGCGTCAGCAAGGGTCAGACCGAAGCGGCTGGCGCCTTGGGGCTACGGCCGGGATCTATCCTGCGGCTTGTCGTCGTTCCCCAAGCCATGCGGATCGTCATCCCGCCGCTGACCAGCCAGTATCTCAACCTGACCAAGAACTCGTCGCTGGCCATTGCCATCGGTTACCCCGACCTGACGGCGATCGCCGGCACAGTGCTGAACCAGACCGGTCAAGCGGTCGAGGGCGTGCTGATCATGATGGTCGTCTATCTCATCATCAGCCTGGTGACGTCGGCGGTGATGAATGTGGTCAACGCCAGGATGGCGCTGGTGGAGAGGTAAGACCATGCAGGAACATGATACCTCCTGGGTGCGGACCGAAATGGCACTCGCTCAACAAGCCCCGGCCGGCGTGCGGGGGCCTTTGGCCTGGGTTCGCAAGAACCTGATCGGTTCGGTGGGCGACGTCATCCTGACTGTAGTGGCTATTGCGCTGGTGATGATGATCGTGCCGCCCATCGTCAACTGGGCCTTCATCAACGCCCAGTGGACGGGGCCGGACCGGACTGTATGCGCCACGGTGGCGCAAGGCGGCATCCAGCCGGACGGCTGGTCAGGCGCCTGCTGGGCCTTCGTCAACGCGAAGTTCGGCCAGCTGATGCTTGGCCGCTATCCCCTGGAAGAGCGCTGGCGGCCGATCCTGGTCGCCGTCCTGTTCGTGGCGCTGCTGGTGCCGTTGCTGATGCCACGCGTGCCGCGCAAGGGGTTGAACGCCATTCTTCTATTCCTGGCACTGCCGATCATCGCGTTCGTGCTCCTGGTCGGCGGCATCTTCGGCCTGCCGCATGTGGAGACCCAGCTATGGGGCGGGCTGCTGGTGACACTGAGCCTGTCCTTTGTCGGCATTGCCGTGTCGCTGCCGATGGGCATCGTGCTGGCGCTCGGCCGGCGCTCCAAGATGCCGATCGTCAAGACACTGTGCGTGGTCTTCATCGAGTTCGTTCGCGGCATCCCGCTGATCACCGTTCTGTTCTTTGCCAGCGTCATGCTGCCGCTGTTTCTGCCCGCTGGTGTTTCGTTCGACAAATATCTCAGGGCGCTGATCGGCGTCTCGCTGTTTGCCGCCGCCTACATGGCCGAAGTGGTGCGCGGCGGCCTGCAGGCGATCCCCAAGGGCCAGTATGAGGGGGCGGATTCGCTTGGCCTGGGCTACTGGCAGAAGATGGTGCTGATCGTGCTGCCGCAGGCACTGAAGCTGGTCATCCCCGGCATCGTCAATACCTTCATCGGTATGTTCAAGGACACAAGCCTCGTCATCATCATCTCGATGTTTGACCTGCTTGGCGTCGTCAAGCAGAACTTCTCGGACGCCAATTGGGCGACGCCACAGACCGCGAGATCCGGTCTCATCTTTGCAGCCTTCGTCTTCTGGCTGTTCTGCTTCGGCATGTCGCGCTATTCGATGTACACGGAACGCCGGCTCGACACCGGCCACAAACGTTGATGCATGTCGCCCAAAAGTGTTTAGCGGTTTTGGGACAACGACATGCATCATAGCTAAAAGACAGAACAAAAAGGGGAACCTGCCATGGTCATAGAAAACGCCGTCAGCGCCGAAGAGATCAAGGTCGATGCCAAGAAGATGCACATCTCGACCACCGATGTCGCAATCGACATCATCGGCATGCACAAATGGTATGGCGAGTTCCATGTGCTGAAGGACATCAACCTCAAGGTGATGCGCGGCGAGCGCATTGTCATCTGCGGTCCTTCGGGCTCGGGCAAATCGACCATGATCCGCTGCATCAACCGGCTGGAAGAGCACCAGAAGGGCAAGATCATCGTCGACGGCAAGGAACTCACCAACGATCTCAAGAAGATCGACGAGGTGCGCCGCGAGGTCGGCATGGTGTTCCAGCACTTCAACCTGTTCCCGCATCTGACCATCCTGGAGAACTGCACATTGGCACCGATCTGGGTGCGCAAGACGCCGAAGAAGCAGGCCGAGGAAATCGCGATGCACTTCCTCAAGCGCGTCAAGATCCCCGAACAGGCCAACAAATATCCGGGCCAGCTGTCGGGCGGCCAGCAGCAGCGCGTGGCGATCGCGCGTTCGCTGTGCATGAACCCGCGCATTATGCTGTTCGATGAGCCGACCTCGGCGCTCGATCCAGAAATGATCAAGGAAGTGCTGGAGACGATGGTGGGCCTGGCCGAGGAAGGCATGACCATGCTGTGCGTCACCCACGAAATGGGCTTTGCCCGCAAAGTCGCCAACCGGGTGATCTTCATGGATCAGGGCCAGATCGTCGAACAGAACACGCCGGCCGAGTTCTTCGACCATCCGCGCCACGAGCGCACCAAGCTGTTTCTGTCGCAGATCCTGCACTGAGCATTTTCATGCGAAGCAAAAGAGCCCGGCTGCAATGCGGCCGGGCTCTTTTGCTATCTGGGGTCGATCTTCTCCATTGAAACGCAAAGCCGCCGCCGCATGAGAAAAGCCCTGCGTTTCCTGGCCATGCTGATTATCGTGGTCGCGCTCGCTGCCACGCTCGGCACGCTGGTGCCGCGTCCGCTGTGGCCGGCGTCAGCGGCGGGTGAGGGCACGCGCCATATTCTGGTGCTGGAGAATCCGATCCACACCGACATCGCCATTCCCGTCGATGACGAGGTGCGCCGGCGCTTCCATTTCCTGGTCGCTGCCGGCATCCCCGTCGACGCCCCAGAAGTGCGCTACATCGTCTTTGGCTGGGGCGGCCGGGCCTTCTATCTGGAGACGCCGAGCTGGTCGCAGCTGAAGGCAGTGCCCGTCCTCAAGGCGCTGACACTGGACGCCTCGGTCATGCATGTCGATATCGCCGGGACCATCGCCGAGCCGCACCGTGCTGTCACCGGTTTCGACATCGATGAGGAGCATTTTGCAGCGCTGCTCGACTATATCGACGCGAGTTTCCAGCAAAGGCCGCATGGTCCGGTCGTCATCGAGAACGCCGCCTATTCCAGCTTCGACCGCTTCTTCGAGGCGAACGGCCATTTCAACGCGCTTGTCGGCTGCAACACCTGGACAGCCGCCGGCCTGCGCACCGCCGGCCTGCGCACCGGCTGGTGGAACCCGCTGCCGGCCTCGCTGGGCTTGTCGATGCGGTTTTATAACTAGCAGTCCTTCATCGCATCGCGACAGTGTTGGATCTTTTGAAGTCAGCGGGACAGCACCCCCCTCTGGCCTGCCGGCCATCTCCCCCGCAAGGGGGGAGATCAGCCGTTTTGCCCGCGGCGCTCCTGCTGCAACGCCGGCGATTTTGGCGAAGGCGCCGGCGACATCCAATCTCCCCCCTTGCGGGGGAGATGTCCGGCAGGACAGAGGGGGTGGGAAGGATCGCTACGTCGACGATCTAGACTGCCGAGTGTCCGCTCGCCATCCATAGAGCCAGTCGAGGTCGGCGGCGAGCTTGTCGGGCGAGCGCATGGCCAGGAACAGATTGCGGGCGATCGCCACCGGGCCGGCAGCATGCCAGGCGAGGCGGTTTACGGCCCCACGACGCGCGGCCTTGGCGACACGCGGCCGCCGAAGATTTTCCCAGATTTGAAAACTTCTGGGCAGATCGCCAGGGAAATCGGCGATAGCGTCGGCAAGCGTGATGGCATCTTCGATCGCCATCGCGGCACCTTGCGCCGCAAACGGCGTCATCGCGTGCGCGGCGTCGCCGATCAGCGCGATGCCCTGCGGGCTTGTCCACCGCTGTTGTTCGACGGTGTGGATCGGAAAGGCCGTCCATGGGCCGGCCAGTGCCACAAGCTTCGTCAGGCCCGGCGCGGTGCCGCGCAGGGCAGCCGTGAGGATCGCGGGATCGGCATGGCCCGACCAACCTTCGGCCATGCGCTCACCCTTGGTGAAGGCCGCGAGATTGAAGGCCCGGCCTTTGCTGACGGGATAGGCGACCATGTGGAAGCCTGGATGCAGGAACGTGGTGACGCAGTCGGCGGCGCCGATCGCGGCAAAGGCTTCTCCGGCCGCACCGTCGGCTGCGATTGTAGCCCGCCAGGCGAGTTCGCCCGAAAAACGGCTTTTGACGAAGTCCTCGCCTGCGAGTTGCGCCCGGACCGCCGACCAGACGCCATCGGCGCCGATCAGCAGTTTGCCGCGTGCCTCGATCTCGCGGCCGTCCACTTCGGCGGTCACGGCGACATATTGCGCGTCTTTGACGATGCCGGTCGCGCGGGCGCCGGTGACGAGCTCAATCTGCGGCCGTTCAGCCATTTGCGCCAACAGCGCTGCCTGCAGATCGGCGCGGTGGGCGACGAGATAAGGCGCCTGCCAGCGCGCTTCGGCGGCTTGCCCAAGCGGCACCCGCGCCAGTTCACGCAGCGTCGCTGCATCCTTCAGCACCACCGCTTCGGGCCGCGAGGCTGCCGGCAGCAGCCGGTCGAGAACGCCGAGCTTTCCAAGGATGCACGTCGCATTGGGCGAAAGCTGGATGCCCGCGCCGGCCGCTTCGAGGTGCTGTGCCTGTTCGATCAGCTTTACGGAATAACCTCGTCCGGCGAAGGCAAGGGCGGCGGTCAGCCCGGCGATGCCGGCCCCGGCGATTATGACCTGCCGGGACCTGATGTCTTCCATCGGGCTTGTCGCGGAAGGATCAGGCGGCCTGGTCGATATAAAGGCAACCAGCCGGCAGCGTTTCAGTCGCCCTCAGCTTCGCCGAATAGCGGTAGAGCGTCGAGCAATAGGGGCAGACCTTTTCATCGTCGTCGCCCATGTCGAGGAACACATGCGGGTGGTCGAAGGGCGGGTTGGCGCCGGTGCACATGAATTCCTTGACGCCGATGTCGATTGCCGGATGGCCCGCATCGTTCTGGAAATGGGGAATGGAACCGCCTGCCATCATCGTCTCCTTGATCTCGTCGAAAAGCATCTGGAACATAACAGGCCTGTTTGCAAGATCGTTGAAATGAAACTGTCGCAAAAGCCTGTCAGAGGATACGTTGAGCCGGTTAAGTGCATGTCCCTGAAATCGGAACGGTTTTCGCCGAAGGGTCATGCGCCACAAAAGCGTGTTAGAGGCATGGCACGTCCAGCGGCGCTCCAAGGACGGTTGGCGGGGAAGAGCAGGAACCATGAACGAACTGAAGCCGGTGCAGAGCGAATTCATCAATGTCGAGGTGGCGAGCCCCGAGGGCGGCAACCCCGATCGGTTCGTCAACCGTGAGTTCTCCTGGCTGCAGTTCAACCGGCGTGTGCTCGAGGAATCACAGAACGAGCACCATCCGCTGCTCGAACGCGTCCGTTTCCTGTCGATTTCGGCCGCCAATCTCGATGAATTCTTCATGGTCCGCGTCGCCGGCCTTGCGGGCCAGGTGCGCGAAGGCATTGCGCTCAAGAGCCCCGACGGCCGCACGCCGGAGCAGCAGCTGGAACAATTGCTGCGCGAGGTCGAGCGGCTGCAGGAGGACCAGCAGAACAGCCTTTCGGCGCTAATGTTGCTGCTCAACAAGGAAGGCATTGAGAGCATCACCCGCGATGCACTGACCAAGGATGAAAAAGTCTGGCTGGAAGACCATTTCCAGGACCAGGTTTTCCCGGTGCTGACTCCACTGTCGATCGACCCGGCGCATCCGTTTCCGTTCATTCCCAATCTCGGCTTCTCGATGGCGCTGCAATTGCGCCATCGCAAGAATGGCGAGGAGATGAGCGCTCTTCTGCGCCTGCCGGTGGCGCTGAAGCGCTTCATCCGTCTGCCCGACCGCAAGCAGCACGTTCGCTTCATTCCGTTGGAGGAGGCTGTCGGCCTCTATATCGGCAAGCTGTTCCCCGGCTATGAGGTCAAGGGTTCCGGCACCTTCCGCATCATCCGGGACAGCGATATCGAGGTCGAGGAAGAGTCGGAAGATCTCGTGCGCCTGTTCGAGACGGCGCTGAAGCGGCGCCGCCGCGGTTCGGTCATCCGCATCGAATTCGACAAGTCGATGCCCGGCGAATTGCGCGAGTTCGTCGCCGGCGAGCTTGGCGTCTCTTCGAGCCGCATCAGCGTTCTGACCGGCCCGCTGGCGCTCAGCCAGATTTCCGAGATCGTCGCCGTGCCACGCGACGACCTGAAGTTCACCCCCTACAATCCACGCTTTCCCGAGCGCATCCGCGAGCATGGCGGCGACTGTTTCGCGGCCATCCGCGAGAAGGACATCGTCGTCCACCACCCCTATGAATCCTTCGACGTGGTGGTCCAATTCCTGCGCCAGGCGATGGCCGACCCCGAGGTGGTGGCGATCAAGCAGACGCTCTACCGCACCTCCAACGACAGCCCGATCGTGCGCGCCTTGGTCGACGCGGCCGAGGCCGGCAAGTCGGTAACCGCCCTGGTCGAGCTCAAGGCGCGCTTCGACGAGGAAGCCAACATTCGCTGGGCGCGCGACCTCGAACGCGCCGGCGTCCAGGTCGTGTTCGGCTTCCTCGAACTCAAAACCCATGCGAAAATGTCGCTAGTAGTGCGGCGTGAGGACGGCAAGCTGCGCAACTATGTGCATCTCGGCACCGGCAACTACCATCCGGTGACCGCGCGCATCTACACCGACCTGTCCTTCTTCACCACCGATCCGACGATCGCGCGCGATGTCGCCCAGCTGTTCAACTTCATCACCGGCTATGCCGAGCCGACCGATGAGATGCGGATCGCCATCTCGCCGTTTACGCTGCGCAGCCGTATCCTCAAGCACATTGCCGACGAGGTCGCCTACGCGCTGGCTGGCCGTCCGGCGCGCATCTGGATGAAGATGAACGCGCTCGTCGATCCCAACATCATCGACGCGCTCTATGACGCCAGCCGTGCCGGCGTCGAGATCGATCTCGTCGTGCGCGGCATCTGCTGCCTGCGGCCGCAGGTGCCCGGCCTGTCGGAAAACATCAGGGTCAAGTCGATCGTCGGCCGCTTCCTCGAACACAGCCGCATCTACTGCTTCGGCAACGGCCATGGCCTGCCGTCGGACGAGGCGATCGTCTACATCGCCTCGGCCGACTTGATGCCACGTAATCTCGACCGCCGCGTCGAGACCATGGTGCCGATCACCAATCCAACGGTGCATGAACAGATCCTTGGCCAGATCATGCTGGGCAACATCATGGACAACCAGCAAAGTTTCGACGTATTGGCTGACGGAACCTCCCGGCGCGTCGTGCTGGAGGAGGGTGAGGAACCGTTCAACGCGCAGGAATATTTCATGACCAATCCGAGCCTGTCGGGACGGGGTGACGCGCTGAAGTCGCATGCGCCCAAGCGCATCGCGCAGTTCAAGCGTCGCAAGAAGAACACCGGCTGATGATTTCAACGTCCCAAGGCCGGCTGCAGGATCGCCGGCCGCTGTCCATCATCGACATCGGCTCGAACTCGATCCGCCTTGTCGTCTATGAAGGGTTGGCGCGCTCGCCGACCTTGCTGTTCAACGAAAAGATGCTGGCCGGCCTCGGCCGCGGCATCGTTTCGACCGGCAAGCTCGATCCCGAGGCGGTGACGCGCTCGATGGAGGAGTTTCGCCGTTTCCGCGCGCTCTCCGATCAGGCGGGTGCGGAGCACATGTTTGTGCTGGCAACGGCCGCGGCCCGCGAAGCGATCAACGGCCCCGATTTCATCCACCGCGCGCAAGATGTGCTCAAGACCGAGATCCGCGTGCTCACTGGCCGGCAGGAGGCGCATTATTCGGCGCTTGGCGTCATTTCGGGCTTCCACCCCGCCAATGGCATTGCCGGCGATCTTGGCGGCGGCAGCCTGGAGCTTATCGACATCAATGGCGAGGCGATCGGCGACGGCATCACACTGCCGCTGGGTGGCCTGCGGCTGCAGGACATGGCCAGGAATTCGCTCGCCCAGGCGGCAAAGATCACCCGCGACGAACTGGCGCGCGCCAAATTGTTGAAGGGCGGGCTGGGACGGCCCTTCTACGCCGTTGGCGGCACCTGGCGAAACCTTGCCCGGCTGCACATGGAAATGACCAACTACCCGCTTGGCGTCATGCACCACTATGAGATCGGTGTCGAAAGCGCCGCCAATTTCCTGAAGCAGGTGGCGAAAGGCGAGATCGAGAAGGTCAAGGGCATCGAAGGTGTGTCGAAGAACCGCCGTTCGCTGCTGCCCTATGGCGCGGTCGTGCTGCAGGAGATCATGGCGGCGATGCAGCCGTCGAAGATCATCGTCTCGGCATTGGGCGTGCGCGAAGGGTTTCTCTATTCGCTGCTCGACCCTGCCGAGCAGAAGGCCGATCCGCTGGTCTCCGCTTCGGAGGAACTGGCGCGGCTGCGGTCGCGCTCGGTCACCCATGCGCATGAGCTTGTCGAATGGACGGACAAGACCTTTGCCGCCTTCGGCATCGACGAGACGGAGGATGAGGCGCGCTATCGCCACGCTGCCTGTCTGCTGGCCGATATAGGCTGGCGCGCACACCCGGAATATCGCGGCAAGCAGTCGCTCAACATCATTGCCCACGCGTCCTTCATCGGCGTCGATCACCCCGGCCGTGCCTTCCTGGCGCTGGTCGGCCTGTTCCGCCACGAAGGCGTGTTCAACGATGCGGCGCCGGAAATCCGCGGCCTGGCGACGCCGCGCTATCTCGAGCGCGCCCGCATTCTGGCGGCGGTGCTGCGCGTCGTCTATCTGCTGACTGCGGCTATGCCCGGCGTCATGCCGCGGCTGAAATGGGAAAACCGCGGCAATGGCACGTTGGCGCTGGTGCTGCCGGCCTCACTTTCCGATCTTTACGGCGAACGCCCGGCCGGACGGTTGGCGCAACTGGCGCGGATCACCAACCGCCGTCTGGTGCTGGCGGTCGAGGGTGGGCAGAGCGTGTCGGTGAAGTAGGCGCGGCCTGACAGCAAAACCATGTCGTCGTCGGCCTCGCGTTCGAGCACCGGCTTCCTCAATCCGTCGCTGCTTCGCAGCGCCACCTCCCCCTCCGGAGGGAAAGGGAAGGGAGCCTCGTTGGAAAGGGTTGGCGGCAATAGGCTCGCGCCCTTCCTCTACCCCGTCGATCGGGGGAGAGGTGGCTCGACGAAGCCGAGACGGAGTGGGGGTCGACCTGGCACGGGCGTCGATGGTTCAACCGGGACGATATTTGACGATATCAGACCGCGGCGCGGCGCCCGTCGATCGACCAGGCCCCGGCGCCGGCCATGGCTAGCGCCAGGAATCCACCGGCGATGGCAATGTCCTTCATCAGCATCTGCTGGTGCAGGAAGGTGAGCATCGGGTCATCGCCGCCCTGGCCGTAGTGGCCGATGGAGCCTGCAACGATGCAGAAAGCGGCAAGAAGTATCGCAACGACCGGCGTCTGAAAGCCGACCAGTATCAAGAGACCGGCAATCAACTCGAACAGCCCGGTGCCCCAGGCGGCAAGCGTCGGCAATGGCATGCCGAGGCCGGCGAAATAGCCGGTCGTCCCGGCAATGTCGGCGAGCGCGTGGTAGCCGGAGGGAACGAGCAGGGCGGCGAGCAGCAGCCGGGAAATCAGAAGCAATGCATCGCGGGGCATGGTCATCTCCGTTGTCTGTCCGCCGGCTGTTCGAGACCGATCCTAGCAGGGATGGGACGCGTGCGCGCTTGGGCAGACAACGAAAAAGCGGCGTGGAAAATTCCACGCCGCTTTTTTCAGGCTTGGGAGGGAAAGCTCAGCCGCGCTTGGCGTCGATCGAGTAGGCGCCAGGGCCCGAGGAAGCCAGCAGCAGGAAACCGCCGGTGATGGCGACGTTCTTCAGGAAATGGATCATCTGGTTCTGGTCGGCCCAGCCGGTATGGGCGACAAAGGCCGAGGCGATGGTGAAGACCGCGAGCACCCAGGCGGCGATGCGGGTCTGAAAGCCAACGAGCACGGCAAGGCCGCCGAGCAATTCGATCAGGCCGACGACAATGGCCGTTATGGTCGGCACCGGCAGGCCCATGGCGCCGAAATAGCCGGCGGTGCCGGAAATGGCGGTGAGCTTGCCGAAGCCGGAAAGCAGGAAGATGGCGGCGAGCAGGATGCGGCCGAGCAGGATGGTGGTGGAGCTGTTGGACGCGATGCCGGCGCCGGCAGCGGAAGTGTTGATGGACATGGTGGCTCTCCGAAAAGGGTTGATGTCCCGTCAGATAGACCAAGCCGACTGTTCACCAAAGCCGCCCGTCCGGCGACACATTGTTCACAGGACGTACATTTCGGGATCGTTCGACCGACGCAAAATTCTTGTCGCGGCCAGCAGCGGCGGGAGCAAATTGTCCCGCCACAAAATTTGGATTTCTAGTTGACGCAATTCCAAAGAGGAAGGGCTGCGCGCTTCGAGGAAGGCACTTTCCCTGGAATCGCTTAACCCGGATGCGTCATGTCCTCCGGCCGCACCAGCCGGTCGTAGTCTGCCTCGCTGACCAGCCCGGTGGCCAGTGCTTCCTCGCGCAAGGTGGTGCCCTTCTTGTGCGCGGTCTTGGCGATCTTGGCGGCATTGTCGTACCCGATCGTCGGCGCCAGCGCGGTCACCAGCATCAGCGAGCGGTCGAGCGCGGTCTTGATGTTGTCTTCGCGAGCCTCGATGCCGACGACGCAATTGTCGGTGAAGGAGATCGAGGCGTCGGCCAACAACTGCACCGACTGCAGGAAGTTGTAGGCCATCAGCGGGTTGTAGACGTTGAGCTCGAAATGGCCCTGGCTGCCGGCGAAGGTCAGCGAGGCGTTGTTGCCGAACACCTGCACGCAGACCTGCGTCAGAGCCTCGCATTGGGTCGGGTTGACCTTGCCCGGCATGATCGAGGAACCCGGCTCGTTTTCCGGCAGCGACAGTTCGCCGAGGCCCGAGCGCGGGCCGGAGCCGAGGAAGCGGATGTCGTTGGCGATCTTGAAGAGGGCGGCGGCCGCCGCGTTGATGGCGCCATGCGAGAACACCATGGAATCATGCGCGGCGAGCGCCTCGAACTTGTTCGGCGCGGTGACGAAGGCGATGCCGGTGATTTCGGCGATGCGCGCCGCCACCGTTTCGGCAAAGCCCACCGGCGCGTTGAGGCCGGTGCCGACGGCGGTGCCGCCCTGCGCCAGTTCCTGCAGGCCGGGCAGCGTCATCTCGATGCGCTTGATCGAAGAGGCCACCTGCGCGGCGTAGCCGGAAAATTCCTGGCCCAGCGTGAGGGGTGTCGCGTCCTGCGTATGGGTGCGGCCGATCTTGATGATGTGGGCGAAGGCCTTCGTCTTGACCTCGAGCGCAGCGTGCAGATGCTTCAGCGCCGGCAGCAGATCGTGCACGATGCGCTCGGCGCACGCGATGTGCATGGCTGTCGGGTAGGTGTCGTTCGACGACTGGCTCATATTGACGTGGTCGTTAGGGTGCACCGGCTTCTTAGAGCCCATGACGCCGCCCAGAAGTTCGATCGCCCGGTTGGAGATCACCTCGTTGGCGTTCATGTTGGACTGCGTGCCCGAGCCGGTCTGCCAGACGACCAGCGGGAAATGATCGTTCAGCTTGCCGTCGATCACCTCTTGCGCCGCCTCGATGATCGCCTTGCCGACTGCCGGATCGAGCCGCTTCAACTCCATATTGGCTTCCGCCGCCGCTCGCTTGACGATGCCGAGCGCACGCACGATCGAGGCCGGCTGCTTTTCCCAGCCTATCCTGAAATTGCCGAGGGAACGCTGCGCCTGCGCTCCCCAATAACGGTCGGCGGCAACCTCGATGGGGCCGAACGTGTCGGTTTCGGTTCTGGTCCTGGCAGCGGTCACTTGTCTCTCCGACGATCGAATTCGGCAACGGCGTATCGCGTTGCACAATGGCCTTCAAGCAGAGATTGCGGCCGGCAGGCAGTAAATCGGTTGAAGCGGTAGCGCCGCCCTTCGGGATCCTGCACCCTCCACTTTCGTGTGAAGGAAATTGCTCCTCAGTGCGGCTTGATCCCATAAAGTGGACGGAAACTTGCGGATTTAGCTCGATAAGATCATGTCGAGCTGGCGGATTGCTCTACGCAAACTTCCCCCAGGATCAGCAATGCGCAATTCTCGTCTACATACGAGCGACGATGCCACACAAACTACCATCAGTGCCGGCGTCTCACTGGCAACAGCAGCGATGAGGTAGCTTATGCACTTGTCCTTCTGTTCAGTTTCCCGACCAAAATCCGGCATCGCATCCGGATCGAGCTTCGGATCGCGAAGCCGAGAATTTCAACTCCACCCTGGGAGCGCCTCCACATAGCCTCGGAGATTTCCAAGATGCATGGCGGCAAGGTCGAAGCCGTCTCGACGTCGCAAGAGACGCTCTTTGTCCTCCGTATTTTGCTGAAAGCGCGCCTGATCGCGGACCGTCAGCTCGGAACCTTTTTCCTCCAACGGCGCAGCTTTGTCCTGAGATAGGATCTATAGCCGAACGGAAGTGTTCGCCGTCCGGAAGGCGTGCTTGTCCGCGCCTCCAGACGCTGGCGCACGACGCTCATCAGTCTGCAGAACGCGGGTGTTTCCAATGATTGCACCCGTTTGACGAGATTGTCGGGCAATGGCTTTGAGCGCCAGTCGAAATAAGCCTCGTAGTCTTTCGGCGTTGCGATCAGGTGCTGGAGATAGGCTGCAAGATCGCTGGCGCTGGCGAAGGCACTGGCGTCAATAAAGGAGTGCTCCGGAACGAACTCGTCCACATTGGGAGCGCCAAGGTAGATCGGCACCGTGCCCGCCATGAACGCGTCATAGATTTTCTCGGTGACATAGTCGGCCTCGATCGAGTTCTCCATGGCCAGGCAGAATTTGTGCCGCGCAATGGTTTCGATCTTGGTCTTCGAGCCCAGATCGGGGCCAGAGACCGATCGGTTGTTGCGATATCGGCCATAAGAATCGATCTTGATGTGGCGCGCCAGTTCGTTCGCCAAATCGACACGGCCGCTATAATTCAGGCCGGCCGACTGGAAGAGTGCGACCGGCGCTTCTTCCGTTTTCGGCACGATTGGTCTGGCCAGCGCATCTTTCCACCACACCGCACGCGGAAGGTAGGGTACCCAGACATCGGACCGGGATTCATGCGTCATGATGATATCGAAGTGCCCCATGGTTTTGGGGTCGGCAAGTCGCTTGTAGTTTTGGCCGCATTCCATCGACCAGGCGACCCAATATTGACCAGGGTATTTGTAGGCATCGCCAACTTCGCGAAAGTTCGGAATATGGAAGACGACTGCCGCGGCCTCGGAAATCCGTCGTTTGTCCAGTGTCCACCGCCCGGGCATTTCGCACTGTATCGACGCGATATCGACGGGTTTGCTGAAGAACGTTGTGTAGAAGAGGATCAGTGGATCGATAGACGGCATGGCACCACGAATGTCTGAAGCATTGCTCAATCTGCAGACAGACGCGGTATCGGAAGTTTGGTCAAGTGCTCCGCTTGTTCGAGGCAGAGGGCCGTCCAAACGGTCACCCCGCCGTATACCCGCCATCGATCGCGAAAATGCCGCCGCTGGTCCACGCCGCCTCGTCGCTGGCGAGATAGACGGCGATGCCGGCAAGATCGCTGGTCTGGCCGATGCGGCCGAGCGGGTAGCTGCGCTTGGCATAGGTTTTCAGCTCGGCCTGCGCTGCCGCCGGCAGGTTGTCGATCGACTTGCGCCGCATGGCGGTGTCGACCGTGCCGGGCGCAATCGCATTGACCCTGATGCCGCGCGGACCAAGCTCGAAGGCCAGCGACTTGGTCAGCGAATTCAGCGCGCCCTTGGACAAGGAATACAGACTCGACGGCCGCTTCGGGATCATCTTGTCGGCGAAGTAGGACGAGATGTTGATGACGGAGGTGTTGGCGCCGAGATGCGGCAGCAGCCGCTGGGTAAGGAAGAACGCCGCCGTCACATTGAGCGCGAAGGATTGCTGGAATTGGTGCTCGGTGACGGTCTCGAAAGGCACCAGATAAGCGACGCCGGCATTGTTGACGAGGATGTCGAGTGGGCCGGTTGCTTTCGCGCGATCGACCACGGCATCGATGCCGGAAAAGGTCGAGAGATCGGCCGACTGGGTGCCGACGTTGCCCGCCGCCGCAAGTGTCTCGCGGGCGGTCTCGAGCTTGCTGGTGTCGCGGCCGATGATCAGCACGTCGGCGCCCTCGCGCAAGAAAGCTTCCGATATGGCCAGGCCGATGCCGTCCGAGCCGCCGGTCACCAGTGCTCGCTTGCCAGAAAGTCTCATTGAAGGCCAAGTCGCATCGAATGCTCTCGCTGTTGCCCGCGTCACGAAGCAATGCCGATCGGCGAGGGCGGTCAAGCCGCCGGCCTATCGCTCAGTATGAACTTCGGTTGGCCGCGTGCCGATCCGGTTACCGCAGCAGCGACTGCGACGTCGGCGTCAGGCGCAAGGTTTCGGTCCGCCAGGTCACATCGGCCGCTTGCCATTGGGGCGAAGCGGCAACTGCGGCTTCGTAACTGGCATGCGCCTCGGGACTGTTGAAACCCGTCACCGCGATAAAGACGTTTTCACTCAAGCGCACCGGCAGGCGGGGAAAGCTGTTTTCGGCGTGCTCGGTGATGAAGGCGCCAAGCAACCGTCCGCCGGCGCCGATAAGGACCGGAACGGCATCCGTTTCGAAATTGCCGGCGAAATCGGCTTCGGCGCCAGACCGCAGATGATGAATCTGGATGACTACAACACCGGTCAAGCCATTGTCTGCGCTCGGCTTTCCATCCGCCGGCATGGCGCCTCGCTGCGAGCCTGACAGATCGAAGCCGGCGCCTGGCCATGCCGGCTTCAAGAGCAGTACATCGTCGGAATCGATCATCGTCGCATTGGCGGCGTCGCGGTGCGCCGTCCACACCGGCCCGTCATAGAAGGCGGTGAGCGCCTGCTTCCGCGCTTCCATGCCATCGAAGCCGCGCAGCCAGACGAACATGTCGGGGCGGTCGAGGTCGCGGAACTGTCCGATGATGGTCATGCCGGCGTGTTCCTGGCCTTCGATGAACCGACTGTCGAAGATGTCGATCAGCGTCTCGCGCCGGCCCGGCTTCAGCGTGTACTGCCGCAACTCGACGACAGGCGAAGCGAGCAGTTTTGCCGCCGCAGGCGCATTCAGGGGTACGGTCATTGTGTCGTCTCCAAAAAACAGGATGATCATCCGGTTTATAAAACAGACCGGTTGTCCTGTTTTGTCAATCTGCTATCGTTGGCAAATGTCAGCAGAGATTGCTCGGGCTCCGAAAGGGCCGCCGCGAAAACGCACCAACGATCCCGAAGGGCTGCGCAACAAGGTGCTCGATATCGCCGAAGCGTCGTTCCAGGCGCGTGGCTATCATGCATCCGCCCTTGGCGAGCTGATGACGACCGCAGGCGTCAGCGGCGGCGCGCTGCATCATCATTTCCCGACGAAGAAGGCGCTCGCTCTGGCGGTGATCGAGGAGCGCGTGGCAGCGGCCCTCGATGAAACCTGGATCAACCCTGTACGGGCGGCAGGCTCGGCGCGCGAAGGCGTGCGCGCGGTGTTCGATGCGGTGGCGACCGAGCTTGAGCAGCAAGGCTTCGTGCGCGGCTGTCCGCTCAACAATCTGGCGCATGAACTGTCGCTCGCTGACCCGGATTTCCGCGCCGCTCTGGACGATATCTTTGCCGGATGGCGTCAGGCGGTTGCCGACAAGGTGCGAGCCGACCAGCAGTCGGGGAGGGAGCAGGGCACCGACCCCGAGCGCTTTGCGGCACTCGCCATCGCCGCCTATTCCGGCGCCATGTCGATGGCCAAGGCGGCACAGGATGCCAGCGTGCTGCGCGATTGCCTGGCCGAACTTCAGGGCAGCTCAACGCCGCCATTCCCGAGCAGAGCGAAGCGGCGTCGCAGGATCCTGCTGCGGCCGGGAAAACCTTGAGGCCGGAACTGCGCTGTTCTAGTTGGAAAGCGGCTTGATCGTCTCGTAACCGTTCACCGATTCCGCGCTGGTCCCTTCGTCGTAACGCCGGGCGAGAGACGCTTGCAGATCGGGAGCATAAAGCGCGGTGAATGTGTCCAGCGTTTCGCCGGCGCCGTTCTTGAAGGTCTCCGTGACCGCCAGCACGTTGTATTTGCAGCCGCCGACGCTGAACGTCTCCTTGCCCTTGACGACCAGGCTCAGTGTCTTGGTGCTCTTCGGCTGCTTGTTCGGCGACAACTCGACGAATTCGATCGTGCTCTTGGCTCCCGTCTTCAGCGGAAACAGTTTTCGCAGATCGGAAAACGGGATCGTCGCCACCCGTCCGGTATCGCTGTCGCGAAACACTTCGACCAGGCCTGCGAACAGGAACTGTGTCTGCGGTGATTGCGATTCGTAGGTGTTGGCGACGGACACCATGCCGCCGGCCACCGGCCGAAACTCGCTGCGGACGCCAGGCATTTCCAGAACGAAGCCGGCCTTGGCCGATTTTGCGTCGACACAATCGGCGGCATGCACCGCAGCCCCCGGCAGCAACCCAGCCAGCACCACGCCTATCGAAACGGCTCTCATGAAATCCTCCCCCTCTGCTTGTATTTGCTGCGCGCCAGCATGACCCAAGAAATGCCAGAGCCACAGTGCCGTGTCGACCTGCCATTCCTGGCAACTGGACGGTGGGGCGCCGGCTGTGCTGAATTTCAGGTCATGAATCGTAAGCTCGTCCTCTCCCGTCGCAATTTCCTCACACAGGCAGCCGGCCTTGCCATGGCTGGTATGCTGCCGCGCGCCGCGCTTGGCCAGACCGGCAAGCGCATCCAGCCCATCGACGCCACCTTTCTGTTCATCGCCGATGTCCATGCCTGCCGCATGTCGAGCGGCCTCAGCCCCAACTGCCTGGAGGAAGGCAAGACCGATGCCGCGCTGTTGCGCAATGTCGCTGTCCTTAATGGCTTGGCCGGCCGGCAATGGCCAGTCGAGATCGATGGCGTTGCAACCCGCCTGCGTTCGGCCGGTAGCCGCATCGATGCGCCGCTCGGCCTCGTTGTCGGCGGCGACATCACCGACGATGGCGGCGGCCAGATCACCGAGCCCAGCGAAGGCACGCAACTGTTGCAGTTCAGCCAGCGCTATCAACAGGGCGTCGGCCCCGATCGCGTGCACATGCCGGTCTATGTCGGGCTCGGCAACCACGATCTCGACCAGAACGGCTCGCCGCCGCATGTCGACTGGTACCGGCGTGAACTGCGCGACTATGTCGAGGTCAACCACCGCCCCGGCGTATTCTTCAAGCCGCCGGTGCCGGCCACCGAATACGATATCGACACCGACTGCTACTCCTGGGACTGGGGCGGCCTGCATCTCGTCCAGACCCACCGCTTTGCCGGCGACACCGGCCATGGCGCGGTGAGCAGCCTGCCGTGGCTGAAGCAGGATCTGGCGATCTACGCGGCGGATGGCCGTCCCGTCATCCTGTTCCAGCACTATGGCTGGGACACTTTCTCGGTCGAGCGCTGGGATCCGGCCAAGCGCACCTATGACGATGACGGCGCAGGCGCGCCGCATTGGTGGAGCGAGGCCGACCGCCAGGCGCTGCTGGCGGCGCTGAAGGGCTACAATGTCATCGCCATCTTCCATGGCCATCAGCACGAAGTGCCGATGATCTACAAAAGCGATGGCCTCGACCTGTTCAAGCCGAAGGCCGCCTATATGGGCGGCTTCGCGCTGGTGAGGGTAACCGGGGACAGCATGGACGTAGTGCTGGGCGAGGCGGCCGGCGACCAGGGCGAGGTCAAGTTCACCAGCGCCTTCAGCAAGAGCCTCAGCCTCTGACAAGAAAAAGGCGGCCTTGAGCCGCCTTCCTCATTGCCTGCGAGATCGGGTCAGAGCGCCTTTTTGATCTTGTCCTTCACGTCGCCATAGACCTTCTGCACCTTGCCGGCGGTCTTGTCTGCAGTGCCTTCGGACTGGGTCTGCCTGTTGCCGGTCGCCTTGCCGCCGGCTTCCTTGACCGAGCCCTTGACCTGCTTGGCCACGCCGGCAACCTGATCCTTGTTCACCATCTTTGCATCTCCTGGGATTCCGGGGATTCATTCGCAGGAGGCAAACGGGCCGGCTTGGCTTAGGTTCCCTGGGCGGCGATCATCGTCGCATCTGGTCGCTTATATGGTCGCCGAAACGCTTTGCCGCGTCGTATCGTGTGACTAGTGTGACGAAATTTTGGGGAGACCGCCTTGGCTGAATTTACGCTCATCATCGCCAACAAGTGCTTTTCGTCCTGGTCGCTGAGGCCATGGGTGGCGATGAAGCATCTGGAGATCCCGTTCGAGGAAGGTTTCGTGCGCCTGCGCACGCCCGAGACCTTTGCCGCTCTGGCGAAAGTCTCGCCCACCGGCCTTGTGCCAGTGTTGAATCACAATGGCAGGATCGTCTGGGAAACCCTTGCCATCCTTGAATATCTTGCCGACCTGTTTCCGGAGAAAAAACTTTGGCCGCAGGATATCGGCGCCCGCGCCTTGGCTCGCTCGGTGGCGACCGAGATGCATTCCGGCTTTCGCGAGGTGCGCTATGGCTGGCCGATGAATTTGCGCCGGCCGAAGGCCCACAAGCCGCTCGACGCCGAAGGCGAAATGCAGCGCGCGCGCATCGAAACGATCTGGCGCCAGTGCCGGGAACAATACGGCAAAGGCGGCCCCTTCCTGTTCGGTCATTTCACCGCGGCCGATGCCATGTATGCACCTGTCGTCACCCGCTTCGACACCTATGGCGGCAAGCTCGCGCCCGACACGCGCGCCTACGTCGACGCCGTGTTGGCAACGCCGGCGATGCGGCACTGGTATGCGGAAGCAGCGAAGGAGACTTGGCCGGAACCCGGCCCGGACGAATAGGACCACTAATGACATCACGGTGAGTGACCGATGGCCAGCAATGATGGACCGCGTGAGACTACCGCGCCAACAATCTTCCACTGCCGGCTGATCCCGCCTCGGCCGGACTTCGCCTTCACCCTGACGGAGGAGGAGAGGGAGTTGATGGGCCGGCATGCCGACTATCTGCGCGGCAAGCTTGCCGAGGGCGCCATGATCCTGGCCGGGCCGGTCGCCGACCCGGCCGGCCCTTGGGGTCTGCTGATCCTGCGTGTCGGCAGCGAAGCCGAGGCAAGAGCGGTCACCGACGGCGATCCGGTGTCGAGCTCCGGCCGCGGTTTCCGCTACGAGATCCTGCCGCTGATCAGCGCGATCCTGTAGGCCGCCAGCGTGAGTTTAAGGAAAGTGTGAAACGGTTTTCCCTTGGGAATTGCGTCAGACAACGGCACTTACAAGAACGCCTCTCGCACCGTTTAATGTGCGGGAGGCGTTCTTTTGCCAGCATTACCGAGATTGCTCTCTGAATTGCTGACACCACGGAAATGCGCCGGCTTGCGATTGGTTCCGGGGCGTGGAATATTTTTTGGAACGCCTTGAGCTCCGCCACCTCGTCAGTTGAGGCTTATGCCTCAGGCACCCTCAGGTTGAATTTGGGCTCCGGCCAAACCAGAAATTGACTCGGCGCTAAAAGAAGTCTATAAGAAACATGTCGATATTTGTTTGACCGACTTTTGTTATCCGCGCATGATGCGCGCCTTTGACGAACTTCCCCATCAAAAATCGAGACAAAACGCTGTTGTGCAGTCGCACGATGGTGAACGAATATTTGCCAGGGAAAGGGTTCTTCATGGCCACCGGCACAGTGAAATGGTTCAACGCCACCAAAGGTTTTGGTTTTATTCAGCCTGACGACGGCTCCGCCGACGTTTTTGTCCACATCTCGGCCGTAGAGCGCGCCGGCATGCGTGACATCGTCGAGGGCCAGAAGCTCGGCTACGAGATGACCCGCGACAACAAGTCGGGCAAGATGTCCGCCGACCAGTTGAAGGCGGCCTGATAAGGAATTCGGCCTTCCGGTGACCACGGATGTACTGGCACCGATGAAAGGCTGAAAGGAGCGCCTTGCGCATCCAACTGGATGCGCGGCGCTTTCATGGAAGGTCAGGCGGTGCCTGGCCTTTTTCATTTTATGCGTCATGCCGCTAAAAGTGCGCCGCACGCCGGCCGGAACGTGCTAAGGGACGCTCCAGCAATCTGAACCGCCCATACTGCCCCGCTGCCGTATTGCTTTGATCGTAATCGAAGGCCGCTCTCGCTCTATCGGCACCAGGCTCCCGTCAGGAGAAAGTTTTGACCACTCAATCCAAGACCGCCGACCAGGCCGGCTCGCTGTTCAGCAAGACGCAAACCCAGTCGATGTCACTCAACCGCATCCTGTCCGAGCGTGATGCCGTCAGCGAGGCGCGCGAAGCCAAGACCGCGCGCTTGCGCGAACTGCGCAAGGAAAAGGAAGCCGACGACATGGCAGCGGCCGCAGCCCTTGCGGCGCTGCCGAAGCGGGCAGGCAAACGCTGATGGCCACCAAGCGCATACCGCCGACGCCGATCGATGCCGATGCGACCATAGCGTCCATGGTCCCGGGCCTGGACAAGCCGGTCGAATATGTCCGCCGTGTGCTGGAAAAGCTCGAGCGCTGCAAGCGCGCGCATGGCGATGCCCAGGTGCGCGTCGGCGTGCGCGGCCGTGCCGAAGCCCCGAACTATCTGGTCGAATATGTCCGCGAGGACAAAAAGACCCAGGAGCGCGTGACCTACCAGGATGCCGCCTATAGCGGCAGCACGCATCGCGAACTGGCGGCGCACCACATTGCCGAGGCGAGGAACTGGTCGCCCGAGGAAATGAACATCACAGCGGTCTCGGCGCTGATCGGCCGCTTGCGCAATCCGCGCGCACCATCATCCCGCTTTTCCGACGAGGACTGACATGGCCATAAAGTTTTCCACCAAGGACCAGCCGGCAGCGCCGGCTGCTGCCACTGCAAAGCAGGCCAAGCCCGCTGCCGCGCCGAAGGCCGCCGAACCGTCGGCAACCGATCTGTTCGAGGCGCCAGCCGCCACGCCCAAGGGCAAGGCAGGCAAGAAGAAATAGCGCCTTGCCGCACCAAGCCGATCGCAATCTCGCAGCACCTGGGCTGGTCGCGTTGGCCGCCAGGGATATCCGGTCGTCAAAACAGGACGACCAGCCGGTTTTCGATTGCCAGAGCTGCGGCGCCTGCTGTTCCTACTCGGCCGAATGGCCGCGCTTCTCGACCGAGGACGATGCGCAACTTGACCGGATTCCGGAAAAGTTCGTGTCCGCCGACCTGTCCGGGATGCGCTGCGAGGGCGTGCGCTGTTCGGCGCTTACGGGCGAGATCGGCAAGCACACAGCCTGCGGCATCTACGAGATCCGCCCGGACGTCTGCCACGCCTGCATGCCTGGCGGCGACGATTGCCTGATGGCGCGCAAGGCGCACGGGATGCCAACGATCTAGCCGACGCCCACCTTGCCTGATCCCACATCCCCCGATAGCTTCCACCACGGGCAGGGCGTTGGAGGAACCATGAGCATCGAATTCCTGTTGACGTCGCTGATCGTCGTGGCTTCGCCCGGCACCGGCGTTCTCTACACGCTGAGCGCCGGGCTTTCGCGAGGCGCGCGCGCCTCGATCACTGCTGCATTCGGCTGCACGCTTGGCATCATCCCGCATATGGCCGCCGCCATCACCGGCCTGGCGGCGCTGCTGCACACAAGTGCTGTCGCCTTCGAGACGCTGAAATATCTCGGCGTCGCCTATCTCCTCTACATGGCCTGGAACACGCTGAAGGAGAAGGGCGGCCTGAGCGTCGATGAAAACGCGGCACCCCGCTCGGCAGCCAAGGTCATCACCTCCGGTATCCTGATCAACATCCTGAACCCGAAGCTGTCGATCTTCTTCTTTGCCTTCCTGCCGCAATTCGTCAGCACGACCGAACCGAACGCATTTGCCAGGATGCTCGAACTCTCGAGCGTCTTCATGCTGCTGACCTTCGTCGTCTTCGTCGCTTACGGGATCTTTGCGGCCTCGATCCGCAGCCATGTCGTGTCGCGGCCGATGGTGCTGACCTGGATGCGCCGCACCTTCGCCGGCGCCTTTGTCATGCTCGGCGCCAAGCTGGCGCTGGCTGATCGATAGAACATGAGCTGCCAGGCCTCGGCCTACTCTTCGTCGGTTCCGGATCCGGTCCGGATGCCTAGACGCCAGGCCGAGGGCGGAAGGCCGATCATCTTCTTGAAGGCGCGGCTGAACGCTGCCTCGGATTCGTAGCCGATTTCAGCGGCGATGCTGGCCATGTTGCTGGAGCCGGCGCTGAGCAGCTCCGAGGCGATCTGCATGCGCCATTTGGCGAGATAATGCATTGGCGGCATGCCGACCAGCCTGGTGAAGCGTTCGGCGAGCACGCTGCGCGACAGCGCGGAGTCCTTCGCCAGCGCCTCCACCGTCCAGTTATGCGCCGGCCGGTCGTGGATCAGCGCCAGTGCCCTCGCCAGGTGCGGATCGCGCAGGCCAGCCAGCCATCCCGTGGTTTGTGGCGGCAGCGATTCCAAGTAACGGCGCAACACGTCGACAAACATCAGTTCGCTCAGTTTGGTGAGCACCGTTTCACTGCCTGCGCGCTTTTGCGCCACCTCCGTGACAGCCAGGTTGATGAACTGGCTGAGCCAGCCGCCATCGCCTTTGGCATCTCCGGCCTTGATCACCGGCGGCAAAGCCTCGAGCAGTGGATTGAAAGGCTGTGCATCACAGGCGAGATAGCCGCAAACCAGCCTGGCCGAGGTCGCGCCGTCGCCGGCGCAGTTGATGTAAAACGGCATCCGGCCGGCTGTTGCGATGTCGAGAACGTCGGCTGTCGGCGGATCGGCGCGCAACGCCGGATTGCTGGACATAATGTGCGGGTCGCTCCTGGTGAAGACGACGACTTCGCCGGCCTCCAGCGCGATCGCTTCCTGGCCGATGATGCGCGCGAAGCAGCGACCGGCCGTTACCACATGGTAGGAGATCAGATGGTCCGCACCGGGCAGGATCTTCGGCAGGATGGACGATGGCGCCGGCGAGCAGACGGCCCACGGCTCGTGGCCCTCAATGTCAAAAAACGTCGCGCCGGTAAGGCGTACCGTCCTCAACAGGTCAGACAGAGCATCCCCGGCCATTCCGTTTCGTCCCGCACCCGGCTAGCCGGTGAGCCATCCCTTTCGAGTTCCGGACGCGCTGTCAAGCGAGGCGGACGCCGTATCATTCAGTTCGCGGCCAGAACTCCTAAACCTGCACCGGTGCTCAAGCGCTGCCGAGAGTGGGCGCTGAGTGCTGTCGAAACCAACCAGGGACAAAAGTCATGACGGTACATAAGGGCGGGTGTTTTTGCGGCGCCGTGGAAATCAAAGTGCACGGAGCCGCCGAGGCAATGGGCTATTGCCATTGCGGTTCGTGTCGATCGTGGTCGGCGTCTCCCGTGAACGCCTTCACGCTGTGGAAGCCTCAGAACGTCAAGGTCACCAGGGGCGCGGAGTTCCTGTCCGGGTTCGAGAAGACCGAAATGAGCGATCGCCAGTTCTGCACGAAATGCGGTGGTCATCTGATGACCGTTCATCCGCCGCTCGGCCTGGTCGATGTCTATGCGGCAACCATACCAGGCGTGAAATTCACGCCTGGGGTTCACGTCAACTACGCTGAGACCGTGCTGCCGATGAAGGACGGGCTGCCCAAGCTCAGGGACTTTCCGGCTGAGCTCGGCGGCTCCGGCATCGCGGTGCCGGAATAAGGCCCGGCCACTGCTCGCCATTTTTGACAACGACAATTCAAGACAGGAGATTGTTCATGGAAATCGCAACATTTCGCGCCACGCAGGAGCCGATCAAGGATCTCTATCGCAGGGATGCGAAGGCCGCGTTCCTCACCTTGAAGGCCAAAGGCGTCGCCGACGCGTCCACCGTGACCTGCAAGGTGGAGACCGGACGCGGGCTGGCGCTTGCCGGCATTCATCCGATGGCCGGGGGCAGCGGCCAGGAACTGTGCTCCGGCGACATGCTGCTCGAGGCGCTGATCGCATGCGCCGGTGTCTCGATGCGCGCGGCGGCGGCCGTGCTCGAAATTCCGATCAGGTCCGCCGAAGTTTCCGCGGAAGGTGACGTCGATCTTCGCGGCACGCTCGGCGTGACTGCGGGTGTTCCAGTCGGCTTCAAGGAAATCCGCTTGCGGTTCGACATCGACACCGACGCTCCCCAAAGTCAGCTCGACCAACTGCTCGAACTCACGGATCGCTATTGCGTGATCTTCCAGACCATCCAGAACAGTCCCAGCACCACGGTGAAGCTGCACCGCGTCATCCAGTGACCAGAAAACCGGCCCGGAAACTCGACTTGAGCGAGATTCCGGGCTGGGAACGGGAGTGCCGGGCAACGCTTCTATCCTTTGACGTAACCCATCGCCTCGACGATCAGCTCGTCCGCGACACGCATCAGGTTGACGCCGCGGATGGAGTTGCCGTCGGCCATGAAGTAGCGCCAGCGGATCGTCGCCCGTTCACCGGCGACGAAGGTTTCCTCGAGGTCGAAGCGCGTGCCGGGCTGGGTGGCGATCGCCGACCATAGGTCAATGCATGCCTCTTTGCCGGCATGGCGGGCGCCGTCCGGCGCCGGCACGGTGTTTTCGATAACGCAATCCTGCGCCACCAACTCGGCAAGCGCGGACGGATCGTGCAGCTGGAACACATCGTTGAAGCGATGCATGATCTCGGCCGTCTGCCGGGACAAATCATTCCCGACTGCGTCCATGATAAGCTCCTGTTTCATCATATTCTCCCGGTTTCATTGATCTTTGACGGCTTTGACCAGCACGGCCTTTAGGGTGATCTGAGGCACGCCGGCCAAGGCGCGCGAGACGAGGCAAGTCGCCTTGGCCGACTGCGCCAGGCGTTCGAACTCGTCTTCGGCGAGATCCGTGACCTCCGCCTCCGTTTCGAGCTCGATGCGGGTGATCGTCGGCCCGGCGGTGGTCGCGCCGAGATGCACCTTGGCGACGGTGCGGATGGTGCGGGCGACGTGGCCTTCCTGGCCGAGGATGAAGGTCAGCGCCATCGAGAAGCAGCCGGCATGTGCTGCCCCGATCAGCTCTTCGGGATTGGTGCCCGGACCGTTCTCGAACCGCGACGGAAAGGAATAGGCGCCTTCGAAGACGCCGCTGCCAAGCCGCAGACGGCCGCCGCCTTCCTTCAGCGTGCCTTGCCATTCTGCGGAAGCTTCACGGATGGTCATGGTCGTTCTCCTGATTCGGGGTTGAAAAGCGGGCAATTGGGTCAGGCGCAGTCGATGACAACCTTCCCGAACACGTCGCCCTGCTGGAAGTGGCGGTACGCTTCGGGGGCTTCGGCAAAGGGGAAGACCCTGTCGATAACGGGCTTGAGGCGATGCTGCGACACGGCGCGCAGCATGGCTTCGAGATTGCTGCGGCTGCCGACGAACAGGCGGCTGATGGTGGCGAGGCTGCGCTGATAAAGCGCTGCCGCCATCTCGATCGATCTGCCACTAGCGTCCTGCAGCGTCAGCAGCACGATGTGTCCATAAAGCGTGCTGGCAATCAGCAACTGCGCGAAGGTGGCCGGGCCGCCGGTTTCGACGACGAGGTCGATGCCGCCTGTCTGCTCGCGCGCCCAGCCGCCCCATTCCGGTATGTCGGTGCTGGAGACAACGAGGTCGGCGCCCAGCGCCCGCAGCCTGTCGGCCTTCTCCGCTCGCGATGTGATGGCGACAACCCGGCAGCCGAGCAACTTGGCGAACTGCAGAGCAAACAGCGAAACGCCACCCGAACCGATGGTGAGAACCCATTGACCAGGCTTCGGAATCCGGGTCCCGGTCACCGCGTTCCAGGCCGTCACGCCGGCGCAGGTCAGCGTCGCCGCTTCGTGCCAGCTCAGATGATCGGGCAGTCGCGCCGCCCATTGTTCGTCGAGCACGGCAAACTCAGTCAGCATGCCGTCCAGCGTACAGCCGAGCTGGTCGATCAGACCGGCATTGATGCGGCCATCGATCCAGCGGGCGAAGTAGCTGCCCGTGACGCGGTCGCCGACGGCAAAACGGGTGACGGCATCGCCGATTGCGACGACGTCACCGGCGCCAGCGGCACGATGCCTTGCCGCGGCGGCAACGGATAGGTGCCGCCAAGGATCATCGTGTCGCGCCGGTTGAGCGAGGCGGCGCGGACTCGCACCACGATCTCATGCGGTTTCGGTTCCGTCCGCGCCTCGTCGCGCATGGCCAAGGATTCGGTTCCAACAAACCCTTCAAGACGGTAGCTGCGCATATCACTCTCCCATCTAATATATAGACTGATCTACATATTATATAGACCGATTGTCATATTGTTGGCAAGGCCTATAATGCGTCACTGCTGACAGAGGTTGACATGGCCAATGACACCCGCACCCGCATACTCGAGACCACAGGCCTGTTGCTCAGGCAGCGCGGCTATCACGGCACCTCGCTCAACGACATTCTGGGCGCCAGCGGGGCGCCGCGCGGCTCGCTCTATTTTCATTTCCCAGGCGGCAAGGACCAACTGGTCATCGAGGTGACGCGCAACAGCGTTGCCGACGTCACGAAAAGGTTGGGCGAAGCACTGGCAGCCGAGAGCGATCCTGCAGTGGCCGTCCATCACATCTACCAGTCGGTCGGGCGCATGCTGGAGGACAATGATTTTTCGCTGGGTTGCCCCATCGCGCCCGTGGTGCTGGATTCGCCCATCGACGTGCCGGAACTGGCGGAACTCTGCCGATCGGCTTTCGAGCAATGGATCGGCTTGCTGCGACAGGCCTTTGTCAGGGCAGGGGTGCCCGAACGCCGCGCGCACGCTTTGGCGCTGCTGATCGAATCCTCGCTGGAAGGGCTGATGGTGATTGCGCGGGCCACCCGCGACCGTGCACCGGTGCTGGTGGTGGCCGATGAGGTGGCTGCATTGGTCGAGCAGGCGGTGCTTGCGGGCAAGGTTGCGCGGCAGGCGGAGAGCGCGGCCTAACTAACTGGTCTCTAAAACAAAAAGGGCGCCTCTCGGCGCCCTTTCCTTATGCATAAGCCAGGTTGGCTGGATTGGAAATCCATGCCGCCACTCAAGCCCGCTTGCGGGCTTGAGCAACTTTAGCTCATGGGCGGCTTTATGGATTCTTAGAAATCCATTCCGCCACTCAAGCCCGCTTGCGGGCTTGAGCAACTTTAGCTCATGGGCGGCTTTATGGATTCTTAGAAATCCATGCCGCCCATGCCGCCCATGCCGCCGCCGCCCATGCCGCCAGGCATGCCGCCGCCGGCCGACTCCTTCTTGGGAGCCTCCGCGATCATGGCTTCGGTGGTGACGAGCAGGCCGGCGACCGAGGCCGCGTCCTGGAGAGCGGTGCGAACGACCTTGACCGGGTCGACGATGCCCATGGCGATCATGTCGCCATACTCGCCGGTCTGGGCGTTGTAGCCGTAGGTCGCGCCCTTGTTGTCGAGGATCTTGCCGGCAACGATCGAAGCTTCAGCACCTGCGTTCGAAGCGATCTGACGGGCCGGAGCCTGCAGTGCACGGCGAACGATGTTGATTCCGGCAGCCTGGTCGGCATTGACGCCGGTGACCTTGATGTTGGCCGAAGCGCGCAGGAGAGCGACGCCGCCGCCTGCAACGATGCCTTCTTCCACGGCCGCACGGGTCGCGTTGAGGGCGTCATCGACGCGGTCCTTCTTTTCCTTGACTTCGACTTCCGTCGCGCCGCCGACACGGATCACCGCAACGCCGCCGGCGAGCTTCGCCAGACGTTCCTGCAGCTTCTCCTTGTCGTAGTCCGACGTGGTCTCTTCGATCTGCTGCTTGATCTGGGCAACGCGGCCCTGGATCTCGGCCTTCTTGCCGGCGCCGTCGACGATGGTGGTGTTCTCCTTGGAGATCGACACCTTCTTGGCGCGGCCGAGCATGTTGAGGCCGACATTCTCGAGCTTGATGCCGAGGTCTTCCGAGATGACCTGGCCACCGGTCAGGATGGCGATGTCTTCCAGCATGGCCTTGCGGCGATCACCGAAGCCCGGCGCCTTGACGGCGGCGATCTTCAGGCCGCCACGCAGCTTGTTGACGACCAGCGTGGCCAGAGCCTCGCCTTCGACGTCTTCCGAGATGATGAGCAGCGGCTTGGAGGTCTGCACGACGGCTTCGAGAACCGGCAGCATGGCCTGGAGGTTGGACAGCTTCTTCTCGTGCAGGAGGATGTAGACGTCCTCGAGCTCGGCAACCATCTTGTCGGCGTTGGTGACGAAGTAGGGCGAGAGATAGCCGCGGTCGAACTGCATGCCTTCGACGACTTCCAGCTCGGTCTCGGCGGTCTTGGCTTCTTCAACCGTGATGACGCCTTCATTGCCGACCTTCTGCATCGCTTCGGCGATCATGGCGCCGACCGACTCGTCGCCATTGGCCGAGATCGTGCCGACCTGGGCAACTTCCTCGGAGGTCTTGATCTTCTTGGCAGCCTTGCCGAGAGCCGCGACGACTTCGGTCACGGCCAGGTCGATGCCGCGCTTCAGATCCATCGGGTTCATGCCGGCGGCAACGGCCTTGTGGCCTTCCTGGACGATCGACTGCGCCAGAACGGTCGCGGTCGTGGTGCCGTCGCCGGCAATGTCGTTGGTCTTCGAAGCCACTTCGCGGACCATCTGCGCGCCCATGTTTTCGAACTTGTCTTCAAGCTCGATTTCCTTGGCGACGGTGACGCCGTCCTTGGTGATGCGCGGTGCGCCGAACGACTTGTCGATGACGACGTTGCGGCCCTTGGGGCCGAGCGTGACCTTCACTGCGTCGGCGAGGATGTTGACGCCGCGCAGCATGCGCTCGCGGGCGTCGCGGGAGAATTTTACGTCTTTAGCAGCCATTTTTTAGCTCCTGGCAGGGGGCTTGCGATCAAGCCCGAAATTAGTTGACGGTGGGGCCGATGATCAGCCGATGATGCCCATAATGTCGGATTCCTTCATGATCAGAAGGTCTTCGCCATTGAGCTTGACTTCGGTGCCCGACCACTTGCCGAACAGGATGCGGTCGCCGGCCTTGACGTCCAGCGGGACCAGCTTGCCGGCTTCGTCGCGAGCGCCGGTGCCGACGGCGATGATCTCGCCTTCCTGCGGCTTTTCCTTTGCCGTATCCGGGATGATGATCCCGCCGGCGGTCTTGGATTCGGATTCGACCCGGCGTACGACCACGCGGTCATGAAGCGGGCGGAACTTCGACTTTGCCATTTTTTCTTCCTCGAATGAGAACGGTGAGAGCTGTTCCTCGATCCGGCGGTGCCGGATGTGCGTTAGCACTCACTTGAGGAGAGTGCTAACGTGGCGCTGAAATAAGCGCGTGGCTTTCGAGAGTCAAGGCGAACGGTGAGCACAATTGTGCCAATTGGAGCCGTGCCGCGATCCGACGGCAGACCCTACCGGCGCCGCGGCGATTTAAGCACCAGAAGCGGACAGCGTTCAGCCAGCCCATAGGTCCCTGTCGGCGCGAGGCGGACACTGTCAAAAAACCGACTCGCCTCTTCGACCAGCGTCGCCGCCGGGGCGAAACTGTAGACAGTCTGCGAATTCGCATAGACATCGATGGTGCCGATGACCGGCATCTCCCATCCGGTCGTCGCGGCAAGGGCCTCCCGGTCGGCAAACAGCGCATCGAAGGCGTCGAGGATCGCCCGCACCGGAATGGCGCGGTCGGGATCGCCGCCGGCACAAGCCATGGCAATGCGCCATTTGAGTTCGTGGAAGGTCGCGACACCACCGGACAGCGTCAGCGCCCGGACCTCCTGCAGATCGTCCGGCACCTGAGGGCTTGCATAGGCGCGCAATGCAGCCCGCCCATCGGACTTCAGCACACGCGCGATCTCGGCAAGCAGCGCCTGCCGTGCAACCGAGGAGTCCAGCGCCGACAGGCAGCCGTCGCCGATCACCGCCCCGGCGCTTTCGTCGCCCAGCGGCAACTCCAGCCAGTTGCCGATCACCGCCTTGCGTGAGGCGGTATCGCCCGGCCAGATGCCCGATATCATGGCAGTGGACTCGTCGATCGCGAGCATGGTCCTTCCGAGGCCGGCAAGCTCCGGCGTGACCCCGAGCAGCACCACATCGACTGATTGCAGGCTAAGTTCGCGCTCATAGGCGGCGACAGCTTCCGGGGGCGGACACAGCGGCGACCCGAGAAGCCGCCAATGACGGCGAATTGCGTCCCAATGCTCAGTCATGCGGAACGGTTTGGGGAAAGGCTGGACATATTTCCTTCCAGGCTGTTGGTTGCCTTGCGAGTTACCTCATGCATGGAAAGGCCATGGCCCGCATTGCCGTCATAACGCATGAATTTGACCGCTTCCAGAGCCGGTGGGGCCTCCTGCTGCGCCAGGACAGCCCCTACATGCTGTTCGACGTCCTGGCGGAGCTGAAACGGCGCGGTCACTCCGTGCAGATCATGCGTGGACCTTCGGCAAGTCATAACGCCGATATTGCCGTCCTGCATGTCGACGCGACAGTGACGCCATCGGACTATGTCGACTACGCGCGCGGATTTCCGATTTGTCTCAATCTTGGTGCAACCGACATTTCCAAGCGCCGCATCAGCGGTGCGATCCTCGAGGAGGGTGCCAACTGGAGCGGCCAGGTCATCGTCAAGAGCAACCTCAATCATTGGGGGACGCCCGAGGAGCAGCTCAACCGAAAATCCGTTCGCGCCGGCAAGGCAGTGCCTTTCCCGGGCGCGCAGACCTTCGATCGTTATCAGGTGCATGCCTCGCTGGCCGATGTGGCGCCGGAGATTTTCAGGCGTGCCGACCTGATCGTGGAAAAATTCATTCCCGAAATCGAGCCCGACGGGTTTGCGGCGCGGTTCTGGATATTCTGCGGCGATCGGGAGCGCTGCACCCGCTATGTCTCGCCGCAGCGCCTGGTCAAGGGCGACGACACCGTCCGCCGGGAGCCGGTTGCGGTTCCCGACGAACTGCGCGCCTTGCGTCGGAAGCTGGGCTTCGACTACGGCAAATTCGACTTTGTCGTGCATGAGGGCAGGGCCGTGCTGCTCGATGCCAACAAGACCCCAGGTCGCGCCAGAAACCTATCGAAGATCGTTGCCGCCGGCACAGCCAACCTGGCCGACGGCTTCGAAAACCTCATCCACCAGACCGGACGGGGTCGAATCGGGCGCTAGAGAAACAGTCCCAACTGCGTATGGATGATCGACCGGTAGTCCTCGATGGTGTGGCGGCTTTCCTCCTGGTTCTGGGTCAGCGCCATGCGCACGACGCCGCCGGCCAGCTGGAAGATCAGGAAAACCATACGGCCGAACTCATTGCGTCGCTCTGGCGCGAGAAAGGGGCCGACATGGTCGCAGAACATCGTCGCCTGGCGCCGGGTTTCGGCGATGTCGAGATTCTTCAGCGCCTTGTCAGCCTGGATGGCGTTTTGCAGGTCCTGAATGGCGGGGTCGCCGGCGACGCGCTCATAGTAGTCGTCGAGCAGCCGGTCGGCCGCAGCGATAACGTCGCTCAGCCCGCCGACGTCGGCAACGATCGCGGCAAGCCGGGCGCGGCTCACTTCGGAGAATCGCTCGTAGAGCATCGCCAGGATCGCCGACTTGTTGGGGAAGTAATGATAGACGGTGGCGATCGGCCCGCCGGCCTGTGCGCCGACTTCCTTCATGGTGACGGCGTCGATGCCTTTCTCGCCGATCAGCCGCATGGTCGTCGACAGGATGGCGTCGATGCGCTCGCGGCTGCGCTCCTGTTTGGGCCTGCGCCTCGGTTCGGTCGTCATCTGCACTGCTTCGTTCATGCCGCCATCCTCTCGATCGCCCAGACCATTCGATCGCCAAGACCATCCCCAGCCTTATTGGTGCCAAGTCCCGCTACTGATTGACAAACGAATATGATCGAGTATCAGCTCTAAATGCTGACAGACTGTCAGTTTTTTTGCCGACAGGCAAGGACGTTGGGAGGCGACCGTGACTTCTGCTGGTAACGCCGATGCCGGGAACGGCGACTGGCTGGTCGGCAACCCGACTGGGGCGCAGCTCGCCTCGGCATTGTGGATCGGCTCGGTCGGCCTGCTGATTCTCGGGCTGCAGCCGGTGCTTCTCGGCGCGCTCTACACCGAAGGGCATGTCAGCGGTGACGAACTCGCGCTGGTCGCCACGGCGGAGATGATCGCCATCGGCATCGGATCGGCGGTCATCGCCATGATGCTGTCCGCCCACAATATGCGCTCGAAAAGTGCCTGCCTTTTGCTCTTGCTGGCGCTGGCTAACTGCGCGACCGCCTATGCGCTGACCTCGACCTCGCTGATTGCCGCGCGCGCGGTGGCGGGCCTAGCCGAGGGTGGGCTGGTGGCGGTCGCCACGGAACTGATCGCCCGTTCGCGCCGGGCCGAGCGCATCGGCGGCTTCTTCGTCACCCTTCAGACCCTGGCGCAATGCGCGCTGGCACTTTTGCTGGCCCTCTACATCATCCCGGCCGCCGGATCGGCAGGCGGCTTCATCGTCCTTGCCGTCGTCTGCATCGCTTCGGTGGCGGTCGCCTTCATCGTCCCCGATAGCTATGCCGACCTGCCCAAGGAGGAACAGTTCAGCAATGTGCTGACCGTTCCTTCGCTTGCCGCTTTGCTGTGCGTCTTCTGCTACTTTATGTTCTTCGGCTCGGTCTGGGCGTTTCTCGAGCCGCTTGGCGCACAATACGGCATCGATGGCCGCAGCGTCGGCCTGATCGTCTCGGCCAGCCTCGCATTGCAGGTGCTGGGCGCAATGACGGCTACCGTCTTCGAGGCGCGTATCGACTACCGCTTCGCCATCGTGGCGATCGGCGTGGTCGCCGTCGCCAGTTCCGTGGTGCTCGCCGGCAGCCCCGGCCTAACGGTTTTCTGGGTCGCGGCCTTGATCATGGGCTTCATCCTTCTGTTCATCGTGCCCTATCAGATCCGGCTGGCGATCACCGCCGACGAGACGCGCACGGCCGTGCTTCTGGTGCCGGCGGCCCAGCTTTTCGGTCTGGCGATCGGCCCGGTCGCGGCATCGCTGCTGATCGACGGCAAGGATTTTCGGCCGGTGCCGGAATTTGCCGCCGCCAGTGCTGCGGCCAGCGTCGTGCTGCTCGGCCTGTTCGTCCTGATCGCACGGCGCCGCCGCGCCATCGCCTGAGACACGACCGGGGGAGCATCTCCTCGATACTTGACTAAGTCAAATAAATGACCGATCGTTGATGGGCAGGAGGCTTCCCATGACGATCCATCATCAACCCGGCAAGGAGCGCATCGACGCGGTGCGGGCTTTCAACCGCTTCTACACCCGCCAGATAGGTCTGCTCGACGAAGGCCTGCTGAAAAGCGCCTTCTCGCTGACCGAGGCGCGGGTGCTCTACGAACTGGCGCATCGCGATGGCCTGACCGCCAGCGATCTCATCCGCGATCTCGGCCTCGACGCCGGTTATGTCAGCCGGCTCCTGAAGAAGTTCGAGCACCTGCAGCTGATTGCGCGCGCGCCGCTGGCGTCGGATGCGCGGCAGTCGTCGATCACGCTGACGCCGGTGGGGCGGCAGGCCTTCGCGCCGCTGAACCGGGCTTCGCACGACCAGGTCGCGGCCTTGCTGGAGCGGCTTCCTGCTGCCGAACAGGACCGGCTGGTCAAGGCCATGCAGACGGTGCAGCAACTCCTGGGCGACAGCCCGGAGTCCAAAGTGCCGTATATGCTGCGCCCCTTGCAGGTCGGCGACATCGGCTGGGTGGTGCGCCGCCAAGGACAGATCTACGCACAGGACTATGGCTGGGACGAAACCTACGAGGCGCTGGTCGCCGAAATCCTCGGCGCCTTCGTAAAATCCTTCGATCCAGAATGGGAACGCAGCTGGATTGCCGAACGGCAAGGGGAGGTGGTCGGCTCGGTCTTCGTCGTGCGCAAATCCGACGCGGTGGCGAAGCTGCGCCTGTTCTATGTCGAACCATCGGCGCGCGGCCTCGGCATCGGCAAGCGGCTGGTTCAGGAGTGCATCGGCTTTGCTCGTGCCAAGGGCTACACGACGCTGACCCTGTGGACCAACGACATCCTGACCGCCGCCCGCCACATCTACGAGAGTGCCGGCTTCAGGCTGGTGGACGAAGAGCGCCATCACGCCTTCGGCAAGGATCTGGTCGGCCAGAACTGGAACCTGGAGCTGTAGCGGCGTTCAGGCCACCGGGACCCATATCTCCAGTCCGCCATTGCCGCTGCGCGGATCGAACTCCGGGCCGTAGCGCTCGAATTCGGGGCCGTCGGCTATATCGTGCCCCGAGGCCGGCAGCCATTTGTTCCAGATCGTGTTGACGGTGCGGCGGATGGTGGAGATGTGCTCGGCATGGGTGAACACGGCGTATTTCTGCGCCGGCACCCGCACCCGCGAAAGCTCCTTCGGCAGGTCCGAGAAATCCGAAACTTCGACCCCGGCGATATAGTCGAAATTGCCGGCATCGTCGCCATTGACGCAGACGCCATAGGCGACGTCGCCGGTCTCGCCCGGGATGTTGCCGATATAGGGCCCAAAGCGTTGCCACTGCATCGGAATGGCCGCGCTGGTTTCGCAGCTGTAGCGCTCGCCGAGGCCGGCAATGAGGAAGGGACGGCCGGTCTCGAAGCGCGGCGGCGGCAGTGAGGCGAGGAAGGACTGGTCCATCATGATCGGCTCCACAAGGTCGAGATTGCTGAGGCTGCCCTGCGCGCGCACCAGTTCCGGCGTCGTGCCGAACTGATCGCGGAAGGCGCGGGTGAAGGCTTCGTGCGAGGCGTAGCCGGCATCGAGCGCGACCGCGAGGATGTCGGGCGCGCCGGAGGCCAGCTTGCGCGCCGCTTCGGTCAGCCGGCGCGCGCGCATATAGCCCATCACCGAACGGCCGGTGGCGGCGCCAAAGGCGCGCGTCACATGAAAGCGCGAGACGCCGCTGCTTTGCGCGACATCCTCAAGCGAGATCGCTTCCGGCAGATGGCTCTCGACAAACCACAGCGCTTTCTCGGTCGGGTTCATAGGTCTCCTCGCATTTGGCGGCACATTTTGTCGGCTTTTGCGAGGCCAGTTTGATCGAAATTGCGCCTGTCGTAAAATCGAAGGGCGCTGGTCGACTGTGGCAGGTCACCATCGTGGAAAGCCGCTGCTGGGCGGCCTCGGCCTGGCTCGCTGGGACAATATCTGGGCGCGCTGGGTGCGGGCACCATCCTTGCCTATGCCCTGTGGAACCACCGCCGGCTCGATGCCTTCCCCGCCGGCGAAAATGCCGCCGAAAGCCTAGGTGTGCCAGTGGCGGGGACGCGCATGACGACCTTTCTCCTCGCGGCGTTCTCGACGGCAATTCACGTCACGGTCGGGAGGTCATCCGCAACCGTCATTGACTGTGCCATGACCGCATCTGCATGGCTGCCATCCCTCTTTTTTGGCTCTGGCGCAATGCGGCGCCTTGAATGGTAAGCACGCTTATAATATATACCGCTCATGGTTTCCGACGGCATAGATAGATTGGGCTTTTTGATCCACGACGTGCAGCGCCTCATGCGCAAGCGCTTCGAGGCGCGCGCCAGCGGTCTTGGCCTTTCCTCGGCACAATGGCGGCTTCTGGTTCGCGTCGCCAAGGAGGCCGGCGTCGCCCAGGCTCGCCTCGCCGAACTTCTCGAAATCGAGCCGATCAGCGTTTCACGCCTCGTCGACCGGATGGAGGAGGGCGGCTGGATCGAACGGCGCTCCGATGCAACTGACCGGCGCGTGCGCATGATCTTCCCGACAGCCAAGGCGAACGCGGCCTATGCCGAGGTCAAAAGCCTTGCTGGCGAAGTTTATGAGGAATCGCTGGTCGGCGTTTCGCCGGACGACCGCCGCGTCCTTATCCGGGCGCTGGACACCATCGTGCAAAACCTGGCGGACGGCGAGACGTCGTCCTTGAAGAGTACGGAAGGGGCAGCAGCATGAACGCGGCAGCCAAGCTGGACGAGAATGTAACCAAGATCGAGACGCCGGCAAAGCCGGCCGCCGAAGCGCCTGCACAGCCGGCCGCAGCACCTGTCGCGGTGGCTCCCCCGGTTCAACCCGCTCCGGCTCCGGTCAAGAAGCGCCGCCTCGGCCGCTTGCTGCTGATGGTCGCCCTGCCGGCCGCGCTGGCCATTGGTGGCGGTTATGTCTGGGTGACCGGCGGCCGCTATCAGGAAACCGAGAACGCCAATTTGCAGCAGGCCAAGGTGTCGATCGCCTCGGACACCGCCGGACGCATCGTTCAGGTCGGCATCTCGGACAATCAGCAGGTCAAGCAGGGCGATGTGCTGTTTGCCGTCGACCCCGAGCCCTACCGGATTGCATTGGCGCAGGCCGACGCGGCGGTCGCAGTCGCACGCGTCGGTATCGAACAGCTGCGCGCCGCCTACAGCCAGGCGCTGGCGCAGGAAAAGTCCGATGCCAGCCAGGTCGACTACGCGCAGTCGCAGTATGACCGCGCCGCCGACCTTGCCCAGAAGGGCATCAACGCCAAATCGTCGCTGGACGAGGCCAAGAACGATCTCGACAAAGCCAGGCAGCAACTGGCCGTTGCCGAGCAAGGCATCATCAGCGCCAAGGCGGCTCTCGCCGGCAATCCCGATATCGAGACCGACAAGCATCCGACGGTGATGGCCGCACTCGCCGCGCGCGACAAGGCCGCCTACGATCTGGCGCAGACCACGGTCAAGGCGCCGGCCGACGGCGTCATCAGCCAGGCCTCCTCGTTCAAGATCGGCCAGTATGTCGGTTCCGGCACGCCGCTGTTTGCGCTGGTCGAGACCGGCGACACCTGGATCGATGCCAATTTCAAGGAAACCCAGCTTACCCACATGAAGCCTGGCCAGAAGGCCGAGGTCGTCGTCGACACCTATCCGGGCAGAACTTTCGAGGCCACCGTTAAGGCGATCGGCGCCGGCACCGGGGCGGAGTTTTCGCTGCTGCCAGCTCAAAACGCGACCGGCAACTGGGTCAAGGTCACGCAGCGCATTCCGGTGCGCCTGGAGCTGACCGATGCCGACGCCAAAATGGCGCTGCGCACCGGCATGAGCGCCTCGGTTACGGTGGATACCGGCGTTGCCCGCGGCTTCCCCGCTATCTTCGGCCACGCCACCGCAGGCGAAGCACAATAGACTGTGAATGGACCGTGATCTCGAAAAGCAGGAACACGGCCCGGCAGAACGCCCGCCGCAGGCGAGGTGAAGTTGAGATGACAGGATCGGTCCGACGGCAGGTTGAACGAGGGGTGGATTGGACCGGGCCGCATCGCGGCCTGCCCAGAACCTGGACCATCTCGGCGCCCATCCTTCGGACCTTGGATTTCCGGGCGGCAAGCGCCTGATGTGTCGAGACCTTCGATCGATGTAACCCCCACATCGATAGATCGCGTCCCACCGCGATGAGGGTCTCTTCACCAGAGAAGGCCTCGCCGCCCGGAAACCTAATGTACACGTTTTTGTAACCTGTCGGAAGTTCCGCATCATGACCACACCAGAACCTTTCAAGGAAGTGCCGCATCGCGGCCTGATCACCGTGGCGCTGATGCTGGCGACGGTCATGCAGGCGCTCGACACCACGATTGCCAATGTCGCGCTGCCGACCATGACCGGCGACCTCGGCGCGTCGCCCGACAACATAAACTGGGTGTTGACCTCCTACATCGTTGCCGCCGCGATCATGACGCCGGTGACCGGCTGGCTGGCCGACCGCTTCGGCCGCAAGGAACTGTTCCTGGCGGCGGTTGTAGGCTTCACCGTGTTCTCGATGCTGTGCGGCATTGCCTGGAGCCTGGAGAGCATAGTGTTCTTCCGGCTGATGCAGGGCGTGTTCGGCGCAGCCATCGTGCCGCTGTCGCAGACCTTCCTGCTCGACATCAACCCCAGGGAACGCCACGGCCAGGCGATGGCCATCTGGGGCGCCGGCATCATGCTGGGGCCGATCCTGGGTCCGACGCTGGGCGGTTGGCTGACCGAGAATTTCAACTGGCGCTGGGTGTTCTTCATCAATTTGCCGGTCGGCATCATCGCCTTCCTCGGCATGGCAGCCTATTTGCCGGTCGTTGCCCGGCGGATCCGCAGCTTCGATTTCTTCGGTTTCGCCATGATTTCGCTCGGCGTCGGCGCGCTGCAGCTGCTGCTCGACCGCGGCGGCGAGGTCGACTGGTTTTCCTCGGTCGAAATCTGGATCGAGCTTGCTCTTTCGATCACCGGCTTCTGGGTTTTCATCATCCATACACTGACGGCGGAACGTCCTTTCATCGACCCCAAGATCTTCCTCGACCGCAATTTCGTCACCGGTCTGGCTTTCATCTTCGTCATGGGCGTGCTGATCCTGGCCTCGATGTCGCTGCTGCCGCCGATGCTGTCGACCATCTTCGGCTATCCGACCGTCACCATCGGCGTCGTCCTGGGGCCGCGCGGTGTCGGCACGATGATTTCGATGCTTGTCGTTGGACGGCTCATGAGCAGGATCGACGCCCGCATCCTCGTCGTCATCGGCTTTCTGCTCACCGCGCAGTCGCTCTACACCATGTCCTCCTTCACGCCGCAGATGGACAATTGGCTGATCCTCAGCTCCGGCGTCATCCAGGGCCTGGGCATGGGCATGGTGTTCGTGCCGCTGTCCACGGTGGCCTTCGCTACGCTCGACGTGCGCTTCCGCACCGACGCCACGGCCCTGTTCAGCCTGGTTCGAAATCTCGGTTCGTCGATCGGTGTGTCGGTGGTGACGGTTCTCATGGTGCGCAACACGCAGGTCAATCACACCGAACTGTCGGCTTTCATCAACCCGTTCAACCCCAATTTGTGGGCGGCCTCGCCGGCGGCAGCAGGCGGCGATCCGACGGCACTTTCGCAGGTGGACCGCATGGTCAACATCCAGGCGATGATGATCTCCTACGTCAACGACTTCAAACTGCTGATGGTGATGACGCTGGTTGCCATTCCGTTTGTCTTCCTGCTGCGCAAGCCGAAGACCGCTCCGGCCGGCGCGGCAGCTCCTGCCGCGCATATGGATTGAGGCGGGCGCCGGTAGCGCTGGCAGCAAGCTGGTTGCCCCTGATGATTTGTTGCTCGGATGATCGTCAAAACCCGCGTGTGAAAAAGAATATCGATAATGAGCCGTTGGAAGTTGATTTGAAATGACATTTGCACCTTTGGTATCTGGTTGCTGACGCCTCCAATTCCGTTACAGTTCATCTTGAATTAGCACATCTGTAACATTGTCAGTCGACTTTCGTCTGGCACGACAGAGGCCCTTTCTTGTTTCAGGTGCCAAACCGGAGGAGGTCTGTTTGGTCACGAAGTCATCCAGAAGATCCGTCGGGGCGCGCGGGCCGGTGGGCGTAGCCGCATTGGCAAGACTGGCTGACGTTTCCTACGATACGCTCGAGGGAGAACTTCGCACGACCATTGCGGGTCTCGAAGGGCAGACCCTGCGCTTCGAGACTGCGATCGAGAATATTTCGCAAGGCATCTGCTTTTTCGATGCCGATGAACGGCTGATCCTGAGCAACCGGCGCTATGCGGAAATCTACCGCATTGCGCCCGAGGAATTGCGGCCTGGCGTGACACTGAGCGAAATCGTCGAACGCCGCGTCGCCGCCGGCACGGCGGCGACGGCCGCCGACACCTATCTCGCAACGGCTCGCTCGATCAATTCGGGCAAGGCTTCGCGGCTCTGGACCGCCAAACTTGTCGATGGTCGCACAATCCAGATCCGTAACCAGCCCATGCCCGATGGCAGTTGGATCGCCACGCATGAGGACATCACTGAACTCCTCGCCAATCGGCAGATCGTCGACGAGCGCATTTCGCTGCAGGCGCTGATCGACTGGGTGCCCGATTACCTCTGGGTCAAGGATACGCAAAGCCGTTTCGTCGTGGTCAACAGCGCCCTTGCGACCGATAGCGGCCGCAACAAGACCAGCGACATGATCGGTTTGACCGATTTTGATCTCCACCCCCCGGAAGTTGCGCGGAAATTTCGCCTGGTCGAGCAGCGCCTGCTCAAGAGCGGACAACCAATGATCGACGCGGAAGAGTTTGTCGTCGATGCGTCGGGGAACGGCAAATGGCTTTCGTCGACGAAGGTGCCGTTGCGCAATCGCCAAAATGAAATCTTCGGCCTGGTTGGCATTGCCCACGACATCACCGCCCGCAAGCAGGCGGATGTCCTTCGCAGCGGGCAGGCGCAGATCCTCGAAATGATTGCCACGAGCGCGCCGCTGGAGGACGTGCTCGACCGCCTCATGCGCTTCGTCGAGGCTCAGTTGAAGGGGATATTCGGTTCCGTCCTGCTGCTCGACAAGGACGGCATTCATTTGCGTCACGGTGCGGCGCCGGGCCTGGCGAAAGCCTATACGAGCGCCATCGATGGGGCGGCCATCGGTCCCAAGGTGGGATCCTGCGGAACCGCCATCTACCGGCGGGAACCGGTCATTGTTACCGATATTCTGCAGGATCCGCTTTGGGACGATTACCGCGAACTGGCGGCACCCCATGGCTATCGTTCGTGCTGGTCAACCCCGATCCTGTCGCATCGGGGCGTCGTGTTGGGCGCCTTTGCCATGTATTCGATGACCGTGCGCGAACCCACCCATGCCGAGACCCGCCTGATCGAGTTCACCACACACATTGCCGGCATCGCGATCGAGCGCAAACTGGCGGAAGACCAGATCCACTTCATGGCCAACCATGATGCGCTGACCGGCCTGCCCAATCGCGCTTTGCTGGAGGATCGGCTTTCCCAGGCGGTCCTCTACGCGCAGCGATACAATCGCTGGATGACGGTAGTGTTCATCGATCTCGACAATTTCAAACTGGTGAACGATACGTTTGGCCACAATGCCGGCGACGAACTCCTCAAGACCGTCGCCAGCCGTTTGGTTGGATGCGTGAAGGCCACCGACACCGTCGTGCGGCTTGGCGGCGACGAATTTGTCATCGTCCTGTTCGACCAAACCACCAATGTCGATGTGGTCTCGGAAACCCTGCAGACGATCAGGGATGCGATCGCGGAACCGGTTCTTGTCGGAGAGCATCGGCTGAGAACGACGGCCAGCATCGGCATCGCAAATTACCCGAAGGACGGGACCAGCCCGGATACGCTGTTGGCCAATGCCGACGCCGCCATGTATCGCGCCAAGGAATTCGGCCGCGACAATTTCCAGTTCTATGCCCCGGAGTTCAACTCAACGGCACATGAAAAATTCCTGCTTCAGGAGGAATTGCGAAACGCGCTCGCCCGGTCGGAATTCGCTCTGCATTATCAGCCACAGGTGGATCTGCGATCGGGGCAGGTTTTCGCCGTCGAAGCGCTGGTGCGCTGGAACCACCCGACGCGAGGCCTGGTTTCGCCGGCGATGTTCATCCCGACCGCCGAGGAGACCGGGCTGATCGTGCCGCTCGGCGACTGGATCCTGCACGAAGCCTGCCGGCAGAACAAAGCCTGGCAGCGCGCCGGTCTGTCGCCCGTAACCGTCTGCGTCAACGTGTCGGCGCGGCAGTTCCGGGAGAAGAACCTGATCGACCGCGTCGTCAACGCATTGAAGGAAAGCGGCCTGGAGGCGAGGTATCTCGAGCTCGAAGTGACGGAAAGCCTGATCATGCAGGATTTCGAGCTGGCGGTCGCAACGATGAACGGACTGCAAAAGCTCGGCGTGCAGATATCGATCGACGATTTCGGAACAGGCTATTCCAGTCTCAGCGCTCTCAAGACGTTTCCGGTGGCGCGGCTGAAGATCGACAAGTCCTTCATCAACGATCTCGCGACCGACGAGAACGATCAAGCGGTCACCGGCGCCGTGATTTCCCTGGGGCAGAAGTTGAACCTTCGGGTGCTGGCCGAAGGTGTCGAAACGGAAGACCAGGTCGCCTTCCTGCGCAAGAACAATTGTGACGAGGTGCAGGGCAATTATTTCAGCAAACCCCTGTCGGCTGGGGATATCGGCGAGCTGATCGCGAAAGGCTGACGGCTGGCTCGCGCCGTAACCGCTGGCTGCTATTTTCCGAGCACCAGGCTCCAGTAGCGGATGGCGCTGTCGCGTCCGTCGCGTACATAGGCGAGGCCGAAGCGGCTGAAATCCGGATCGAGCATGTTGCGGCGGTGGCCGGCCGAATGCATCCAGATGTCGAACAGTTTCTGCTGGTCGAAGCGGCCCTCGGCGATGTTCTCGGCGGCGGCGCCCCGCACCCCATTGTCCTTCATCCGCGACGCGAAATCCTTTCCCCAGCCCGTCGTGTGGCTCATGCGTTCGCGTGAGGCCATATAGCCGGCCTGCTGCCGAGCGGCCTGCTCGAGCTGGGCGTCCGGCACCAGCGCCGGCAGTCCGGCCGAAGCTCGGATGCCGGCCAGCGTCGCGGTGGCCGAGGACGACACACCGGCGCCTTCGCCGGTCGGCACCGAGACCGTACTGCAAGCAGCGAGGCCGGCCATGGCTGCAAGGCCGATCAGCAGCAGGCGCCTGTTTGGTTTTGGACTTGCTGCGCCAGAGCGGGTTTGCGCGAGCGGATGATTGGTGGTGCAGATCATTGTCATGCCTGCCTGACTTAGCCGCGATCATGGCTTTTGCCGGGCAGGGCTGCGAAAATCTCAATCGCTGGCCTCCGTGCAGGTTCGGCCGGCCGATTCGAATGGGAAGGTCGGCGGCCGATGTAGTCTCGGCGCGCTGCGTCCGATCAGCGTTGCGCGTCGGTCGCCATTTTAAGCGCCAGCGCGGCGAGCACCGTGCCCATCATCCAGCGCTGGATGACCATCCATAGCGGCCGTCCGGCAAGGAAGGTGGCGATCGAACCGGCCGTTACCGCGATGATGGCATTGGCGGTCAGGCTGATCGAGATCTGCGTGGCGCCGAGCACCAGAAGCTGCGACAGCACATGGCCGTTGCCCAGCGAGATGAACTGCGGCAGCAGCGACAGATAAAGCACCGCCACCTTGGGATTGAGGAGATTGGTCATCAGGCCCATCGCGAACAGCTTGCGCGGCCTGTCCTTCGGCAGTTCGCGCACCTGGAATGGTGAGCGCCCGCCGGGCCGCACCGCTTGCCAGGCGAGCCATAGCAGATAGAGCGCGCCGGCAATGCGCAGTGCGTCATAGGCAAACGGCACGGCAAGCAGCAGCGCGGTGATGCCCAGCGCTGCCGATACGACATAGAACAGAAAGCCGGCCGCCACGCCGCCGAGCGAGATCAGCCCGGCCTTCGGGCCTTGCGACAGCGAGCGCGAGATCAGGTAGATCATGTTCGGCCCGGGCGTCAGCACCATGCCCAGGCAGACCAGCGCGAAGGCGAGATGGTTGGCGGTTTCGGGCACTGGCAATCTCCGGGAAGCGGTGACGATACCCACCACGCGTTTTGACCTCACCGCAAGAGCATGATGGCCGGAGCCTTTGCGCCAGCGTCGAAAATTGGCGAAAGCGGCGAAGCCGCCAATTTCCCCCGCAAGGTGGGGGAAGATCAGCAGCTTCAACCCTCAGCTCACCACGCGCAGGTTCGAGAGCTCGTTGGCGATTTCCTTGAAATTGTCGGACAGCGTGGCGCCGGTCGCGTTCCAGAACAGTTTTGCAGGCTTGCTCGGGTCGGCCGGATCCTTGCGGAAGCGCGAGTCCGACGAGCACACCTTCAGTGCCTCCATCGCGCTCTTGTCGCCGGCGTCGGTCGTCGACATGTCGAGCGCCACCGTCATCACCATGATGTTGGCCGCCTTGGCGTTGTTGCACAGCGTCGCCATCTGCTCGTTGAGGGCGGCGGTGTAGTTGCTCGACGAATAGTTGAGCTGGCCGATGGCGCTCGACGTGCCGCCGAACAGGCGGGTGACCGCAGTGCCGTTGTAGCCGACGCCGGTATAGCCATAGGCGGCATAGGTCGACTTGTTGCCGGCGGGATCGCTGCTGGGCACCGCGTAGGTGTTCTCGCCGTCGGTGAGCACGATGACCACCTTGTCGTTGCCGCGCTCCGTCTCAGGACGTCCTCCTGTGAAAGGCTCCGTGCTGGAGACGGTGCGCCAGCCCCAGGCCATGCCCTCCGGCACATTGGTGAAGCCGTTCGGCGCCATCAGGTCGATCGCAGCCTTGATCTTGGTCAGCCCGGCGGTGTTGGAGACGTCGGTCAGCGGCGTGATCGGTGTCGTCGTGCAGCTGTAGTTAGGACCGGCACCGGCCGACAGCACCGGAGCATTGATCGGCCGCGGCTGGAAATACTTGGCCATGTTGGACTGCCTGGTCTTGCCGGAGGTGCTCGCCGGATCGTCGTTCCACCAGCTGTTGGCCGCGCCATAGGTCTTGGGGGCCACCTCGTCGGGGTCCTGCGTTATGTACCAATGATTGCCCGGCTCGTCTGGCGCGAACATCGGCACGAACATGGTCGCGGGATCGCCGACGCCGGTGCCGGTGTTGTTCGGTCCGCCGGAGGCCGGCGCGTCGGTGACATTATAGGGGTAGGGACGGACCTCGACGCAGCCCTGCCAGCTGGCGAACGGTCCGTATGTGTCGTTGTAGTCGTATTCGTTGTGGCTGTCCGAGCATGTATGATTGGCACGATATTTGTCGCAGACCACGCGTTTGCTGCCGACGATGCGCTCGTGGCTGGTGACCACCTTCATGTCGCGGTAGAGCGAGAAGCGGGTCAGCATCTGCCCCTCCTGCTCACCCCAGCCAGTGCCTTTCTTGTACCAGATGCCGCCGATCTTCTGGGCATATTTGTCGGCTGCGTTAAGCGTGGACCAGGCGAAATTCTCATTGTGGATGGGCGACAGCCCGTAGGCGTCGATCCACGACGCGTTGTCGTTGCTGGCGCCGACATTGACCGAGGCGGCGAACGGCACAAGGCTGAACTGGACCGGCTTGTCGATCTGCTTGATCATCGCGGCCTGCAAGGCAAGCGTGTCGACGAGCTGCTTGGCGGCTTGCTTGAGAAGGTCGATGCGCTTTTGTCCGGCACCCGTGCCCGTGTTCGACATCGACCCCGAATTGTCGAGCACCATGGCCACTTCCAGCGTGTTCTTCAGCCGGACTTGCGAACACACGGAGTAGGTGACGTTTTCCGACGTCCTGCCGATCAGCATCGCCGCTGCCGGCAGGAAATAGGGCTTGTAGACCAGGCTGGCGCACAGCTTGACGATGCCGCCGCCGGTCGTGCTGCTGGGCAGCGTAACGCTGAGCGTCGTGTCGGCGGGATCGACGTGGTTGAGGTTTGCCTTGAAGAAGTCGAGCGCATAGGCCCGCAACTGGTCGTCGGTGGCGCCTTCCACCAGCCGGCGCGCTGTGGCGAAGTTGGCGGCGTCGAGCGCGTTGACCACCCTCTGCTTCTCGCTGACCACGCCGGTGTAGTCGACAGCCATTGCCACGCCGCCCATCAGTGGCACCATCGCCACAACGGTCATCAGAGCGTAATTGCCGCGGCGGTCACGCCAGAAGTCACGCCGGAATGTGCGCCAGAGTTCACGCATGTGATGTAAGCGGCCCCGCCTGCGGATTCTTCAATGCCGCCACAGTTTCACAAAACGTTGAAGGACGGGTTGGGGAAACTGCTCGATTGCGCGGATAGCGCTTCACGAGGCGCTAACCAGTTGGCGTCTCCAACTGGCTATGATGCTCACAGCAAGGCGGCGCGCGGCAGTCCGTATCGCGGCCACAGAATAGCCTCACGAGGCCATCATCCCTCTGAACTTTCGGATCGGTCATATTGCGGGCGGCAGCCCTCTATTGCGTCAGTACCGTCTCAGACGGCCGCTGGTTGTAATCGCACTTGCCCTGCACGGTGTAGAAGAAGTCGGCATTGGCAACCGGTGCCGGCACGGGGTTGCCGCCGTCTTCCCAAGCCTGATAGCCGGTCTGGCCGCAGGGAACGGAGGTAAAGATGTCGACTTTATTCCCGGTCGCCACTTCGGGCATGTCGGTGGCGCTCGGGCCGATGTAGAGGCGGTTTGACGTCAATGGATCGTTCGATTTCAGTATCTTCGGGTTTCCCGAGGGCACATTCATCTCGAGATAAAGCTCGTTGATCTGGCTGACATCGATTATCGCGCCGTCGCTGTTGGCAGGATACATCGTATTGGTGCAGGTCGTCAGGTATTTAGTGCTGCCGCTGGTCTGGGTGATGGCCCCTGCCGGAAGATTGTTGAAATTTTTCACGGTAGCGGTCTTGCACTCCTGCTTCTGGACCGTGGTGATGATGTCGGCGCCGCCCGCATTGGTGATCTTTTTGACGATGGTCGTACCATAGCCTTTCGGATCGCCAAAGCCGTTATAGGCGTACTCGATCGTCATCATCGGCTTGGCTGTGGTCGCGCCAAACTTGGTGCCGTAGAGGGTCATCGTCTTGCCCCAATGACCCGACACTTTGCTGACCTTGAATGTCGTCTCTACCAGCGCCGGCGTCTTGCGCACCGCCGAGTTCACGCCGATCTGCACCGTTTTGATATTGGCGATCGACATGAAGTCGGTCGGCATAGGATAGCTCGCCGAAGCGGTAAAGCTCGCGCTGCCGAAGGCGTCGATCGTCACGTTGTTAAGCGTTGCGGTGCCAAGGCCGCCATTGGCCTTATAGGACTGCTGCAGCATCGCCTCGCGATCGCCCTTGCTGGTGTTGGTCGGCATCGTCGTGATCGCCAGGATGCCCGCATCGAGCGCATTGCGCATACCGTCTTTGGTGTTCACGGCCGATGTGTAGTCGACCGAAAGGCCCACGGCGGCGATCAGCGGGATGATCAGCAACACGACCACAGGCATCATCGACCCATCGCGCGAACGAACCAACTGGCCGGCTGTTCTAGCTATTCCGGCATAGTTGCCGCGTCTGTCGTTCAGAAATCTGCGGATCATGCCTTCAGCACCCCTGCCAGGACCCCAATATCGGTCCGAAGATGCCCACAAAATCGTTAAATTTCAGGTTGCTGAAATGCGTTCAACATAGGCCCATCTTTTCAAGGCTCGTTAACCACTCGGCCCTGGTGATCAGCGGTGCGACATTGTTTCGATAGACCGAAGCTCGGAGTAGGGTGGTTCCTGCCTGTGCAACCTTCGATCAGCCCGTTGCGCAACAGCCTGGCACGTGCCGAAAAGCTGGTGACAGGATGAAACGCTTCGGTTAATGCGGGGCCGGTTGCGGCGGACCGTCGGCTGCAGCTCTCGCAATGATCGTCACAGCAGGTAAACGGCATGGCGGATTCGCCTGATATCATCGGCTCGCTCGCGGATTTGTCGGGCGCCTACTCGGCCATCCTGTGCGATGTCTGGGGCGTGATCCACAATGGCGAATGGCATTTTCCGGCGGCTGCCCAAGCGCTTGCCGCCGCGCGTGCGGCGAAGGTCCCGGTCGTCCTGATCACCAACTCGCCGCGCCGCAATGCCGATGTGGTGGTGCAGATGAATGCGATCGGCGTTCCCGCCGCCGCCTACGACCGCGTCGTGACCTCAGGCGATGTGACCCGCGACCTTATCGCCGAAGGCCCACGAAAAATCTTCCATATCGGCGCCGACCGCGATTTCACCCTCTATGACGGTCTGGACGTCGAGCTCGTCGAGGAGTTCGAGGCCTCCGGCGCGGTCTGCACCGGGCTGTTCGACGACGAGGTGGAAACGCCTGAGGATTACGCCGATCTGCTGCGCCGGCTGCGCGCCAGGAACCTGCCTTTCATCTGCGCCAATCCCGACATCGTGGTCGAACGCGGCGAGCGCATGATCTGGTGCGCCGGCGCCTTGGCGCGCGACTATGCCCAGCTTGGCGGCCGCACGCTGATCGCCGGAAAACCTTATGCGCCGGTCTATGACGTAGCGCTGCGGGAGGTTGCCGTGCTTCTCGGCCGAGACGTCGCGCGCACCGAGGTGCTGGCCATCGGCGACGGCATGATGACCGACGTCAAGGGCGCCGCCGACAACGGCATTGACGTGCTTTACGTCTCGGGCGGCATTCACGCGCGCGACTATGGCGATCCCATGCAGCCGGACCCCGCCAGGCTTGCAGCCTTTCTGCAAAAGCACGGCTACCGGCCGGTCGCCGTCATTCCGAGACTGCGGTAGGGTTGCTGCATGAGCGCAGCTTTCGAACACATTTCAGCAACCGCGCCGCTGCCGCCGCATTTGCGCGGCGGCGTGGTGGCGATCGGCAATTTCGACGGCGTCCATCGCGGCCACCAGGCGGTGCTCGATCGCGCGCTTGCCGAAGCCGGGCGGCGCGGCGTGCCGGCGCTAGTGCTGACCTTCGACCCGCATCCGCGCAAGGTGTTCAGGCCCGATATGCCGCTGTTCGTATTGACGCCGCCGCCGATGAAGGCGCGGCTGCTGTCGCATCTGGGCTTTGCCGCACTCGTCGAACAGCCGTTCACGCGCGCCTTTGCCGGCCTGTCGGCCGAGGCTTTCGTGACCGATGTGCTGGAGACGAACCTCGGCATCACCCATGCCGTCACCGGCTTCGATTTTCACTTCGGCAAGGACCGGCAGGGCGGTCCTGCGTTTCTGATGGCGGCAGGCGAGCGCCATGGTTTCGGCGTCACCCTGGTCGACGCCTTTCGCGACGAGGGCGCCGAGGTGGTGTCGTCGAGCCGTATCCGCGAGCTGCTCTGCGAGGGAGAGGTCGCCGAGGCCGCAGGCCTGCTCGGCTACCGCTTCACCGTCGAAAGCGAAGTGATCGGCGGCCAGCAGCTCGGCCGCACGCTCGGCTTCCCGACAGCCAACATGAGGCTTTCGCCGGAAACGACTCTGAAGGAAGGGATTTATGCCGTCCGCTTTCGCCGCGCCGACGGCACGCTCTATGATGGTGTCGCCAGCTTCGGGCGTCGCCCGACTGTCGACGACAATGGCGCGCCGCTGCTCGAAACCTTCGTCTTCGACTTTGCCGGCGATCTCTATGGCGAGATCTGCGACGTATCGCTCTTCGGCTTTTTGCGTCCCGAGGTGAAGTTCGATGGGCTCGATGGGCTGGTGGCACAAATGAAGCGCGACGAGGCGGAGGCGCGCGCGCTGCTGGCCGGCGTCAGGCCGCTTTCGGATCTGGACGGCGCCATCGCTTTTTGAGCCTTCCGGCCGCTTACCTCTTCAAGCCCCTACTTCTTCAACGCCAGTCCGAGAGCGATGAAGCTCCAGCCCTGGAAGATCAGGTCGATGGCCAGGAACAGGCCGAGCACCCACAGGCTGTTGACCGGCCAGCCCATGGCGATGGTCAGCCCCGCCAGCACGCTGATCAGGCCCGCCGCGACGACCCAGCCCCAGCCCTTTTCCGGTCGGTGGCTATAGCCGACCCAGGCCCTGAGCGCGCCTGAAGCGACCAGCGCCACCGCCAGCAGCAAGGTCAGCACCGTCGAGGCCAGAAGCGGATTGTCGAAGGCAAAGAAACCGGCAACGGCATAAAGTAGACCGCTGAGCAGCCAATAGAAGAAGCGACTCCAGGTCTTCACGCCGAAGGCATGCACGATCTCGATGATGCCGGCCATCAGCATCAGCCAGCCCACGACAGAGACCGAGGCGACGGTGGCGATGAACAGATTGCCGAAGGCAATGCCGCCGAAGATGAGCAGCAGCACCCCGAGCGCGACGAACCACCCCCATTTGTCCCGTGTCCGGCCGATCGCATCTTTCAGGGTATCACCGTGCAGGGTCATTGCTGCATCTCCTCGAAATCGCCTGGCACCTTGCCGGGAGGTTAGCCCCGGCTATAGCGGACGTCCAGCCGATGGCGACGGCTAGTAAATAAACAAAGCGTCGGTGGCTTGAAGTTCGCGCGTACGTGTCAATTTATGGCAGCCCACCCAGTCACAAGGACGAGGACAAGCGTGACGATCGCTCCAGAGACGTAGACGATCGTTCTGACACTGCCACCCTTGGCGGCATTGCCGCCGCGTAGGTAAACCCCCAGGTGAAGCAGGCGTATCGCCACATGAACCCAGACAATGGTCGCCAACGTGGCCGACCCAACGCCAACCATCATGGCCAGCACCGCCGGGACGACAAAAGGCGCCAGCGCCTCGACCGAGTTCATATGCACGCGGTCGATCCTGTAGAGGAGATTGGCGTCGTCGGCCGGGATCACCGGACCGGAAAGCGCTCCGGCAAATCCCTTGGACGAACCCGAGTAAACCGCCAGCGCGACTGACAAAAGACAGAGGATCAGTACACCGAGGATGCTTAGCCAATAGGGTTCCATAATTGTGCTCCTTCAGGTCACCTTGCTGGCAAAAAGATCTTGGAATCGCCTGAGATACAGCGGCCAGCCTCGATCACCGTCAATCCCAAAGCGCACGCCTTCCCAGCCTTCGCCATGACGTTCGAGATTGCGATGCTCGATCTCGACGCGGGTCCGGCTATTCGTCTCCGCCGTAAACCGGACTTCCCACTCGCTGGTCCTGTCCGGATTGGTCTCGATCTGCCATTGAGGGCTGATATCCCAACTCAGAAGCAGTCGGTTCGGCGGCTCGTAGGCCAGCACTCGTGCCCAGCGGCACTCGCTGCCATCCACACCGCGGTCGTAGACGTGACCGCCAACGCGGGGTTCGAAGATCGTCTCCGCGATCGGCACCGCAAGCAGGTTATGCTCTTTGGGTTTGAAACTGCCGAAGTCCTCGGTGAAGACCTTGAAGGCATGTGCGATCGGAGCCTCGACAAGGATGGAGTGCCTCACGGGCGGTTGATGTGTGCTCATTCCTGCTCCTTCAAGGGCTGTTCGACGAACACTTTGTAGGCCGCCAAGGTCTTGCTCCAGAACCGGTCGAGTTCGGCGCGCAGGCTGGCCAAGCCTTCCGGTTCGACCCGGTAGATGCGTTGCTTGCCTAGCCGTGTGTTGGCCACGAGGCCGGCGTCCTTGAGCACCTTCAGGTGCTGCGAGACCGCCGGCCGGGTGACAGGAAGCGCACGAGCCAATTCCCCGACCGAACAGGGTTGTTCGACCAGCAGTTCGAAGATCGTCCGCCTGGTCGGGTCGCCAAGCGCGGTCCATCTGTTCATGTTAGTCTGCACTAACGCGAATTTAGGCAACCTCGCTATTTCTGTCAAATCGCCACAGGCCCGGCGGCGCCCTGTTCAAATGGGCCACAGCGCAAAAAAACAGGGTCGCAGTTGCCGCCACTGCTGTAGATTTTAAGTCAAATTTTACCGAACCGGCGCCATGGCTTTGGCTGCCGGGTGTTCTCTCCGTTTGTTTCGCGTATGGGGTGATGATGCGTATTGTCTGGACGATTCCGCTGTTTCTCGCCTCGGCGCTGCTCACTGTGTCCACCGCCAATGCGGGCGAGGGTGCCTTCGGCTGGATGTCCGGCGACTGGTACCTGACGCTTGGCGCCACCGGCATGGTCGCGCCGAAATTCGAGGGCTCCAACAGCTATCTGCTCAGCGCATCTCCGATCATCTCGCTGGGCAAAGCCGGCCCGGCCGCGCGCTTTACCTCGCGCAACGACAACATCTCGCTGGCGCTGGTCGACGATGGCGGCGTCCGCGCCGGCCTGACCGGAAAATTCCTGTTTTCCCGCGACAGCAAGGATGAGCTCAAGGGCCTCGACCCGGTGCGCTGGGGCGGTGAGGTCGGCGGCTTCTTCGAAATCTATCCGACGGACTGGCTGCGCGCCCGCGCCGAACTGCGCCATGGCATTCGTGCCCATGATGGCTTTGTCGCCGACATCGCCGCCGATGCTTTCTACGACGTGACGCCGACTGTCAGAATTTCGGGCGGACCACGCGTGTCCTTTGCCTCGTCGGGCTATTTCGACTCTTATTATGGTGTCAACGCCAAGGAGGCTGCGGCCTCGGGCCTGAGCGAATACCATCCTGGCGGCGGCCTGAAATCGACCGGCCTTGGTGGCGCCATCACCTGGAAGGTGACCGATCCGATGACCGCCAGCCTGTTCGGCGAATATGCGCGCCTGATGGGCCCGGCCGCCGATTCCAGCCTGGTCAAGGAGCGCGGCGACCGTAACCAGTTCACGGTCGGCGTCTCGACCACCTATCGCTTCGACTTCGCGATGTAAGTGAATCGAACAAGAGACGCTTTATTCCTGCGGCTTTCTCGGCTAAAAGCCCGGCAATGACTAGCTTTTCGCGCCTTCGTGCGCTGACGATACGAATTACAGGCCCGGTGTTCCGGGCGGCCTGAGCGCCGCCGGAGCCGCCGGGGAGTTTTGCGCGCCCCCTCGCGCTTTTTCCAAATCATGATAGTTCACGCCCGAGCTTTTACGCCCGCCGGGCAATGCACATGGCAGACCAATGACCGACACTGTTGAAACGATCGACTATTCCAAGACGCTTTATTTGCCGCAGACGGATTTCCCGATGCGCGCCGGCTTGCCGGAAAAGGAACCGCTGCTGGTCAAGCGCTGGCAGGATATGGACCTTTACGCCAAGCTGCGCGAGGCGGCCGCCGGCCGCGAAAAATACGTGCTGCATGACGGCCCGCCCTACGCCAACGGCAACATCCATATCGGCCACGCGCTGAACAAGATCCTCAAGGACGTCATCACCCGCTCGTTCCAGATGCGCGGCTACGACTCCAATTACGTGCCCGGCTGGGACTGCCACGGCCTGCCTATCGAATGGAAGATCGAGGAACAGTACCGCGCCAAGGGCAAGAACAAGGACGAGGTGCCGGTCAACGAGTTTCGCAAGGAATGCCGCGACTTCGCCGCGAACTGGATCACGGTGCAGGGCGGCGAGTTCCAGCGGCTCGGCGTCGTTGGCGATTTCAAGAACCCCTATACGACAATGGCTTTCCACTCGGAGTCGCGCATCGCCGGGGAGTTGTTGAAGTTCGCCATGTCGGGCCAGCTCTATCGCGGCTCCAAGCCGGTAATGTGGAGCGTCGTCGAGCGCACCGCACTGGCCGAGGCCGAGATCGAATACCAGGACTATGAGTCCGACACGATCTGGGTGAAGTTCCCGATCGTCGGCGCTGGATCAGGAAGAACTGTCACGACACCCGAGTTGGGTGGCGCTTGGGAAGCTATCAAGGAACTGAGGGATGCCCACGTCGTCATCTGGACGACAACCCCGTGGACGATCCCCGGCAACCGTGCCGTCAACTATTCGTCACGGATCGGCTACGGCCTTTATGAAGTTACCGCAGCCGAAAATTCGTTCGGTCCACAGCCCGGTGAAAAGCTGATCTTTGCAGATGCGCTTGCCGAAGACTCTTCGGCCAAGGCCAAGGTCACCTTGAATCGCCTTCGCAGCGTTTCGGTCGAAGAGCTTGGAAGCCTTACACTTTCACATCCCTTCAAAGGTCTCGGCGGCGGCTACGAATTCGCCGTGCCGATGCTGGCCGGCGATCATGTCACCGACGACGCCGGCACCGGCTTCGTCCACACCGCGCCCGGCCATGGCCGCGAGGACTTTGATGCCTGGATGGATGCGGCATCGGATTTGCGCGCACGTGGCATCGACCCTGCCATCCCCTTCACTGTAGATGATGCCGGCTTCTTCACCAGGGACGCGCCGGGTTTTGGCCCGGATCGCGAAGGCGGGGCGGCGCGCGTCATCGACGACAACGGCAAGAAGGGCAATGCCAACCAGGCGGTCATCGACGAACTGATCAAGCGCAACGCGCTGTTCGCGCGCGGCCGGCTGAAGCACAGCTATCCGCACTCGTGGCGGTCGAAGAAGCCGATCATCTTCCGCAACACGCCGCAATGGTTCGTCTATATGGACAAGGACCTCGGCGACGGCACGACGCTGCGCAGCCGTGCGCTGAAGGCGATCGATGACACACGCTTCGTGCCGGCGGCCGGCCAGAACCGTATCCGCGCCATGATCGAGGAACGCCCGGATTGGGTCTTGTCGCGCCAGCGCGCCTGGGGCGTGCCGATCGCCGTCTTTGCCGACGAGGACGGCAATGTGCTGAAGGACGAAGCCGTCAACCAGCGCATCATGGACGCATTCGAGAGGGAAGGCGCCGACGCCTGGTTCGCTGCCGGCGCCAAGGAGCGTTTCCTCGGCAATCACGAGGCCTCCAAATGGAAGCAGGTGATGGACATCCTCGACGTCTGGTTCGATTCGGGCTCGACGCATGTCTTCACGCTGGAAGACCGTCCGGACCTGAAATGGCCGGCCGACGTCTATCTCGAAGGCTCCGACCAGCATCGCGGCTGGTTCCACTCCTCGCTGCTCGAAAGCTGCGGCACCAGGGGCAGGGCACCTTACGACACCGTCGTCACCCATGGCTTCACCATGGATGAGGAGGGGCGAAAGATGTCGAAATCGCTCGGCAACACCGTCGTGCCGCAAGACGTCATCAAGCAGTCCGGCGCCGACATTCTGCGGTTATGGGTGGTGACGACGGATTATTGGGAAGACCAGCGTCTCGGCAAGAACGTGCTGCAGACCAACATCGACGCCTACCGCAAGCTCCGCAACACCATCCGCTGGATGCTGGGCACGCTCGCCCATGACGATGGCGAGGAGGTGCCGCTGGACAAGATGCCGGAACTGGAGCGGCTGATGCTGCATCGGCTGGCCGAGCTCGATGAGGTCGTGCGCTCGGGCTACGACGCGTTCGAGTTCAAACGCATCACCCGCACTTTGCTCGACTTCATGGTGGTCGAGCTGTCGGCCTTCTATTTCGACATCAGGAAGGACGCGCTCTATTGCGAGGGACCCGCCAGCGTGAAGCGCAAGGCCTCGGTGCAAGTGGTGCGCCACCTCTTCGACTGCTTGGTGAAATGGCTGGCGCCGATGCTGCCCTTCACCACGGAAGAAGCCTGGCTCGACCGTCATCCGGATGCTGTCTCGCTGCATCTCGACCAGTTCCCCGAGATTCCGGCCGACTGGAAGAACGAGGCACTGGCGGAAAAATGGCGCAAGGTGCGGCAGGTCCGCCGAGTCGTCACCGGCGCGCTCGAGATCGCACGCGCTCAGAAGGTCATCGGTGCCTCGCTGGAAGCCGTGCCGGTCGTGACCCTCGACGATGCCGCGCTTGAAGCCGCGATCGCCGATGTCGACATGGCCGAAATGGCGATCACCAGCGATCTCGTCATCGCCCACGGCAAGGCGCCGGAAGGCGCCTTTGCGCTCGACGACGTCAGGGGTGTCGCGGTGGTGGTTGAAAAGGCCGAGGACCGCGGCTTGGTCAAATGCGCGCGCTCGTGGCGCTATACCGCCGATGTCGGGCAGGACGTGGAATTCCCCGACGTGTCTGCCCGCGATGCCGCCGTGCTGCATGAACTCAAGGCTCTGGGGCGTTTGTAAGCGCTCATAAGCCGGTGCACAAATGCCAGGGCGGGCGGGTGAAACCCGCCCGCGCGTTGCCCTTAACGAGTGGTTCAGCTAAACAGACGAAACTCCGGAAGACAAATTGTCGCCGGAATTCCGTCGCAAGAGCGTGGACGATGGGGACCGGACCTTCGGCCGGTGGCGATCGAGAGGCTGTCTAGAGTGGGACTTTTTGGCATGATCGACAGAACTTCCATGCGCGTTGCGCTGCTGGCGCCGCTTGTCGCGTCCGGCCTCGCTCTGTCCGGTTGCATGGGTTCGCCGACCTACGGCACCGACAAGACGGCTGGCGAGCAGCTTGCCGGCGACCTTTCCGGCGCCTTCGCCATCACGCCCAAGCACAAGGAACAGATCGACTACAGGCCGCGTCCGGAGCTGGTAAAGCCGGCGCCGGGGCAGAAGGAAGTGCTGCCGCCGCCGCAGGAAAGCATCGAGACGGCGAGCACCGATTGGCCCGAATCGCCCGAGCAGCGCCGCGCCCGCCTGCGTGCCGACGCCACTGCCCACCAGGACGACCCGTCCTATCAGTCGGGGATCGTCGATGACGTGCAGACCGATCCGGCTTCCGTGAAGAAGGCGCTGGCGGATTCGGGCTCCAGCCACCCGCCGGCCTGGTCGCCGAAGGATTCAGACAAGGGCCGCGCCGCCGAGATCCAGCGCCGCACCGCAGAGCAAAAGCAGGGCGACCCCAACACTCGCAGATATCTGAGCGAGCCGCCTCTGGCCTATCGAGCTGCCTCCGACACGGCGCCGCAGGGCGAACTCGGCGAGGATGAATACAAGAAGGAACGCCGCCTCAAGAAGGAAGCGGCCGCCAAGGGCAAGAGCGGCGGGCTCTTCGACTGGCTGCCCTCCTGGTAGGAACCGTCGCCTTCGGTAGCTGAAGGCTCTACGTTTCGCGTCTTTCCCGAAAGAATTCCCTGAGCAGCAGCGCCGCGTCGGCCTCGGCCATGCCCGGATAGATGTCGGGCTTATGGTGGCAAGTCGGCGAGGCAAAGAAGCGCACGCCGTTGACCACCGCGCCGCCCTTCTCGTCGGCCGCGCCGAAATAGAGCCGGCGCAGCCTGGCGAAGGAAATGGCGCCTGCGCACATGGCGCAGGGTTCCAGCGTCACATAGAGGTCGTGGCCGGTCAGCCGCTCGCTGGAGAGCGTTTGGCAGGCCGCACGGATGGCCAGCATTTCGGCATGCGCCGTCGGATCGGCAAGTTGGCGGGTGCGGTTACCGGCGGATGCCACCACCGTGTCGCCGCTGGCGATGACGGCGCCAACCGGAACTTCTCCGCGCAAGGCGGCGGCTTGCGCCTCTTTCAGCGCCAGCGCCATGAAATCCGGCCGCTTCACGCGGTTTCCATTCCGATTATCTCCTCGCCACTTGGCGGTGATCCTGTTATGGAGCGCGTCAACCCGAATATCGGAACAGATTTTCGGAAATGATCATGCGCCAAATCAAAGTGCTATAGCGTCCTTTGCGCGTCCGAAAGGATGCGCCACGCTGTAGCAGCGCAACAAGGCAAAGGCCACATGGACGACAACGACAAGAAATCTCCGCGCCACAAAGGCCCGGGCAAAAGCGGCCCTGGAGCCGCGGGGCCGCGCCGCGATGGCGCCGCCGGCAAAAGCGGCAAACCCTCCTTCGGGGCCAAGAAACCCTATTCACCGCGCGGCGCCCGGCCGGCAGTGGCTGAGGGCGAGCGGCCCAAGCGCGATTTCAAAAGTGGCGACCGGCCATTCAGCAAAGGTCCGCGTTCCGAAGGCAAGCCCTTCGAAAAGCGCGAGGGACCGCGCAAGCCATATGCACCACGCGGTGACCGGCCGATGGCAGCCGAAGGCGAGCGCAAGCCGTATGAAAAGCGCGAAGGGCCGCGCAAACCCTATGCGCCGCGTGGGGATCGCCCTATGGCGGCCGAGGGTGAACGCAAGCCGTATGAAAAGCGCGAGGGGCCGCGCAAGCCTTATGCACCGCGCGGCGATCGGCCGGTTGCGGCCGATGGCGAGCGGCCAAAGCGCGATTTCAAGGGCGGCGATCGGCCATTCAGCAAGGGGCCGCGTCCCGAAGGCAAGCCTTTCGAAAAGCGTGAAGGGCCGCGCAAGCCCTACGCACCGCGTGGCGATCGGCCTGCTTCCGCCGAGGGCGAAAAGCGTTTTGACCGGCCAAAGCGCGATTTTGGCGATCGCCCGCAGCGCGACGCCGGAGATCGTCCCAAGCGTGACTTCAGCGATCGCCCCAAGCGCGATTTCGGTGGTGACTGGCCGCAAGCATCTGGCGGCGCCTTCAAGCCGCGCCCGCGTCCGGCAGATGCGGAAGAAGCCGGCGAGCGTATCGCCAAGCGGTTGGCCCGCGCCGGCCTGGCGTCGCGCCGCGACGCCGAAGACCTGATCGCGGCGGGCCGTGTCAAGGTCAACAACCGGGCTTTGACCTCGCCGGCCTTCAACGTCATGCCGGGCGACATCATCCATCTCGACGGCATGGAGATCCCGCCGATCGAGCGCACCCGCCTGTTCCTGTTTCACAAGCCTGCCGGCGTTGTTACCACCAACCGCGACCCCGAGGGCCGCAAGACCGTGTTCGACGTGCTGCCGGCCGAATTGCCGCGGCTGATGACCATCGGCCGCCTCGACATCAACACCGAAGGCCTGCTGCTGCTCACCAACGATGGCGGTCTGTCGCGCGTGCTCGAACTGCCTGCCACTGGCTGGCTGCGCCGTTACCGCGTGCGCGTTCATGGCAAGGTCGAGGAAAGCATGCTCGCAGGCCTGCGTGAAGGCATTGCCGTCGACGGCGTCTTCTACGGCGCCATCGAAGCGACGCTCGACCGTGAGCAAGGCACCAACGCCTGGCTGACGATCGGCCTGCGCGAAGGCAAGAACCGCGAAGTGAAGAACATCCTTGGATCGCTCGGCCTCGACGTGACGCGGCTGATCCGTATCTCCTACGGACCGTTCCAGCTCGACGATCTCGCCGAAGGCCATGTGCTGGAGATCAAGGGCCGCGTGCTTCGCGACCAACTCGGCGAGCGTCTGGTCGAGGAATCCGGCGCCAATTTCGACGCCGAGATCATCAAGCCGTTTTCCAACCAGCCGGTGCGGCGAGAGCGTGACGCGGAGCCGGAACGGCCGAAAGTCACCCGCGAGGGTGACCATCGGCCGATCGGCGAGGGCGGTCTGATCAAGAACCGCAAGCGCCGCGAAGGCAGCCGCGACGAAGCACTGGGCAAGCTGTCGACCAGTCCCGAAAGGGGCGCGAGGCCGGAAAAGAGCTTTGGCGAACGCGGCCCGAGACCCGAGCGCAGCGAGTTTTCGGACAAGCCGCGCGGCGCCTTTGGTGACAAACCGCGCGGCGGCAAGAAGCCCGAGCGCGAGCAGCGGCCGATCGATCCGCCGGGCCAGCGCAAGGCTAATGTCTGGATGGCGCCGGGCGCGCGTCCGATCGGCAAGGGCAGGGCGGAAGCCGATGCCGCCAAGGCGGCCGAGGCCAAGGCGCGCAAGGCGTCATTCAAGCCGTCCTATGGCAAGCCGGGCTATGGCAAGCCCGCCTATGGCAAGCCAGGCGGCGCCAAGCCGTTCGGCAAGTCGGGTGGCGAGCGTCCGGATGGCGGTCGGGGCGGCGAGCGGCCACGCAACGGTCCCAAGGGCCCGAGGACCAGATGATGCCGGGACTTAAATGAGATCCGGCCTTAAATGAGACCCGGGCATAAATGAGAATCGTCGGCGGCCAATTTCGCGGGCGTCCGCTGGCGACGCCGCGCGACCATGCCATCCGCCCGACGACCGACCGCGCCCGCGAGGCCGTCTTCAACGTGCTGGCGCACCGCTTTGCCGACAAGCTCGAGGGCGCGCGCGTGCTCGACCTTTTCGCCGGCACCGGCGCTCTCGGCCTCGAAGCGCTGTCGCGCGGCGCTTCCTATGGCGTCTTTATCGAAGAATCGGCCGAAGGGCGCGGCCTGATCCGCACCAATGTCGAAGCGTTTGGCCTTACCGGCCGCACCAAGATCTTCCGCCGCGACGCGACCGCCCTGGGTGAGGCCGGTACGCTTGCGGCATTCGGCCTGGTCTTCGCCGATCCGCCCTATGGCAAGGGCCTTGGCGAGCGCGCCCTGCGCTCGGCCAGGGATGGCGGCTGGTTGCTGCCCGGCGCGCTCTGCGTGGTCGAGGAAGCCGCCTCGGCGCCCTTCGAGATTGGGCCGGAATTCTCGGTGGTTGATGAACGAAACTACGGCGAGACGGTGGTCCGGTTCATCGAGCTTGCGTAAGGGTGGAGCGACCGGCGCCTTCAAAATGACGCACAATTCACTTTGCCTCCGCGGCTAACCTTGCCTATCGTCGCGCGATAACAACCGGAGCCATCAATGACATTTCATACTGAATGGCTGCGGAGAGCCTTGCTCGCCACCGCGCTGACCATGGCCGGCCCGGCCCTGGCCGCGGATGATGGCAAGGTGGCCAACTTCCTGCTCGACAATGGAATGGAGGTGGTGGTCGTTCCCGATCATCGCGCCCCCATCGTCACCCATATGGTGTGGTACAAGATCGGCAGCGCCGACGAGCCGCCAGGCAAGTCCGGCATAGCGCACTTCTTCGAACACCTGATGTTCAAGGCCACGACCAACCACGCCGCGGGCGAGTTCGACCGCGCCATATCGGCCATCGGCGGCTCCAACAACGCCTTCACCTCATATGACTACACTGCCTTCCACGAGACGGTGGCGCCCCCGGCACTTGGTGAGATGATGAGCTTCGAGGCCGATCGCATGCGCAACCTCATCTTGACCGACGAGGTCATCAAGACCGAGCGCGACGTGATCCTGGAAGAGCGCCGCGCGCGCATCGACAGCAATCCGCAGGCGGTGCTCGACGAAGAGGTCGACGCGACGCTCTGGCAGAACCAGCCCTACCGCATTCCGGTGATCGGCTGGATGCAGGAGATGGAGCAGTTGAACCGCACCGATGCGGTTGCCTTCTATGACAAATACTACCGGCCCAACAATGCGGTGCTGATCGTGGCCGGCGATGTCGAGCCGGAGGTCGTGAAGGCGCTGGCCGAAAAAACCTATGGCAAGGTCGCGCGCGGTCCCGACCTGCCCCCGCGCATCCGCCCGGTCGAGCCGGAGCAGAACACCAAGCGGACGGTGACGCTCACCGATGGGCGCGTTTCGGTGCCGAGCTTTTCGACGCAATGGGTGGTTCCGTCCTACCACACGGCAAAACCGGGCGAGGCCGAGGCGCTCGACCTGCTGGGAGAGATCCTTGGCGGCGGCAGCCGCAGCCGGCTCTACCAGCAGCTCGTGGTCAAGCAAGGCATCGCATCGGCGACCGGCGCCTTCTTCCAGGGTACGATGCTCGACGCCACCAATTTCACCGTCTATGGCGCGCCGCGCGGCGACGCCAAGCTGAGCGACGTCGAGGCGGCCGTCGAGGCCGAGATCGCCCGCATCGTCAAGGACGGCGTCACCGCGGACGAGCTGGAGAAGGCCAAGGCCCGCTATATCAGGGCCATGATCTTCGCCCGCGACAAGCAGGACGAGATGGCCAATCTCTACGGCGCCGAGCTCGCCACCGGCGGCAACGTCAGGGATATCGAGGAATGGCCGGACCGCATTCGCAAGGTCACCGCCGATGAGATCAAGGCGGTCGCCGCACGCTATCTGCTGCTCGACCGTACGACGACCGGCTATCTCTTGCCGCAGCAACAGGCGGGGAATTGATGATGACAAGATTGAGCGTTGGCGCTGCCCCTCACCTGCCTGCCGGCATCCTCTCTCCGTATAGTGACGGGGAGAGGGGCGCTGTCATCGCCGATTTCGCCAACCATCAGCATCGTAAGAAGAGCGCCAGCGTCGCGGCGAGCCCCCTTCTCCCCGTCACTATACGGGGAGAAGTGCCCGGCAGGGCGATGAGGGGCGGCACTGACCTTGGCGATCAATGGCCTGATGCGATTACTCATAGGCGCATCGCGGTTCTCCACGCCTTCGCCACACTGTTCCTCGGCATCTTCTTCCTCATCCTGCCGGCGCTTGCCGCGCACGCGATGGACATTCAGCCGGTGACCTCGTCAAAGGGCGTCAATGCCTGGCTGGTCGAGGACCACTCCATTCCGATCATCGCCATCCGCTTCGTCTTCGATGGCGGCTCGACGCAGGATCCGGCGGGGCGGGAAGGCTTGGTCAATCTGATGACCGGCCTGTTCGACGAGGGCGCCGGCGACCTCGACAGCGAGGCCTTCCAGATCAAGCTTGACGATGCCGGCGCAGAGATGGGCTTCGAAGCGGCGCGCGACGGCACCTATGGCGCGATGCGGATGCTGGCCGAGCAGAAGGATGCGGCCTTAGACCTGCTCAGGCTGGCGGTCACCAGCCCGCGCTTCGACCAGGCGCCGATCGACCGCATCCGCGCCCAGATCCTGTCCGGCATCATCGCCAATGAGCGTGACCCCAACACCGTCGCGCAAACCAAATGGCTGCGCGCCATCTATGGCGAACATCCGTATTCCAGGCCCGACCAGGGCACCAAGGACAGCATCGCCACCATCACGGCAGCGGATCTGGCTGCCTTCCACAAGGCCAATTTCGCCCGCAGCGGCCTGCATGTTGCGGTGGTCGGCGACATAGATGCCGCGACGCTGAAACGGAAGCTCGATGAGGTCTTCGGCGATCTGCCGGAAAAGCAGGTGCTGCAACCGGTTGCCGATACCGAGCTGAAGCTCGGCCAGCAGCTCGAGGTCGACTACGACCTGCCGCAGACCTCGCTGCAGTTTGCCTATCCCGGTGTGAAGCGCGATGCGCCGGATTTCTTCCCTGCGGTGCTGATGAACCAGATTCTCGGCGGCGGCACCTTCACCTCGCGCCTCTATGACGAGGTGCGGGAAAAGCGCGGCTTGGCCTACTCCGTCGATTCCAACCTGGTCGACCACCAGCATTCCAATGCGCTGATCATCACCACCGCAACGCGTTCCGATCGCGCCGCCGAGACGCTCGGCATCGTCAAGGAGGTGGTCAAGAAGATGGCCGAGGAGGGGCCGACGGAGGCCGAACTGGACGCCACCAAGAAATACATGGTCGGCTCCTATGCTATCAGCAATCTGGATTCTTCCAGCGCCATTGCCGCGACCCTGGTGGAATTGCAGCTCGACAATCTCGGCATCGACTACGTGCAGCGCCGCGCGGCGCTCATCAACGGCGTGACGCTCGATCAGGTCAAGGCAGCGGCGAAGAAGCTGCTGACGCCGGCGCCCGCGATCATGAGCATCGGGCCGAAGCTGGAGGCCAAATGACAGGTCCGACTTTCGGTATCGCCTTTGGCGGCGGCGGCGCGCGCGGCCTCGCCCATATCCACATCGTCGAGGCGCTGGACGAGCTCGGCATCAAGCCCGTGGCCATCGCCGGCTCCTCGATCGGCGCCATCATGGGCGCCGGCATGGCCTCGGGCATGAGCGGCAAGGACATCGAGGACTACGCCCGCTCGATCCTCGGCCGCCGCGCCGAGGTGGCGGCGCGCATGTGGCGCTCGCGTCCCGGCACCATCGCCGAGGCGATGCAGGGCGGCATCCGAGTCAGCCAGTTCAACATAGAGCGCATCTTGAAGGCGTTCCTGCCGGAAGCCATCCCGGAAACCTTCGCCGAGCTGAAAATCCCGCTGAAGGTGACGGCGACGGACTATTTCGGTCACAAGCTGGCCGTCTTCGACGAGGGCGACCTGCATTCGGCGCTCGCCGCCTCGGCTGCCATTCCCGCCGTGTTCCGCCCGGTGACGCGCGACGACCGCGTGCTGATCGACGGCGGCATCTACAATCCGGTGCCGTTCGACCTCATCGAAAACGACGCCGACATCATCATCGCCATCGACGTCGTCGGCGCGCCGAGCGAGGCCGAGCGCAAGCACCCGACCACGGTCGACCTGATGTATGGCGCCACGCAATTGATGATGCAGTCGATCATCGCCCACAAGCTGAACCAGCGCCCCCCCGACATACTGATCCGCCCGCCAGTGTCGAAATACCGCGTGCTCGATTTCATGAAGATCGACACGCTGCTTGCCGAGACGCAGGAGGTCAAGGACGAACTGAAGCGCGAGGTGGAAAGAGTGGTCGAGGCGCGTGCCAAGGGCAAGCGGGGGAAGAAAGCAGGGTGAGCTGCCGATCTCCCCCCTCGAGGGGGAGATGGCCGGCGGGCCAGAGGGGGTCGTCTCGCGTGAAGCTCGACCTCCTGCGGTCGGTAGGAGGTGCGTCAGGACGGACCGACCCCCTCTGTCGCCTTCGGCGACATTCTCCCCCTCAAGGGGGGAGATTACCCCGACCAGCGTCTCACACCTTCCCAGCCGCATATTCCAGCGCCACCACGCCATTGCTGAACTGTACGGTCGAGACAGGCTCCTTGCGACCGCTCTGCGAACAAAATGCGCTTTGTTGAGCAGCTGTCGGGCGCTGGCCCATTCGCGCTTAAAGGGGGGCGCTTCGGACACCATCGACAAACGCCAGAACGACCACACACGGAGCAACGCAGTAAACCAGTCTCGCTCTGCGGCCCGTCTTCGTCACAGCGTCGCTTGCGTCGAGATCGACGGTGATGTCCTCATAGCCCAGCACTTCGCCATCAAGCGGGTAGGCGGCCTTGTAGACAGCTTCCTTGGCGGCAAAAAGGATGCGACCGGCAAGATACGGGTCGGTTGCGTCGATCCGGTCAGCGGGGGCTGCAACCAGCGCGAAGATGTCGTCGGGCAGGGGCAAAGCGGGCTCGATATCGATGCCGAGCGAGGCGACGTGGGAGAGCGGCGCGACGGCCGCCACGGCCATCTCGTCGTCGTGAGCCAGCGACCCCGTTACTCCATGAGGCCATACCGGTGCGCCGGAGGAGCCGCGGAGGATAGCGACGTCGTTCAAGCCCATATCCGCCAGCAACTCGTGCGCGATCCACCGCGCCGCGCCACTCGCCCGCCGCATCAGCGGCAGGCGTGACGGGATGGAGTGTGCTTCCTGCGGCAGCAAATGGTTCTCATCGCCTTCGCGGATCGTGCGGCATCCGATCCGAACGCCGGCGGGTGCCATGGCGGCCATCGCCGCCAGCAACTGCGCCGACAGGCTGGCGCCGGCATCGAGCGGGCGCGTCATGGCTGTTCGCCCCGCAGAGCGAGGTCGGCGATCATTTCCCCGTCCTCGTCGGGCCCTTCTTCGACGAAACCGGCAGCGCGATAGAGGCGGCGTGCCGCTTCATTCCCAGGTTCGTAGCAGATCGAAACGTGGCTGATGTGGCCGAGCCGCATGATTTCATCCAGCACTTCGCGCAAAGCGGCCTTGCCGTAGCCTTGGCCCTGATGGACGCGATCGATCATGAAGCGGTAGATCCGCGCCTCGTCGTCGTCCTCTGGCGCCTCATACATCAGGAAACCGACGACGCGATCCCCTGCCATGACGACGCGCGGCCGTGCGTCCCCGTCGGTTTCGGCTTCGTCCAGCGACTCCGCATTGCTGGCGACAAAATCGATCTGATCCGCGGCCAGTTCCAGAGCCGCGACCAGGGCCCGGTTGGCCGCAGTCACCGAAACGAGACGGACGTCTGCGCCCATCAAGCCGTTGCCTTGACGCTATCCTCCGGCAGCGGCTCGACGAAGCGATGCAGCTTGGCCGGGTTGCCCCGCCAGATCGAGTTGGGTTCCAGCTCTTCGCCCTTCATCACGAAGGAGTCCGCGTCGACCATCGAGCCTTTGCCCATCACCACGCCGTAGTGGACAAAGGCGGAAGGTCCGAGCGTGCAACCATCGCCGATGCGGATGAAATCGGACTTGAACGCGCCTTCTTCCAGCGAGTGGGCCTGAATGACGCAGCCCTCGTTGAGCGTGACGTCGTCGCCGATCTCGACCAGCGAGCGCTCGGTCAGGTTGCTGCCGCCATCATAGACCCGGCTGCCGACCTTGACGCCGAGCAGGCGCAGGATCATCGGCCGGAACGGCGTGCCGGCGAACAGGCGCACGATCGGCGAATCCGCCAGCTTCCAGTGGCGTTCGTGGCGCCAGAAGGCGACGTCGTAGATCGTCGTCATCTGCGGCTTTAACCGGCCAAAGCCAAGGCTTGCCCGCTCGACCAGAATGTAGAACGGAATGGTGATCGCCGAGGTCAAAAGCACGGCGGCGAACAGGGCGACCTCCGCCCATTCCGTATAGTAGTTTAGCGCCCGGTCCCAGATCGCCAGCGTGACGAACAGCATGACCCATTGCGTTGCCAGGAACAGAAGAATGGTCACCAGGTTGTGGCGGTTCTTGTGCGGGATGCGCCGGCGCCGGTCGGCCTCGTCGACGCCGGCGATAAGCTCCTTGTCGCGGTTCACCATGCGCGGGATTTCAAAGGCGGGCGAACCGAGAAGGCCGACATTCTGGCGCACCGGCCCGTCGATGGGGATCATCACCTTGGTGCCGAGCAGCACGTTGTCGCCGGTGCGGCCGTCCGGGGGATAATAGATGTTGTTGCCGAGATAGTTGCGTTCGCCGATGCGCGTCGGCTCGAGCCTGAAGGCCGAGGCGGATTTGTGCATGTTGATCATGAACAGCCCGTCCGAGACCATGGTCTCGGTGCCGATCTCGCACAGAAGCGGGTTTTCGTGCTGCTGGTTGGAGCCGAAATTGGAGCCGGTCTGCACCACTCTGTTGAGGTTCCAGCCGATGGCGCGCATGTAGTGCACGATTGCCGAGCTGTCGCCGGCCAGGAGCCCGAGCACGCGGGAATTGCTGGCGAATTCGGCGACGGTCTGCAGCCAGTAGCGGAAACCGTAAAGCGTGTAGGTGCGGCCCGGCTTCAAGATGAGGCTGGTCAGGCGCGGCACCAGCGTCGCCGCCAGGAAAGCCGCCGCGATATAGCCGAAAAGCGTGACCGTGGTGCCGATTGCGACAAGGCCGATCGTCTCCTGATAGTCGTCGCCGACATATTCCCAGTAGCTGTGGAACAGGAGCGGCAGCGGGGTGACGAGGCCAAACAGGCCGATCAGCTGCAGCGCTTCATAGAGGAAGCGCCGGACCTGGTAAGGATTGACATTGCGCACCTTGCAATAGTCCGCCGTGGTCGGCACTGCCGGCGATCCATGCCAGTGCTCGCCGTCCGGAATGCTTTGCCCGCGATGCAGCGAGGACGAATGGCCGAGCTGGGCACGGTCGCCGATGCTGGTGTCGATGTCGAGCGTGGAGCCGACGCCGACGAAGGCATCGCGGCCGATGGTAAGCGGTCCGGTATGGATGTAGCCGGCCTCGGCCCTGAAGCCTAGGATCATCGATTCCTTGCGCAAGATGGTATTGGCGCCGACCGAGATGAGATCCGTGCAGACGGGCACGGACTTCGATTCGATGACGGCGTTTTTCCCGAGTTTGGTGCCGAGCAGCTGCAGATAGAGGCTGTAGAGCGGGCTGCCGCGGAACAGCACGACGGGTGCGGTGCGGATCAACGTCTTGACCACCCAGAAGCGGAAGTAGCGCACGCCCCAGATCGGAAACGCCTCGGCCTTCCAGCGGCCGATGAGCACCCATTTCGCCAGGACGGCAAAGCCCGACATGCCGAAGAACACGGCGGCCGAGAGCGCCACGCACCGGATATAGAGCTGCAGCGGATCGTCGAGCGCGTCATACATCCAGTTGAGGCCGTCATTGATCGCCCAGAGCGCCACGTAGCTGTAGAGGCCGTAGAACGAAAGCTGCGCCGCGCCGCAGGTCCAGTAGGCGAAATTCGAGGCCCGGCGGGTGAGGACCGGCTCGTTGGTTGCCGTCGTCATCTCCTCCGCTACCCCCAGATGCAGCGCCAGGCGCGCCACTGTGGGATAGAGATAGATGTCGCGCATCGACGTCGTCGCCCATTCCTTCCTGGTGCGCACGCGCGCGCAGAAATGCGCCATCAGCAAGGAGTTGGCGCCGAGATCGTCGAAGAAGTGATCCTCGACCGACACCGCGTCGAATTTCAGCACCGTGGCCAGCGCTTCCGCCAGGAATCGCTCGTCCTCATTGCCGGGCGGCACCATCGTGCGATCGGCCGAAAGCCGGACGCTCGTCGGCTTCGGCAGTTGGCGCAGGTCTACCTTGTTGGAGACGGTCATCGGGATGGCGGGCAGCTCCTCCAGATAGGCGGGCACCATGTAGTCCGGCAGCCGCCGCTTCATCGTCTGGGCGAGATCCCCTCGGGAAATCGCCGCTACGCCGGTTTTAAGCGCGTAATAGGCAACCAGTTCGACGCGGCCGGGCTCGATCTCCCAGGTGGTGACGGCGGCCTGCGCGATCTCGGGCTGGTCGAGCAGCACCGCCTCGATCTCGCCGAGCTCGATGCGATATCCGCGAATCTTCACCTGCGTGTCGATGCGCCCGGCATACTCGATCTCGCCGCTATCGTTGATCCGGCCAAGATCGCCGGTGCGGTAGATGCGCTGCGACGGGTTGTTCGGCAGGCCGACGAAATCGGCGATGAATTTCTGGTCGGTCAGGTCCGGCCGGTTCAGATAACCGACGGCGAGCCCGATGCCGGCAATGCCGATCTCGCCCAGTTCACCGGGCTCGGCAAGTTGCGGCAGCGAAGCGTCGAGAATGACGATCGAGTAAGTCGGCAACGGCGCGCCGATCGTGACGGGACGGTCCGGCGTCAGCGCCCCCATCGTTGCGGTGACGGTCGCCTCGGTCGGCCCGTAGGTGTTGAGGATCTGCCGGCCCGGCTTCGACCAGCGCACCACCAGATTGTGCGGGCAGGCCTCGCCGCCCACCAGAAGCGTGCGCAGGCTGGGAACGTCCGATGTCATCGATGACAACAATGTCGGGCTGCAGGCCATGCAGGTGATGTCATGGAGGCGCAGGAAATCCGCCAGTTCCTCGCCCACCAGCGGCATCTGGCCAGGTGCCGGCACCACCGTCGCGCCGGCGACGAACGGCACCCAGATCTCTTCGGAGGAAAAGTCGAAGGCAATGGTCATGCCCTGATACACCCGGTCGCCCGGCCGGTAGCCGTAGGAGGCGGCCGCGACGTGTATGAAATTGACGAAGCTCTGGTGCGTGATGACCACGCCCTTGGGCTTGCCGGTGGTGCCCGAGGTATAGAGGATGTAGCAAATGTCGTCGGTCGCCTGCTGCTTCAGCGGCGCGGGCGACTGTGCGGAGATTTCGGCGGCGGCGCTGTCGATCAGCACATGGGCAACGGGCAGTTGACCGGCGCGCGACGCATAGGCGGCGATGGTGACGATCATGCTGACGGCGGCGTCTTCGATGATCAGCGCCATCCGCTCCTGCGGAAACGCGGTGGCCAGCGGCACGAAGGCAGCCCCCGCCTTCATCACCGCCAGCAACGCGACATAGGTTTCCGCCGACCGGTCGAGAATGAGCCCGACCCGGTGGCCCGGCCGCACGCCGTGCTTGATCAGCATGCGGGCGAACTGGTTGGCGCGGCTGTTCAGCTCCTGATAGGTCCACACGCGCCCTTCGGAGATCACCGCCGGCAGTGCGGCAAACGTTACGGCGAGCTGCTCGAACACCGTATCGAGCCGCTCACCCGGCTGCCGGGCAAAGTCGGCGCCCGTCAGGACCTGGCCGCTCCTTGTCGGGCCGCGAGCGATCCGTGCCAGCGCATCGATGCCTGGCAGGCCGCCGATCGGTGTTGCCGCGTCGCTGTCCAGTTCGGCGATGTCGTAGTCCATGTCCATACTTTCTCGTCCTCGCCGGGCATTGCCCGGCTGTTCATGCCGCCGCTGGAGCAGGCACTGCGCCGCCGCTGCGATTTTGTTGGTGGAGGGCTTCCAAAAAGGAAGTGCCCGGAATCCCGACGGGGAAGCTTATGCCACCCGATCTTTTCGCCGGTTTTTCCGAACTGTTGAATTTTGTTTCTGGAGTGTGTCTGGGCGGGGATTTGCCGGGCCTCGTTGACCCTTGCGGGGAGGGGTTCAGCCTCCGTGGCGACCCGGAAAGAGACTATGAGCGAACCTCATGCGGACGGCGCCGGCGAGCTGTCTATAATGGAGCGCTACGGCGACCCAGCAGCAGAGCGATGCCCAACGCCGGAAGCGTTGCCGCCGCGACGGCGAAGAAGACGAATTGCAGCCCCGTCGACGCGGCGACCAGGCCGAGCGCCGGACTGCCGAAGCCGAGCGCCACGTCGAGGAAGACGGTGTAGAGTCCCATGGCCAGGCCGCGGCTGCGCGACGGAAGACGGCCTACGGCCTCGGCGCCGAGGCCGGGATAGACCAGCGAGTAGCCGAGGCCAGTCAGACCCGCTCCGATCGCGGCGACAACAGGCCCGGTCGCAAGCCAGATCAGCATCAGCCCTGCCGCCTCGACCGCGACGAAGATCACAGCGACGCGTGCGCCCCCAAGCCTGTCGGGCAGGTGGCCGAAGCACAGCCTTGCCACGATCAGCGACGCGGCATAGGCCGTGAAGGGAAGCCAGACCGGCTGCCAGCCCCGCTCGGCGAAGAGCAGGGCGCCGAAGCCCAGAATAGCACCATAGCCGAGGCTGCTGAAAGCAGCTCCGACGCCAGGAAGCCAGACCGCTTTCGCCACGCTCCTCCATGACTGCGGCACGCTGCCCGCGGCGGCGCTGGTGCCGCGCATCGGCAGGATGGCAAGCAGCGTCGCCAGCGGCAGGACGATTGTCGCGAGCGCGATCGCGGTGAAACCGCTCGCTGCGTAGAGCGCAGATCCGACCGGCGCTCCTAGCGCGAGCGCCGCAAACATCGCCGTGCCCACCCAGGCTATGACTTTTCCGGAGTTCTGTCCGCCCGCAACGGAGAGGCCCCAGGCGACGCCGCCGGTGATGATGAAGCTCTCGGACGCGCCCAGCACCGCCCGGCCGGCGAACAGCGCCGATGCGGACGCTACCGGCCGGTCGAGCAATGCCAGCGAGCCGAGGTAAAATAACCCGGCAAGGGCAGCGGCAATGAGGCCGACGACGACGGCGCGCTTGCCGCCGCGTCCATCGGCATAGTTTCCAGCCCCGATGCGCGACAGCATCGAGGCGACGAACTGGCTGCCCGTCACCAGCCCGACTGCGAAGGGGCCGAAGCCGAGCTGCTGGTGAAGATGCAGCGGCAGGACGGGTAGCGCCAGTCCGATCAGCAGGAAGCCGGCGAAGACAGCCGCCATGATTGGCACCAGTTCCGCGATGACGCCATTTCGGTCTGACATCCGCGCCATTTTGGCCTTCGGTAACCCAACTGTTCGGATCAGTAGCGTTCGTAGGTTACGCGCCAGCCTTCGGCCGGGTTGTCCGGCGTGAGGACCAGTTCGTTGTCCGAGACCTGGAATTTGCGTTTCATGCTCTTCCCGACAAGGTTGCGGACCAGGGAGGACTCGATGGTGATGACGAAGGTCTTGTCCTGGTCGTTGATGGCGACCGGCCCGTAATAGGCTTCGTAGCCATTCGCCGTGTAAGGCGTGTCCGGCGCCTTGGGGTCGCGGTTCTGCGCCTGCACCGAGAGGGTGCCGGCCTCGGTGAAGATGACCTGGCCGGAATAGGGCACGGGCTTCAGGTTTCCCTCTGCCCCGGCCTCGAGCGAAATCATCCGCCATGCGCCGATGATCGCGGACTCTTGCGAGAAAGCCGGCGTGGCGACCGAAAGCGCAAGAGCAAGGGCGGCAATCTTCAATCTCATCGTCATATGTCGTTGTTCCTTTTCTGAGTTGTGGGAGCGCACAGACCGTCCGCCCGATCTTGCTCACACCGAAAGCATGACCTTGATGGCGCGACGCTCGTCCATGGCGCGGTAGCCTTCAGCGACCTCGGCCAACGGCAGCTTGAGGTCGAAGACCTTGCCGGGCTTGATCCGACCTTGCAGCACACGGTCCATCAGGTCGGGCAGGAAGCGGCGCACCGGCGCCGGGCCGCCCAGCATGCGTTTCTGGCCGAAGAATAGTTTTTGGCCGTCGAAGTTCACGCCATGCGGCACGCCGACATAGCCGATGGTGCCGCCGGGGCGGGAGCAGGCCAGCGCCTGGTCGAAGGATTCTCCCGTGCCGACGCATTCCAGCACGGAGTCCGCGCCGACGCCCTTGGTGAGTTCCTTGATGAGGGCCACGCCTTCCTCGCCGCGCTCAGCGACGATTTCGGTGGCGCCGAACTCGCGGGCGAGCTTTTGGCGGCTGGCGTGCCGGCTCATGGCGATGATGCGCTCGGCGCCCATCTCCTTGGCCGCAAGCACGCCCATCAGGCCGACCGCACCATCGCCGACCACGACCACCGTCGATCCTTCGCGGACCTCGGCTGCGTCGGCCGCATACCAGCCGGTGCCGAGCACATCGGACACCGCCAGCAGGTCAGGGATGAGGTCGGCCGGCGGCACCTCGGCGGTGGCGACCAGTGTGCCATCGGCCAAGGGTACGCGGGCGTAAGGCGCCTGCGCGCCCGACATGAACTCGCGCTGCACGCAAGACGACTGGAAGCCGAAGCGGCAATGCGGGCAGGTATTGTCGGAGAGGCAGAACGAGCCGACGACGAACTGGCCGGGACGGACGGTTCGCACCTCTGCGCCGACCTCGACGACGATGCCGCAATATTCGTGGCCCATATGCATCGGCCCGGCGACCGGCTGCAGCCCGCGATAGGGCCACAGGTCCGAGCCGCAGATGCAGCTTGCCGACAGCTTGATGATGGCGTCCGTCGGCCGCATGATTTTCGGATCGGCGATTTCCTCGCAGCGTATGTCGCCCGGTTTGTGAAGAACGGTTGCAAGCATGTTGGTTCCTTCCGAGGGGAGAAGATCAGCCGCCGTAGTCGGCGTCGCTGACATGTTCCAGCCAGTCCACGACCTTGCCGTCCTTGACCTCCTGGAGGGCGATGTGGGTCATGGCGGTCCGAGGCGACGCGCCGTGCCAGTGCTTTTCGCCGGGAGCGAACCAGACGACATCGCCCGGATGGATTTCCTCGACCGGGCCACCTTCGCGCTGCACGCGACCGAGGCCGGAGACGACGATCAGCGTCTGGCCGAGCGGATGCGTGTGCCAGGCGGTGCGGGCGCCGGGCTCGAAGGTCACCTGTGCGCCTTGAACCCGCTCGGCGTCGAAGGGATTGAAGAGCGGATCGATCCGCACCGTTCCGGTGAACCAGTCAGGCGGTCCCTTGCCGGAAGGCCTGGTGCCGGCGCGAAGAATGTCCATGGTGATCTCCTTTGCGTCCTCAAATGCGTTCGATGCGAAGCGGGAATTTGCCGCGAATGTGCAGGGCCTGCTCGCCCTCGTCGAAGCGGCCAAGCCTGATCAGCCCGGGATGGCGGTAGTCGGCGTAGAACATGGCCAGGTTGCCCCAGGGCATGAAATAGCACAGGTCATAGGGCTGCTCGTCGGCGAACGGACCGCTTCCCTCCTCGGTCAGCTTGCGTGGCAGATAGGCGATCTTCTCGTTATGGGCGTAGTCCTCGATCTCGAGGTCGAGCGGCAGCATGGAGAAGAAGTCGCGCGCCGACGGATTGTCGTAGAGCGTGGCGGTCATGGTGCGGCCGTTGAAAACCATCCTGATCTTCATGTCGGTGGGCTCCTGGCTGACGGGAGATTGGTCTTCCTGGCTGGCGGCTGTGCGAGGCAGGGCCGCCACCGCGAGCGCGGCGCCGAGCAATGTCCGGCGGCTGAGCGGCGCATGTTCGTTCGTCACGGCAAAGACCTCCGGGCCATATGCGCTGCGGCAAGGGCGGCGAGCGCCGATCCGCAGAGCAGCACCGCGCCCAGAGTGAACGGTCCCCACCAGCCGACCGTATCGAAGAGCGTGCCGCCGATCGCGGCGCCGCCGGTGATGGCGAGCTGGATGACGGCAACCTGCAACCCGCCGCCGGCCTCCGCGTCGTTCGGCAACGTTCGGCTGAGCCACGTGCCCCAACCAACCGGCGCGGCCATGCCGAAGAAGCCCCAGGCAACGAGCAGCAGCGCTGTGGGACCCGGGAGTGCACCGAGGGCGATGAGCGCGGCGGCCAGCGCAGCCATGACCAGCGGGATGACGGTGAGGATGCTGAACAGACGCGTGCGCAAAAGCCGGCCGACGCACCATGTGCCGAGCACCCCGGCCAGCCCCATCGCCAGCAGGACCGCCGAGAGGGCGGCGATGTCGAGCCGGGTGACGTTCTCGAGGAAGGGCCGCAGATAGGTGAAGAGCGCGAACTGGCCCATGAACAGCATCATGATCGACGCCATGCCGGTGGCGACGGGAAGACGGCCGAGCAGCGCCAGCGGATTGCCGGCACGCTTCCTGCGGCGCGGCGGCAGCGGCGGCAGGCTTGTCCACTGCCAGGCCAGCGCCAGGAGACCAAACGGCACGACGAGGAAGAAAGCGCCGCGCCAGCCGACATAGGCGCCAAGAAAACTGCCCAGCGGCGCGGCGATGGTGGCCGCAATGGCATTGCCGGCGTTCAGCATGGCGAGACCCTTCGGAACCATGTCTTGCGGCACGAGGCGCATGACGATCGCGGTCGACATCGACCAGAACCCGCCGATCGCGATACCGAGCAGCGCCCGGCCGACCATGAGCAACGCGTAGTTCGGCGCGAAGGTGACAGCCAGACCGGACACGATGAGGAGGAGGGTAAAGCCGGTCACGACCAGTCGGCGGTCGATGTGGCGCGTGAGGCCGGCGACCAGCAGGCTGGTCACGACGGCGAAAGCGCCCGAAATCGAGATCGCCTGTCCCGCCCGGCCCTCGGTGATGCCGAGATCGGCCGCTAGCGGCGACAGCAGGCTGACCGGCATGAATTCCGACGCGATGAGCACGAAAACACACAGCGCCATCGACAACACCGCGCCCCATGCGGCGCGGTTTTCAACAAGCCTTGTGTCGTACGTGGTTTCCATGATTGGCATCCTGGCAAAGCGACCGGACGGATCAGCCGCCAATCCCCATCGCTGCCAGAAGATATTGCAGGGGAACCCATTTAAGTAGACTAAGCAATCCGCATGGACTTATCTGCTCATGATATGAATGTCCGATGGGAGGTGCCCTATGCAGCGCGATGGCATGAAGGATCTGCTCTGGTTCGTGGCGGTCGCCCGGGAGCGCAGTTTCACCAGGGCGGCGGCAAAGCTCGGAACCTCGCAGTCGACCCTGAGTTCGACAATCAAGGAGCTTGAAGCTCGTCTTGGCGTCCGCCTGCTGACGCGTACGACGCGGAGCGTCTCTCCGACGGAGGCCGGCGAGCGACTTTTCCAATCTCTCGTTCCCCGCTTCGAGGAAATCAAATCCGACCTCGCAAGCCTGGTGGCGTTTCGCGACAAGCCCTCCGGAACGGTCCGCATCACCCTGTCCGACCATGCGCTCCAGACGACCGTCTGGCCGAAGCTCCAGCCCTTGCTCAACGACAATCCCGACGTGCGCGTCGAGCTCTACAGCGACAACGGCATGAAGAACATTGTGGAGGAGCGCTTCGACGCAGGCGTGCGGCTTGGCGAGAGCATCGACCGGGATATGATCGCGGTGCGCATCGGGCCGGATTGGAGGCTCGTGGCCGTGGCTTCGCCGGACTACTTTTCCCGCCATCCGGTTCCGACCGCGCCCCAGGACCTGGTCGATCACGACTGCATCAATATGCGGCAGGCGACGTTCGGCGGACTGTACGCCTGGGAATTCGCCAGGGATGGCCGCGACCTTCGTGTGCGGGTGGAAGGCCAACTCACCTTCAACTCGTCCATTCCCATGATCGAGGCTGCGACAAGCGGTTTCGGGATCGCCTATGTCCCGGAAAACCTCGTCAGCCACCACATCGCCGAGGGACGCCTCAGGCTCGTGCTTGACGACTGGAGTCCGCCATTTGCCGGCTATCACCTCTACTATCCGAGCAGGCGACAGCTCTCCCCTGCGATGGCGGTGATCATCGACGCGCTCCGCCATCGCATCTGACCGCAGGGACTGTTTGGATCATGTAGCTGAGCTTGGTAAATGGCGGGTTCTGCCCTCCAAGGCTCTTCGACTTCGACGCTGCGGAAGGCTGCTTTGCGCCCCATGTCGGCCGTTAAAGTTGACTTGTGCCACCACCTGACAGCGGACATTACCGGCGACCGCGCTTGAGGGCGTAGTTGCGCCTGGAACGGACCTGCCCTCAACCAACTCATTTTCTGGGCATCATATTCAGGGTCAATGCTTCACTCCCTCGTGGCCTGCTGATATTCGAGCCCCAGTCGCGGTTATTTGGGCCACCATCCGATTGACAAGCGCGATATAACGGGGATGAGCGCGGAGCGAGTCGAGGTCGCTATCTTGACGCATCCAAGGCACGCGCAAAACGAGGTAAGCATGTGATGCAGTTAGCTGACGTTCAAGGCAATCGATAGCCTGCTCCGTCTTGCCCAGCTTCGCATAAAAACAGCCTAAGTTGTACTGAACCGGAATGTTGTCTCCGGCGAACATTTCCCCACGAGAGGCCCACGACAGCGCGCGTTCAATCTCGCCAATTTCTGCCAGCATTGCGGCACCGTAACATAGCGCGGTGGCATTGTCGGGATGCGCTTTGACTTCCTTTTCCACTCGCAGCACACCTTGCCTTGCTGCTTCCTTGGCGTCGTCGCTGCGGCCGAGTGAAACATTGACCATCCCTAGATTGGTCCAGACCCGATAGTCATCGGGTGACAACGATACAGCACGCTGGTACAGACCGGCAGCTTTCTCGTATTGACCTTGAATGAAACAATTCCGGCCGTAAGCGAAATAGGTATCGGAAGAGCTAGCGTCTAATTCTAAAGCTCGCTCGAACTCGACTTCCGCCTCGGCATACCGGCCATTTACGAACAAGGCCCCGCCACGTGATGCATGGGCGTCGGCGAGACCTGGCTCAAGTTCCAGCGCCCGTGAGCTGTTGGAAAGGACTGCCTCGAAGCTGGCGTCGGGATCGTTGCAAGTTAACAGAAGCCACTCACAATCAGCCAAAGCGGCATAAGCGCGCGCATAATTTGGGTCAATTTCAACAGCTCTAGCAAACAGTCGCTGCGCTGTTTTGATAAACTTCGTCTCGACTCCCCTGTTGAGGAACGACCTGCCCATCAACAGCGTCTCGTAAGCCTCTGGGTTGTCGGTCGAGCGGTTTGTAATAGTCTCCAGTTCTTCGGGCAACAGCTTCACTTTGAGGACATCGACTATGGTCTTGGAAATCTCGTCCTGCAGTTTGAAGATATCGTCCAGCGTCCGGTCATATCGCTCGGCCCAGGTATGGTCACCGCCAAGACCATTGATTAGCTGAGCCGTGATGCGCACCCGTCCTCCAGCCTTGCGTACGCTTCCCTCCAGGACGTAGGCAACATTCAGCTTCTTCGCCACTTCCTCGATTAATACCGCCTTGCCCTTGAAGGTAAAGACGGTATTACGCGCGACCACGGAGAGCCCGGACACCTTCGAAAGGTCGGTGATAATGTCCTCGGTGATGCCGTCGGAAAAGTACTCCTGCTCAGGATCGCCGCTCATGTTGACAAAGGGCAGAACCGCGATCGATGGTTTATCCGGGAGTTGATGCACCGGTTGCACCGCGTGTTTGCCGGTCCCGCCTGTTCCGGCGCGGTAAACCTGCACCGGCTTTGCGATATTCTTGAGCGCGTGCTCGCCGAGATCGTCGAACGCCAATGTCAGCTTACCGGTGACATGATCGTGCACGGTGGCGGAGACGTAGATGCCCCCGGGCTCAGCCAGACCCTCCAGCCGGGCTGCTACGTTGACACCGTCGCCATAGAGATCGCTGCCCTCTACGATGACGTCGCCCAGATTGATGCCGATACGCAGGACGATGCGGTAGGCCTCGGCCACGCTCTCGTTGGCCCCGGTAAAACCCTTCTGCAGTTCGACGGCGCATTGGACGGCATCAACCGCACTGCCAAATTCCACCAGCACACCGTCGCCCATCACCTTGACCACGCGGCCGTGGTACTGGGCAACCAATGGAACCAGAACATCGCGCCGCCGCGCTTTGAGAGCGGCCAGTGTGCCAGCCTCGTCGTGCTCCATGAGGCGCGAAAAGCCAACGACATCAGCAGCTAGAATCGCGGCAAGGCGGCGTTGGGCTCGAATCTCGGCCATGTGGGTTGAATACTTTCAGAAACCCGGCATCTGGGATTGTATTGGTCATCTGGCCTGGAGTCTATCCGGCCGACTTCCGAGATGGGTCAGAGGGCGTCGATGCATGGCGGCGCCTGAACGTCCGCTTCTCACATTCCAAGCCTCCAAGCCGCAAGTCCGCTTCCGGCCCCAAAAGGCGACATCAGAATATCTGCTCAACAATCACCCTTCTGCGCGACGCGGTCATGAAGAAGAACCTCGTCGATCGCGCGTCTCCACTCCCCACACCCACTTGCCATACCCAAATTCTCATCCTAATCTCCCTCTGAGAAAACCTTTTCCCAAACCCCGCCGCAACCGCCGATGTCCACCTCGACAGGTAACGAGCCGTAAGAGAAAACCTTTTCCCCAATCCGAGACTTATTCCCGACCAATGCCCTCCGACGCTTCGCCACCACCCGCCAAACAACCCATCACCCTGCGTGAAGTCGCGGCGATGGCTGGTGTCAGTGTGGCCACGGCGTCGAAGGCGCTGAACGGGCAGGGGCGGATGACGGCCGAGACGCGGCAGCGCATTCGCGAAACGGCGCAGCGGCTCGGCTTTCGCCCCAACAGCCTGGCGCAGAGCCTGCTGCGGCGCCGCTCCTTTACCGTCGGGCTGTTGACCAACGATACCTATGGCCGCTTTTCGCTGCCGGTCATGTCGGGCATTTCGGATGCGCTGGTCGATGCCGGCGTGTCGGTGTTCATGTGCAATGTCGAGGACGATCCGCGGCTGGCGCAACTGCATGTCGAAGCGATGCTGGACAAGCGCATCGACGGCATCATCGCCAGCGGCAAGCGCATCGACCGCCATTTGCCGGTCGACCTCGCCAATCTCGGCGTGCCAGTGATCTACGCCTTCAGCCAGCCCGATCCCGATGCCGTCGCCTTCGTCTCCGACGATGCCGGCGGGGCGCGGCTGGCGGTCGAGCATTTTTGCCGGCTCGGGCGTCGGCGCATCGCCCATGTCAGCGGTCCCGCCAGTTTTGCCGTGGTGAATGAGCGGGCACAGGCTTTTCGCGATGTGCTGGCCGCCCACGGCCTGCCTGTGAGCGAGCCCTTGCTCGGTTCGTGGTCGGAAGCCTGGGGGCATGAAGCCGTCGGAAAGCTGTTCGACGGCCCAACGCTCTTCAACAAGAAGGGAGAGAAACCCGACGCCGTGTTCTGCGGCAACGACCAGATCGCGCGCGGCGTCATCGATGCGCTGCGCGAGCGCGGCTTAGGCGTGCCTGGCGACGTCGGCGTCATCGGCTTCGACAATTGGGAGATCGTGGCCGAGGCAACCCGCCCGCCGCTGACCTCGGTCGACATGAACCTGGCGGCGCTCGGCCGCGAGGCCGGCCTCACACTGCTTTCGCTCGTCGGCGGCCAACCCGCCGCGCCGGGCATTCGAAAACTGCCGTGCCGGCTGGTGGTGCGTCAGTCATGCGGCCGTCCGCCGGGCGGCTGAGACCAATGCCTGTCGCCCAAAAGTGCGCAGCGGTTTGGGACAACGACATGCATCAAGCAAAGGCCGCGCGGGGAGCGCGGTTACAGGGAGGAGAACTGAACCATGAGGAGGAGAACCATGAAGACCATGATCGCCGGGCTCGCCTTTGCGAGCATTCTGGGCACGCTGGCAACAGCTTTTGCCGCCGACACCGCCAACATCTGGGTTCGCGCCGACGGCTCGAACTTCATGCCCCGCATCGTCGATGCCTTCAACAAGGGCCATGAGAACCAGGTCAAGCTGGACATCATTCCCAATGCCGAGATCATCCCGAAATATGGCGCCGCCGCCGCCGGCGGCACGGCGCCCGACGCGCTGTCGCTCGACCTGATCTACACGCCGTCCTTTGCCGCCGCCGGCCAGCTCGAAGACATTACCGACTGGGCGAAGTCGCTGCCCTATTTCGCCAGCCTGTCGCCGGCGCACGTCAAGACCGGCACCTACAAGGACCACATTTATGGGCTGCCGTTCTCGGCCGACGCCTCGGTGCTGATCTGGAACAAGAAATTGTTCAAGCAGGCGGGGCTCGATCCGGACAAGGGGCCGGCCAACTGGGCCGAGATCGAGGCCGATGCCGAAAAGGTCAACGCGCTCGGCGGCGACATCAAGGGCTTTTATTTCTCCGGCAATTGCGGCGGCTGCAATATCTTCACCTTCACGCCGCTGATCTGGGCCTCGGGCGGCGACATCCTCTCCGAGGACGGCTCGAAGGCGACGCTGGACAGCCCGCAGCTGCGCGGCGCCATCGACCTCTACCGCTCGATGGTCAAGAAGGATCTGGTGCCGGCCGGCGCGCAGACCGACACCGGCGCCAACTTCTTTGCCGCCTTCGCCACCGGCAATATCGGCATTTCGCCGTCCGGCGCCTTCGCCATCGGCGCGCTCAACACCCAGTATCCGGATATCGACTATGGCGTCACCTTCCTGCCGGGCAAGGACAGCGGCTGGTCTTCGTTTGCCGGCGGCGACAATTTCGTCGTCACCAAGGGCACCAAGAAGCTCGCCGTGGTGAAGGAGTTTCTCGACTTCGCCTATTCGCTAGAAGGCCAGACCATCCTGGCCAAATACGGCAGCCTGCCGGTGCGCGGCGACATCGCCAAGGAGGCGCTGAAGGATCTCGATCCGCGCTACCAGATCGCCGCCGAAGCCATGGCCAAGGGCCGCACGCCCTATTCCGTGGTGTTCAACGATTTGATCAACTCGGCCAACGGTCCGTGGACGCAGATGATCAACGAGGTCGTCTTCGGCGACGACGTCGATGGCGCCATCGCCAATGCACAAGAGACCATGCAGTCGATCATCGACCAGGCGCAGAAATAAGGACTGGCCGGCGGCGAGGGCGCATGACGCCCCTGCCGTCGCAGGTCCTGATCCGGCCGCCCGATCGTCTCCCTGGACGGGCGGCCGGCGCTCCTTACCCTCCCACTTGTGGGGAGGGTCGCTGCGCAGCAGCGGGGTGGGGGAGGTGTGTCCCACCGCCCTACGAGATCCAACGGAAGAGCAGCATGACCCCTGGCATTCGCAATCATGGCACCGACGCCCTACCTCCCCCTTGTGGGGAGGTCGGACCGGTTCGGATGGGGGGGGCGGCGCCGCGGGGGGGGGCGCGCCCGCGCCCGCCGCCCCCCCCCCCCCCCGCCCCCCGCCGCCCGCCCACCCCCCCCCCACACACGCGCGCCCCCCCCCCCCCCCCCCACCCCGCTGCTGCGCAGCGACCCTCCCCACAAGGGGGAGGGTAAATGACCGCCATCACCACCACCCCGCCACGCGCCAGAAAACTCGTCGGCGCCGGCCGCCGGCAGTGGATCGGCCTGCTCTATGTCGCGCCGGCCGTGGCGCTGGTCGTCGTGTTCTTCATCATTCCGCTCGGCATGACCGCCTGGATGTCGCTGCACAACTGGCCGCTGATGGGCGAGCATTTTTACATCGGTTTCGACAATTACCGGGCGATCCTGCGCGACAACCGTTTTTGGAACGCGCTGAGCTTCACCGCCTACTACACCGTGATCGTCACCATCGTGATCTTCGCCGTCGCCTTTCCGCTGGCGCTGTTCATCGAAAAGCCCAGGCGGCTGACCGGCTTTTACCGGACATCCTTCTTCATGCCGGCGGTCGTCGGCTTCGCCTCGGCCAGCCTGCTGTGGTCGTGGCTGCTCAATGTCGATTCCGGCCTGTTCAGCCCTGCCGCCTACGACCTCGGCCTGACCGCGAAGAAGTTCAACCTGCTGGCGACCTTCCAGCCGGCCTTCTGGTCGATCATCGCCATGGTCGTCTGGAAGGTGGCGGGCTTCACCATGATCATCCTGATGACCGGCCTGCAGTCGATCCCGACCGATCTGCAGGAAGCCGCGATGATCGACGGGGCAGGGCCGTTCGCGCGCTTTCGCGCCATCACCCTGCCGCTGATGCGCCGCACGCTGGCGCTGGCGCTGATCCTGTCGATCGCCGGCTCGATCCTGGCCTTCGACCAGTTCTACATCATCCTGCGCGGCGGCCCGCGCAACCAGACGCTGACCGCCGTCTACTGGATCTTCAACCAGTCCTTCGTTTCGTTCAAGCTCGGCTATGGCGCAGCTTTGTCGATGATCCTGCTGGCCATACTGGTGGCGCTCAGCCTGGTGCAGCTGTGGCTGCTGCGCAAGCCGGAGGGCATCGACTGATGGCGCAGGCAAGAAGCCGCAGCAGCCGCCTCTGGCTCAGGATCGCCGAGCATTCGACCGGCATGATCGCCTCAGTGCTGTTCATCGCGCCGATCGTCTGGGCCGTGCTGTCGACCTTCAAGCCGGCGCAGGAGGCGCGCCAGCCGCCGCTGCCGCCATGGCCGACGACAGGCTTCTCGGTCGAGAACTATCGCACGCTCGACACCTTTGGCGACGGCCTCTGGCTGCCGGCGCAAAACAGCCTCTATGTCGCCTCCATGACGGTGATCCTGTCGGTCGTCGTCAGCGTGCTGGCCGGCTACGGCTTTTCGCGCTTCCGGTTTCCGATGAAGGATGTGCTCTTCATCGTGATCCTGTCGACGATCATGATCCCGTTCCAGTCGATCCTGACGCCGATCTTCCTGGTGCTGACCAAGGTCGGCCTGCACAACACGCTGACCGGGCTGGTCCTGGTCTACACCACGCTGCAATTGCCGTTCTCGATCTTCATGATGCGCAACGCCTTCGACGCGGTGCCGCGCGAGATCGAGGAGGCCGCGCGCATGGACGGCGCCAACAACGTCACCATGCTGCTGAAGGTGATGCTGCCGCTGGTCTGGCCGGGCATCGTCACCATCGCGCTGTTTGCCTTCCTCGGCGCCTGGAACGAATTCCTGGCCGCCCTGGTGCTGATGACCGACCAGTCCAAATTCACGCTGCCTATCATGATGACCGCACTTCAGTCGGGCCGCTTCGGCGCCATCGACTGGGGCGCCGTGCAGGCGGGCGTCACCGTGATGATGGTGCCGTGCCTGGTGCTCTTCCTGTTGCTGCAGCGCTTCTACATCCGCGGCCTGATGGCCGGCGCGGTGAAATGACCCCCCGTGAAATGACCAATATCCAACGGAGTGACACGATGACCGTTCAACCATCCGCCAAGCCCGGCAAACTCGCCTTCCGCCCGCTGCCGGTGCCGCAGGTCGATGTCCGCGGCTTCTGGGGCGACCGTGTCGATGCCGTGGCGTCGCGCACCGCCGACATCCTCTACGAGCGCTGCGTCGAGGCGCGCATGCTGGAGCAGATCGACCCGGACCGGCCCTCGCCGGGCGTCGTCATTCCGTTCCATTCGCCGTCGCCCGACGAGGCTGCCAGCCCCGGCTTCACCGGCTCGACGGTGACGACGCAGATGTTCTGGGACTCCGATTGGGGCAAGACCATCGAGACCGCGGCCTATTCGCTCTACCGGCGCAAGAACGCGGCGCTCGAGAAGAAGATCGATGCCGTCATCGACCTCTACGGCAGACTGCAGCAGGAAGACGGTTATCTCTCCAGCTGGTACCAGCGTATCCAGCCCGGCAAGCGCTGGACCAATCTGCGCGATTGCCACGAGCTCTATTGCGCCGGCCATCTGATCGAAGGCGCGGTCGCCTACTACCAGGCCACCGGCAAGCGCAAGCTGCTGGATATCATGTGCCGCTATGTCGACCATATCGCCGACACCTTCGGTCCGGAGCCGGGCAAGAAGAAGGGCTATTGCGGCCATGAGGAGATCGAGCTGGCGCTGGTCAAGCTGGCGCGGGCGACCGGCGAGCAGAAATACATGGACCTGGCCAGGTATTTCATCGACCAGCGCGGGCAACAGCCGCATTATTTCGACGAGGAGGCGCGTGCGCGCGGCGCCGACCCAAAGGCCTATCATTTCAAGACTTATGAGTACAACCAGTCGCACAAGCCGGTGCGCGAGCAGGACAAGGTCGTCGGCCATGCGGTCAGGGCGATGTACCTCTATTCCGGCATGGCCGACATCGCCACCGAATATGGCGACGATACGCTCAGGGTAGCGCTCGACCGTCTGTGGAACGATCTCACCACCAAGAACCTCTATGTCACCGGCGGCCTCGGGCCGTCGGCGCACAATGAGGGCTTTACCAGCGACTACGACCTGCCCAACGAAACCGCCTATGCCGAGACCTGTGCCTCGGTCGGCCTGGTGTTCTGGGCCAGTCGCATGCTCGGCATGGGTCCCAACGCCCGCTACGCCGACATGATGGAGCGGGCGCTCTACAACGGCTCGATCTCCGGCCTGTCGCTCGACGGCTCCCTGTTCTTCTACGAGAACCCGTTGGAGAGCCGGGGCAGGCACAATCGCTGGAAATGGCATCGCTGCCCCTGTTGCCCGCCCAATATCGGCCGCATGGTCGCCTCCATCGGCAGCTATTTCTACTCCCTCTCGGATGATGCGCTGGCGGTCCATCTCTACGGCGACAGCACCGCGCGCTTCGACATATCGAACCGGGCGGTCAGTCTGATTCAGACCAGCAATTATCCCTGGGATGGCGCGGTCTCGATCCGGATCGAAGCCGACGCTCCGGTGGAATTCACCTTGCACCTGCGCGTCCCGTCCTGGTGCGGCAAGGCGGCGCTCAAGATCAACGGCGCCGCGGTCGATCTGGACGGCATCACCAGCGACGGCTATGCCGCGATCCGGCGCGAGTGGCGCCAGGGCGACCGGGTCGAACTCGATCTCGAAATGTCGATCGCCCGTCTGTTCGCCAATCCGGAGGTGCGTCAGGACATCGGCCGCGTCGCACTTGCGCGCGGTCCGCTGATCTATTGCGTCGAGGAGACCGACAATCCCGGCCAGTTGCATCGGATCGCTCTGCCGCGAACGGCAACAATCGAGGCGCATGCCGAGCCGAACCTGCTCGGCGGCATCGTCACGCTTTCGGCACTTGGCAGCAAGGAAGCCCAGGAAAACTGGGAAACCGGGCTCTATCGCACCGATCCGCCGGCGGTGAGCGAAACGAAAATCACCGCCGTCCCGTACTTTGCCTGGGACAACCGCGAACCCGGTGAGATGCTGGTCTGGCTGCGGGACGGATGAGTTACAGGCTGACGAACGCCGTCAGCGGCAAATGATCCGACGCAACCCGCGACAGCGGCGTGTCATGGGCTTCCACCGACGATACCATGCCGTGCCGGTTGGCCATGATCCGGTCGAGCGCCAGCACCGGCAGGCCTGAGGGGAAAGTCGGCACCGCCGCCGGCGTGAAACCAAAGGTGGCGTGCAGCGTCTTGAGCGCCGAGCGGTTGCCCAGCCGCCATTCGTTGAGGTCGCCGAGCAGCAAGGTCGGCCTTTCATCCTGGTTGCTCATGATGTCGAGCACGACGCGGGCCTGCTCCGAACGCGAGCGGCGCAACAGGCCGAGATGCGCGGCGATGACGCGCAGAGTGCGCGTTTCGTCGAGGTCGATCTCGGCAACCAGCGCGCCGCGGGGCTCCAGTCCCGGAAGCTTGATCTGATGGACGTCGCGCACGGTGCCGCGCTTGAACAAAAGCACATTGCCGCGCCAGCCATGGCCCTTGCCGCTTCCGGAAACCGGCACCGGCACAAGCCCTGTTTCGTGTTCGATCCGGGCAAGGTCGAGCAGCCCGGCGCGGTCGCCGAAGCGGTTGTCGGCCTCCTGCAGCGCGATGACGTCGGGGCCGATCTCGCGGATGACGCGGGCGGTCCGTTCGGGGTCGAACCTGCGGTCGGTGCCGATGCATTTGTGGACGTTGTAGGAGGCGACCACCATCTGGGCGCCTTCAATGTGCTTGCGCGGCGTCGCGTTCGCCTTGCGCGCTTTCCTGCCGCGGATCGACAGGAGCACTGTTTCAGGAAGGCTGCGTCCGTTTATGTCCATAGGCCTGCGTTCAATCTGTCCTGATTCTAAAGATAGGGCGATCCCAGCCATAACAACCGGTCAAAAACCCGGATGACAAATGGCCGCGCTCTTAGGGTTGCGAGTGTGACGGGTTTGGCGGAAGCGATTGCCGCTCCGATGCGCCCCTCGATCTCGGCGGCAAAGCCGGTATCCAGAACCTCAAGGTCGATTTCGAAATTCAGCCGCAGCGACCGCGCGTCGAGGTTGGAGGAGCCGACATAGGCCCAGACGCCATCGACCGACAACAGCTTCGAATGGTCGAACGACCCTTCATGCCGCCAGACGCGGCAATAGTGCTTCAGCACCTGGTCGTATTGCGCCGTCATGGCGCGGCCGACCAGGAAGAGATTGTTGACCGCGGGCACGACGATGTCGATCTCGACGCCGCGCCGGGCAGCCGTGACCAGCGCGCTGACAAATTCCCGGTCCGGCAGGAAATAGGGCGACATGATGCGGATCGATTTGCGGGCGACGGAAAATGCCCCCGTCAGCAATTTGTGGTTGGTTTCGATGCTGGCGTCCGGCCCCGACGCCACCGCCCGCACCAGGATCGGCTGACCGGGAGGCGGCGAGGGCTTTGCCACGTGCCAGACCTCGTCCTTGAGGGCCTCGTTGCCGGCAAAACGCCAGTCTTCGGCGGCAACCGCGAACAGGTCGGCCACGACCGGCCCCGTCACCTGGAAATGCGTATCCGCCGAACTGGCGCTGCCGGCGCATTCGGCCGAAAATCCCTTGCGGATGTTCATGCCTCCCGTGAACGCCACCACACCGTCGACGATCAGAATTTTCCTGTGCGTCCTCAAATTCGCATAGGGAAGTCTCAGGCCCATGACGATGTTGCCGTTGAACAGATCGACGGTGACGCCGGCTTCCCGGAGTGTCCCAAGAATGCTGGGCACGGAATAGCGCACGCCCACCGCATCGATCAGCACGCGAACCGTCACACCGCGCCGGACCGCTCCGGCCAGCGATCCGACAAAACGTCGTCCGATCTCGTCATTGTCGAAGATGTAGGTCTCGAGCAGGATGCTGCGCCGTGCGCCGTCGATCGCCCCGCACATTGCCGCGTAGGCTTCGTCGCCGGTCCTCAGGATGGTGATTGCATTTCCCGAAAGCAGGCCGCGCCGCGCCACCCTGTCGCCTAGCGTCTTCAGGCCGGCAAAGCGCTGGCCGAATTCGGCTGAGATGAGTGTTTCGAGCGCAATGTCGTGGTCGTGTTTGGCTGTCTCGGCTTCACCGGCGACGGGCCGCATGGCGCTGATCGTGGCGCGGCGGATGCGGTTGATGCCGGCAATGGCATAGATGATCGCGCCAAGGAACGGCGACAAGATCATCACGCCGACCCAGCCGGTGGCGGCGCGCACGTCTTCCTTGGTCATGATTGCGTGGACGATGCCGATGGCGGCCATCAGCATCGGAATGATCACAAGGATCAGAGGCCAGTAGGTCACAAAGGTCTGCCACATCGGCAGGACTATCGAGCCAGCGGCCGCAGAAGGCAATGCAACGGATCAACCAGGACGGAGGCGCTCGCGCCTCAGTCCTTCGCCCGCTCCACATAAGCACCGTCAGCCGTCATCACCACCACGCGGGTGCCCGGCGCGATGTGCGGCGGCACCAGCGTGCGCACGCCGTTCGAAAGCACGGCCGGCTTGTAGGACGAGGACGCCGTCTGGCCTTTGGTCGTCGGCTCCGTCTCGACCACTTCGAAAGTAGCGCGCTGCGGCAGCACCAGGGCTATGGCGATGCCGTTGAACTGCGAGATCTGCACCGCCATGCCTTCGAGCAGGTAGGGCGCCATGTCGCCGACCACGCTTTCCGGCACCGCGACCTGGTCGTAGCTTTCCGGGTTCATGAAGTGATACCCCTCGGCGTCGGCGTAGAGGAAGGTGTGCTCGCGCTCCTCGACATAGGCGCGCTCGACCTGTTCGGTGGTGCGGTAGCGCTCCGAAACCTTCACCCCGTCGGAGATGCGGCGCATGTCGAGCTGGGTGACCGGCGTACCCTTGCCAGGGTGGATGTTTTCGGCAAAGAGGATGACGTAAAGCTTGCCGTCCTTGTCGACGACATTGCCTTTACGGAGCGAACTGGCGATGACCTTCACCACGGTTTTCAATCCTAGACTTCGTTGGCCTGAAACGATCGTTCGGCGCAAATCGGCTGCGAGAGCCGTCGCCGTAGCGCATCTTGGCCCGAACCGCCAGCCCTGTCAGCAATTCCGTTGCCCGGCAAACCCATGACTGGCGCTTCGCCCTGGTGGACGCCGGATGTTCACGCCGACCGCCGGCCGCGGCTGATGGCCCGCAACGCCATAGCTGCCGCAATGCGCGGCTGGTTTGGCGAGCGCGACTTCATCGAGGTCGAGACGGCGGCCTTGCAGATTTCGCCCGGCAACGAGGCGCATCTCTCAGCCTTCGCCACCGAGGCGATCGGCGCCGACGGCGCGCGCCGGCCGCTTTATCTCCACACCTCGCCGGAGTTCGCCTGCAAGAAGCTGCTGGCCGCCGGTGAGCGGCGCATCTTCAGCCTGGGCGCCGTCTGGCGCAACCGCGAGCGCGGCCCCTTGCACCATCCCGAATTCATCATGCTGGAATGGTATCGGGTCGGCGAAACCTATGACAGCCTGATGGCCGATTGCGCCGAACTGCTGAAGCTCGCGGCTGAGCGGGCCGGCGCCAAAACCTTCCGCTTCCGCGGCCGCGAGGCCGATCCGTTTGCCGAGCCGGAACGCGTGAGCGTGGCGGAAGCTTTTGCGCGTTACGCCGGCATCGATCTTCTTGCCACCGTTTCTGCCGATGGCAGCACAGACCGCGCCGCACTCCATGATGCTCTGGTCAAGGCCGGCCTGCGCACGGCCGACGATGACAACTGGGCCGATTTGTTCAGCCGGGTAATGGTCGAGAAGGTCGAACCGGTGCTGGGGCAGGGGCGGGCCACCATCTTGTACGGCTATCCGATCTCGGAAGCGGCGCTCGCCCGGCCGAGCGCGGAGGACCAGCGCGTGGCCGAGCGCTTCGAGCTCTATTGCTGCGGCGTCGAGCTCGCCAATGCTTTTGGCGAACTGACCGATCCGGCCGAGCAGCGCCGGCGCTTTGCCGCCGAGATGGACGAGAAGGAGCGCGTCTATGGCGAGCGCTATCCGCTGGATGAGGATTTTCTCGCCGCCCTCGCCATCATGCCGCAAGCCAGCGGCTCGGCGCTTGGCTTCGACCGGCTGGTGATGCTGGCAACGGGCGCGACGAGGATCGATGACGTGATCTGGACGCCGGTCGCCACTCCTTGACGGAAATCGGCCTCGGTTAAACTCACAAACCGGTCAAGCCGCGCGTCTGTGGCGGCCGCCGCGGATGGGCTTTGCGGGCCGCTTGGGCGCTATGCCGCAGCGGGACAATTGCCCGTGCGCCATTGCACAAGCCGCATTGGGACAATAGATGGTGCAACAGCCGCTACCGCCCGGCGCGGCTTCAGCCAGGACCACGCGCATGACCGATACATCAGAGGCAGCGAAATTGACCGACCGCGTCGCGGCACTGGTCGAGGCTGCCAAGCGGGCCGGCGCCGACGCCGCCGACGCGGTTGCCGTGCGCGGCCGCTCGATCGGCGTGTCGGTGCGGCTGGGCAAGGTCGAGAACACTGAGGCGTCCGAGGGCGACGATGTCTCGCTGCGCGTCTTCGTCGGCAACCGGGTGGCGAGCGTCTCGGCGACGGCGGCATCGGACCCCAGGGCATTGGCCGAGCGCGCCGTGGCCATGGCCAAAGTCTCGCCCGAGGATCCCTATCAGGGTCTCGCCGATCCGGCTTTGCTGGTCGGCAAGGTGCGCGACCTCGATCTGTTCGACGCCACCGAGGTTTCGGCCGATCAGTTGAAAGAAGCGGCCCTTGCCGCCGAGGAAGCAGCCCTTGCCGTCAAGGGCGTCACCAATTCGGCCGGCAGCGGCGCCAGCGCCGGTCTTGGCGGGCTGGTGCTGGCCACGTCGAACGGCTTCGTCGGCCACTATGTCGCATCGCGCTTTTCGCGTTCGGCCAGCGTTATTGCGGGCGAAGGCACCGGCATGGAGCGCGACTACGAATACTCCTCGAACCAGCATTTTTCCGATCTCGACGCGCCGGACCTGATCGGCCGCAAGGCCGGCGAGCGCGCCGTGCGCCGCCTCGGCGCACGCAAGGCGGCGACCGGTCCGGTCAACGTGGTGTTCGACCCGCGCGTCGCGCGCGGCATTGCCGGCCATCTCGCCGGCGCCATCAACGGCGCTTCGGTGGCGCGCAAGACCAGTTTTTTGCGCGAGATGATGGGCAAGCAGGTTGCGTCGGCTGCCATCACCGTCACCGACGAACCGCTGCGGCGTCGCGGCCAGGCCTCGCGCCCGTTCGACGGCGAAGGCGTCGAGGGCGAAAAGCTGTTGATGGTCGAGAACGGCGTGCTGAAGCACTGGTTCCTGTCGACGTCCGCCGCGCGGGAATTGGGGCTGACCACCAACGGACGCGGCGCGCGCAGCGGCTCGTCGGTATCGCCGTCTTCGACCAATCTCGCCATCGAGCCGGGCGACAGGACGCCGGAAGACCTGATCAGGTCGCTAAAATCCGGCTTTTATGTCACTGAAGTGTTCGGCCAGGGCGTCGACATGGTGACCGGCGAATACAGCCGTGGCGCATCCGGCTTCTGGATCGACAATGGTGAGCTTGCCTATCCGGTGGCCGAGGTGACCATCGCCTCGAATTTGAAGACGATGTTCCTCAATATGGTTCCGGCGAGCGATCTTGACCGCGATTTCGGCACTGCCGCACCGACGCTGCTGATCGAAGGAATGACCCTTGCCGGAGCGTGACCCGGTCATATCGGCCGGGGCCTCGGAAGACCTCGATCTGCTGCGCGACGCCGCCCGCGAGGCGGGCGCGATCGCCATGCGCTATTTCGGCAAAAACCCGCAAGTGTGGATGAAGGGCGGCACCTCGCCGGTCAGCGAAGCCGACCACGCGGCGGACGCCTATCTGCGCGATACCCTGCTGGCGGCCCGGCCGGACTATGGCTGGCTGTCGGAGGAAACGACTGACGATCCGGCGCGGCTTCTGGCGCGGCGCACCTTTGTCGTCGACCCCATAGACGGCACCCGCGGCTTTCTCGAAGGTCTGCGCTCGTGGTGCGTCAGCGTCGCGGTGGTCGAGAATGGCCGCACGCTCACCGGTGTGCTCGAATGTCCGGCCAAGGGCGAAACCTATTGGGCGCTGCCTGGCCATGGAGCTTTCCGCAACGGCAAGCCGATTGCCGTGCGCGGCCTGGGTAAGACGGTCGAGATCGGCGGGCTGAAGCAGTTGATCGACCTGATGCCGGCGCAATGGCAAAGCCGGGTGCGGCGCGCGGCGCACATTCCCTCGCTCGCCTACCGGCTGGCCATGGTCGCCAACGGCACGCTCGACGCAACCTTCGTCAAGCCCAACGCGCATGACTGGGATATCGCCGCCGCCGATCTCATCTTGCGCGAGGCTGGCGGCGCCGTGCTCGACGGCCATGGCCGCGCGCCGCTTTATGCCGGGGAGATCATCCGTCACGGCGCGCTGGTCGCCGGCAGCGGGCAGTTGCTGACCGTGCTTGCCGGCGTCATTGCCGATACGGAAGCGTGATCGAAGGTTCCAAAGTCGGCAGCTTTGGGCTAGACCTGTCGCAAACTCACAATATGTGAAGGACCGAAATGGCCGCGGAAGACGGAAAGAAACAGCTTTTGCACCTGGTGTTCGGCGGCGAGCTGAAGAAGCTGGGAGGCACCGAGTTCCGCGATCTCGACGCGCTCGACATCGTTGGGGTTTATCCGGACTATCAAACCGCGCACACCGCGTGGAAGGCAAAGGCGCAAGCCAGCGTGGACAATGCCCATATGCGCTATTTCGTCGTCCATCTGCACCGGCTGCTCGACCCTGAAAGCAAGGCCGCCGGTTGACAGCGATGGAGCATGAAGCGGTGAAAGGGCAGCCCACCGGCGCCGCGGTCCGAAGAAGACGCGGCGGCAGTTCGAAGACATTCTGGCGCAAGATCCGCGAGCCGTTGGCGCAGTCGCGAATCGTCAAGAGCATGATCGTCAGCCTGCTCGCCCAGTTCGTCCGCCTGGTGCGCCTGACCAACCGCGTGGTCGAAGGCTCGGCTAAATTTTCAGGCGGCGACTACGCCGAATTCGAACCCGGCATCATCGCGCTCTGGCATGGCCAGCATCTGCTGACCCCAGCCTATTATCCCAAGGGACGGCCGCTGGTCGCCATGGTCTCGCGCAGCGCCGACGCCGAACTCAACGCGCTGATGATCGAAAAATTCGGCATCGAGGCGGTGCGCGGCTCCGGCGGGCGTGAAAGCACGAAGCATCTCGACAAGGGCGGCGCCAAGGCGCTCATCGCCCTGAAAAAGTCACTCGTGGCCGGCAAGAACGTCGCCATGATCGCCGACATTCCCCACGGCACGCCGCGCGACGCGGGGCTTGGTATCGTTCTGCTGGCACGCCTTTCCGGCCGGCCGATCATGCCTGCCGCCATCGCCACCAGCCGCCGCAAGGTGCTGGAAAGGAGCTGGGACAAGACCACCATCAACCTGCCGTTCGGCCGCTCCTCGATCGTCATCGGAACGCCGGTTTTCGTGCCGGCCAATGCCGACGAGGCCGAAATGGAGCGCAAGCGCCAGGAAGTCACGGCCGCGCTCAATGCCGCAACCGCCGAGGCCTATCGGCTCGTGGACGGCAGGCCATGAGCGTCGGCTGGGCGCGCGCCTTCCTGGCGGCCTACCGCCTTGCCGGTGCAGCCGCCTATCCGCTGATGGGTCCCTATGTCGCCTGGCGCACATCGCAGGGCAAGGAAGACCGCAGCCGCAGCCGTGAGCGCTACGGCGTTGCCGGGCGGCCGCGCCCCGAAGGGCCGGTGATCTGGATCCATGCGGCAAGCGTCGGCGAGACCCTTGCGGTCGTGCCGCTGGTGCAAAGCATCCTCGACTACGGTGTCAACATCGTGCTGACGACGGGAACAGTGACCTCGGCGCAGGTTGCCGACGAACGGCTGGGCGACCGCATCATCCACCAATATGTTCCGCTCGACCTCAAGCCGGCCGTCAGCCGCTTTCTCGATCACTGGCGGCCGGACCTGGCTATCATCGCCGAATCCGAGATATGGCCGATGACCATCCTCGAACTCGGCGCCCGACACGTGCCGCAGGTGCTGGTCAACGGCCGGCTCTCCGACCGTTCGTTCAGATCCTGGAAGAAGCGCGCCAACATCGCCGAGGCGCTGTTCGAGAACCTCGCACACGTCGTTGCCCAGTCGGATGTCGACGGCGAACGGTTTCGCGCGCTTGGCGCCCGGCCGGTCACCGTGTCCGGCAACCTCAAGGTCGACACCTTGCCGCCGCCGGTCGACGAACGGGCGCTGGCGACGCTGAAGCGCCAGATCGCCGGCCGCCCGACCTGGGCGGCAATTTCGACCCATGACGGCGAGGAGGTGGTCGCGGCGGAAGTCCACGCCACGCTCTACAAGCGCCACCATGGCCTGCTGACGATCATCGTCCCGCGTCATCCCGACCGCGCCGAAGCGCTGGCCGCACAGATTTCCGGCATGGGCCTGAAGCTGGCGCGGCGCAGCAAGGGCGACCGGATCACCGCCGACACCGATATCCTGCTCGGCGATACGATCGGCGAGATGGGGCTTTATCTCCGGCTGACGGAAATCGCCTTTGTCGGCCGCTCGCTGACCTCGGAAGGCGGCCAGAATCCGCTGGAGCCGGCCATGCTCGACACCGCTGTGCTGGCCGGCCGCAACGTCCAGAATTTTCGCGAGGCCTATCAGCGCCTGCTCGACAGCGGCGGCGCCAAGCTGGTGCGCGACCGCGACATGCTGGCCGGCGCCGTCAATTTCCTGCTGAGCAATGAAGTTGCGCGCCATGAGATGATGGCGGCCGGTGCCGCCACAGTCGACCAGATGCGCGGTGCGCTGGCGCACACGCTGAAGTCGCTCGAGCCTTATATCCAGCCATTGATCGTCAAGTCGCGCCTGAAGGGCGCCGACGGGCGATAGGTGGCGTCGGAAGCACCACCTTTCTGGTGGGAAGCGCCGGACTGGCGGGTCTTTGCGCTGTCGCCGCTATCAGCCGTCTATGGCATCGTCGCCGGCCGCCGCATGCATCGGGCGGTACGTGAAAAGATCGACGCGCCAGTGCTTTGCGTCGGCAACTTCACCGTCGGCGGCAGCGGCAAGACGCCGATCGCCATCGCGCTGGCCAAGCAGGCCCGGCGCATGCAGCTCAATCCCGGATTCCTGTCGCGCGGCCATGGCGGCTCGTTCGCGCAGCCGCATGTCGTCGATGCCAGTCACGACGCTGCAAAGCATGTCGGCGACGAGCCGCTGCTTTTGGCCGAGCACGCGCCGGTTGCGGTGAGCCCCAACCGCGCTGCCGGCGCCAAGCTGCTCATGGAAGCCCATGGCTGCGATTTCCTGATCATGGATGACGGTTTTCAGAGCGCACGCATCCATATCGATTATGCGCTGGTCGTCGTCGACGCCCGTTACGGCATCGGCAACGGCCGGGTCATTCCGGGCGGTCCGCTGAGAGCCAACATCGTCGACCAACTGGTGTTCACCGACGGGCTGTTGAAGATGGGCGAGGGCGCTGCCGCCGACCAGGTCGTGCGCCAAGCGGCGCGCGCCGGCCGGCCGATCTTCGAGGCGCATGCCGAGCCCGCGGCCAAGGAGCGGTTCGCCGGCCGGCGGTTCCTCGCCTTTGCCGGCATCGGCCACCCCGAAAAATTCTTCGACACGCTGCGCGGCAGTGGTGCGGAAGTGGCGCTGAGCCGGTCGTTTCCGGACCATCATTTTTATGCCCCCGACGAACTCGCCGAACTGGCGGCAACCGCGCGCCGCGATGGACTGGGCCTCGTCACCACCGCCAAGGACGCCGCCCGGCTGCGCCACGGCGCTGCCCCGGCCGATTTCCTCGCTGAACTCGCCGTGCTGGAGATCGACGCCACGTTCGAACTCGACACTGTGCCGGAGCGCATCATCGACGAGACGCTGGATGCCTGGAGACAGCGGAAGCTGCGAGGGTAGGGCGTGCAGCGTCACGCGGAGATGCTGGCGGGACAGCACCCCCCTCTGGCCTGCCGGCCATCTCCCCCGCAAGGAGGGAGATCAGCAGCTTTGCCAATGGCGCTCATTCTGCAACGCTGTTGATTTGGCGAAAGCAAAGATGATCATCCAATCTCCCCCGTTGCGGGGGAGATGTCCGGCAGGACAGAGGGTGGTGTGAAGGAACGCGACCAACGGCTCTGTGCGCGCCTTTAACCCCGGCTGCGCAGGTCCGGATGCATCTCGATCTCGCGGCGCAGCGAGGCGGCGGCGCTGACATAGGGCTCCTGCCTGGCGACGCTCCAATATTTGAGCTCGTCCAGCGGAATGCTCTCGCCGGTCACCGCGCAGCGCACGAAGGCGCCGGGGCTGGTGACCTGGAAGTCGCCGTCGAGATAGCGGATACGGGCTTCCTTGCCGCCGGGGCCTTCGAAGCGGTTCATCATGGAGTGGTGCCAAGGTTCATGCTGATTTCATCGCCATAAATTGCCGGCAAGGTCAAGCTTGACGCAATGCTGAGGCGCTATTGTCGCTCCAAACCATTCTTATGGGACCGGCATGGACATTTCATCCGCCCGCCTGACCGCGCTGCTGCGTGAGGCCATGATGTTGGCAGCGTTGCCGTCGGCGAAGGCCGATCCGGCGAAAGCAGCACTTATAAAGGCGCTGGTGCAGCCGCCGACGCCGTCCGGCGCGCCTTTGCAGCCGGCAGCGGCGCCGGCGCTGCAGGCGCTGTTGTCCGCAGCCACCGCAAAGGGGCAGCAGACGGGTTCTGCCGAGATCCTGCAGGCCTATCTGGCGCTTGCCGAACCGGGTGACGCGGCGCCCGACGATTTCGGGCCGACAACGGCTGCGACAGGCAAGGCGACGCCAGCCAACGACGATGCACAGCGCGGTCTGCCGGTGCCGCCGGCCAGGGCCGATGATGGCGCTGCCGCAAAGCCGGCAGGACTGCCCTGGTTTGCGCTTCTCGCACCGGGGGTTTCGCCGCCGCGCCGCGCCTCCGCCACCGACGCGGCGGCGAAGCGGGGGCAGGCGATGTCTGGGTCGAATGACACGGTCCAGCCCGAAGGCCGGCAGCAGATGCGTGTCGGCCTGATGGCGCTGGCAGCCGGGTTTCTGGCCGTCGCCATTGTCGGGCTCGCCTTGCTGGTGCTTGGCTGAGCACCGAACGATCGCCGCTATCGCTCGGCTTCGAGGAAAGCTTCCATCTTGTCCATCGCCAGCCCCGCCTCGACAGCGATACGGCGTGAAAGTTCGGCGGCAGCCGTACGCGGCCGCCCCAGCGGCCGGTCGAGCCAGTACGACACCGGGTTCAGCGCCCTGCGCTCGTCGACGGCGACGATGCGGCCTGCCTCCAACTGGTGTCCGGTCAGCGGTGGCCGCGCCAGCGCGATGCCGAGCCCGTAAGCTGCGGCGTCGAGCACGAGATTGTAGTCCTCGAAGCGGCGATCCTGCGGGCGCGGGCGGTAGTCCATCCCTTGCGCGGCAAACCAGGCACGCCAGCCGGAGGCGTCGGAATCGTTGATCAGTGGAAACCTCAGCAGCCGGGCCGGGTCGCCGCGGCCGATCTCGCGGGCAAGGCCGGGCGCGGCGACGGGAAAGACATGTTCCTCGAACAGCTTCACCGAGATGCGGCCCGGAATGCCGCCGCGGCCGCAGCGGACCGACAGGTCGATGCCTTCATCGGCAAGGTCGGCCTGGCGGATGTCGACGTCGAGGACGATGCGCAGCTTGGTGGGATTGTTCTCCAGCGCCGCCATGCGTGGCATCAGCCACAGCCCGCTGACGGAGGGTATCGAGGTCAGCCGCACCACGGCGGTGCCGCGCGGCTCGACCCAGCGGTCGGAATGGCTGGAGATCAGCGCAAAGGCTTCCGCCGTGCGCAGATGCAGGCGGTTGCCCTCGATGGTCAGCGAGACGCCGCGCGCGCCGCGGTCGAACACTTTCAAGCCCAGCCAGTCCTCCAGCTTGGCGATCTGCCGGCTGACGGCGCCGTGGGTGATGTTGAGCTTCTCGGCCGCGGCCGAAAAGCTCCCCGTTCGCGCCGCCGCATCGAAGGCGCGCAGGGTCTCGAGCGGCACCATTGTGTCTGAGCTGTGATCCATAGTCACAGGTGATCCTCGATTTGATCGTTTGTCAACGGCGCCGAAAAGGCGCTTTCTGCCTTTCAACTCTGGGAACCCGAGGACAGGCAGATGAGCGCAACGACTAGCACGTCGAATCCGACACAGCGGATGGACACCACGGCGGCCATCGCCGTGGCGTTGACGGTGGTCGGCTGGGCCTCGGCCTTTCCGGCGATCCGTGCCGGCCTCGCCGCTTTCGGGCCGCTGGAACTCGGTGCGCTGCGCTTTGCCATTGCCGCGGTGCCGGCGGCGATCTTTCTTGCCGTCAAGCGCCCGGCGCTGCCGAGGCTCGACGAAGTGTGGCGCCTGGTCTTTGGCGGCGCCATCTTCGTCGCGCTCTACACTGTCATGCTCAATTTCGGCGAACTGACCGTGTCGGCGGGTGCCGCCGGTTTCATCATCAATGTCAGTCCGGTCTTCACCGCCATCATGGCAATGGCATTGCTGGGCGAGCGCTTCTCAAGCTGGGCCTGGTTCGGCACGGCGATTTCTTTCGCCGGCATCGGCATCATCGCCGTGGCCGACGGCAATGGCTTGAGTTTCGACACCGGCGCGCTGCTGGTTCTTGGCTCCGCGCTGTGCTCGGCCGTCAACACGATCGTCCAGAAGCCGCTCTTTGCCCGCCATCACCCGCTGACCATTTCGGCCTCCAACATGATCCTTGGCGCGCTTTGCCTGGCACCCTTTCTGCCAAGCGGCTTTGCGCAGGCCGCGGCCGCCAACACGGCCGGTATCGGCGCCGTGATCTTTCTTGGCATCGTGCCCAGCCTGATCGCCTATGCCGCATGGGCAACCGCACTGTCGCGCCTCCCGGCAGCGCGCGCGTCGAACTTCCTCTATCTGGTCTCGCCCATGTCGGCCCTGATCGGCTTCTTCTGGCTGGGCGAAGTGCCGACGCTACTTGGTATCCTCGGCGGCGCACTGGCGCTGGGCGGCGTGATCGTGGTGAATTTAAAGCGTTAAAACAAATGATTTGAGCTGTTTTCGGACTCAAACCGAGAACCGCTTCCATCAGAATGCAGACACCCAGAGGAAGGACAGCTATGGTACGCTGCCTTCACTGGGGGACGGAATGGCAAGACTGTTCATATCGGCAATTTTTTTGCGTTTTGCTGCTGACCGGGAAAGCCGCCGCGGGCTGGTATCAGGTCGAAAACTACGAAGGCTCCATCGGACCTAACCCCGTCCACCTATCGCTGCAGAGATATGACAGTTTCGGCAGCGGGATTACGGTCGAGGGGAGCTATTTCCACGACGCGAAGCAAAGCCCGATAGCGGTGTACGGCAAGATCAGTGGCACCAGCGTCTTCCTTTGCGAGATTGCGGACGACAGGGAGTTCGACCGGGTGCTGGTCATGGGATCGAAAACGCCCGTTGGCACCGCCGGATGTCCGTTTTCTCTCGACCTTGGCGAAAGCGGCGCAACAGGGACTTGGAGCAAGGGCTCGGACAAGTTCCCGATCACGCTGAAGTCGCAAGCCTCGATGATACCGGTGAGGCGAAGGTTGACGGCACCGTCGAGATTCCCTTCTGGGCGCAGACAGCCACCCACAGATTTGCCGGGGTCTACGAGAAAGCGGGCTTTCTCGTCTGCATGAATAAGCTGCGGGTCATCGATAAGAAGAAAAAGAAGGTCGTTCAGGAGATCGCTTTCGATGACGACGATTGCGATGCCGGCATGCTGATGACTCCCATCTACATGAATGTTCAAAAACAGGTTGGGAGAAGCTTCGAGATAATCTCCGTGAATTTTCGCGGCGGTAGCGCCGGTTACTCAAGGGATTACGTTTTCTCTCATAGGTTCAAGGATTATCGCCTGTTGGTGAATTGAGCGTGTGCCCTGACCTGGCTTGTGCTCACCGCCGCCCAAACAGCCGCTCTATATCGGCGAGCTTGAGTTCGATATAGGTCGGGCGGCCGTGGTTGCAGGTGCCGGAGCCCGGCGTTGCTTCCATCTGGCGCAGCAGCGCGTTCATCTCCTCAGGCTTGAGCAGGCGGCCGGAGCGGACCGAGCCGTGGCAGGCCATAGTCGCGGCGATCTTGTCCAGTCGTTCCTTCAGCGTCTCGATCGTGTCGTTGTCGGCGATCTCGTCGGCAAGATCACGCACCAATTGCTGGACATTGGTTTCGCCGAGCATCGACGGCGTCTCGCGCACCGCCACCGCGCCGGGACCGAAACGCTCAATGCCGAGGCCGAACCGGGCCAGCGTTTCGGAATGCATGGCCAGCCGCTCGGCGTCCTCCTCCGGCAGGTCGACGATCTCCGGCAGAAGCAGCATCTGCGAGGGCACCGCGCGCGAGTGCAGGGCATTCTTCAGCGCCTCGTAGACCAGCCGCTCATGCGCCGCGTGCTGGTCGACGATGACAAGCGAATCCCTGGTCTGGGCGACGATGTAGTTCTCGTGGACCTGCGCGCGTGCGGCGCCCAGCGCGGTGCCGAGCAGCGTCTCGGCCGGCTCGGCTAAGCCGGCACGCGCATCGGCGCTGGCGAGCGGACCGGCGTCGAATGCAGCCTGGTCGTTTTCGCGGAAGCCGACGCCGTTAAATCCCATATCCAGCGGCCGCTGTGGCGAGCGGTCAAAGCCCGAAAAGCCCGAGGCCCGGTAGGCCGCGTCATAACTGCGATGACCGTTGGCAGGACCCGCATGGGCGTAGGAGGCGGCTCCCGGCCGGAACGCCGCCACCATCCCGGCGGCCCCTCTGGTGGCGGCGCGGATGCCGGCATTGGCCAGCGCCTCGCGAATGGCGCCGACGATCAGCCCGCGCACCAGGCCGGGGTCGCGAAAGCGCACATCGGCCTTGGCTGGGTGGACGTTGACGTCGACGGTCGCCGGATCGAGCGTCAGGAACAGCACGGTCACCGCGTGCCGGTCGCGCGGCAGCACATCGGCGAAAGCGCCGCGAATGGCGCCGGCGATCAGCTTGTCGCGCACCGGACGGCCGTTGACATAGGCATATTGCTGCAGCGCGTTGGCGCGGGTGAAGGACGGGATCGAGACGTGGCCGGTCAGGTGCACGCCGTCCCGGCTGGCGTCGATAGCGATGGAATTGTCGGGAAACTCGGCGCCCATCACCTGAGCGACGCGGCGCAGGCTGCCCTCGGTACTGTCATCGGTCGCCGGCAATTCCAGCGTCGAGCGGTCCGAGCCGGCCAGCGTGAAGCGCACGGCGGGGAAGGCGATGGCGATGCGCTTGACCACGTCGCTGGTGGCCGAGCTTTCGGCCCGCTCGCCCTTCATGAATTTGAGCCGCGCCGGCGTGGCAAAGAACAGGTCGTGCACCTCGACCGTTGTGCCGCGATTGGCCGCCGCCGGCTTGACCGCCGAAACGCGGCCGCCTTCGATGGCGATCTCGGCGGCAGCGTCGCCTGCGGTCGTGCGCGAACGGATCGACAGCCGCGCCACCGAACCGATCGACGGCAGCGCCTCGCCACGGAAGCCGAGCGAGCGGATATCATGAATGTTGTCGGCAAGTTTCGAGGTGCAGTGGCGCGCAATGGCCAGCGCCAGTTCCTGTTCGGGGATACCGGAGCCGTCATCGGTGACGCGGATCAGGTTCAGCCCGCCGCCGGCAGTGACGACCTCGACGCGGGAGGCGCCGGCGTCGAGCGCGTTTTCGACCAGTTCCTTCACCACGCTCGCCGGACGCTCGATGACTTCGCCGGCGGCGATCTGGTTGATCATCGTTTCGGAAAGCTGGCGAATGGGCATGGGGGTATTATAGGCGGATTCGAAGGGTGTGCGGAAGGCTTCAATGAATGCCGGACATTGGAGACGCCAGCGGGACAGCACCCCCCTCTGGCCTGCCGGCCATCTCCCCCGCAAGGAGGGAGATCAGATGTCACGACGGCTTTCGCCAATCTTCAATGCTTGAAGGGTGACGCGACATATGAACTGCCAATCTCCCCCCTTGCGGGGGAGATGTCCGGCAGGACAGAGGGGGGTGTGAAGGAACTCCGCGATAGTGACTACGCTGCAACCGATTTCAAGCCTGCGCCGCCAGCCAGTCCCTGACTTTCCGCGCATTCTCGCTCAACTCCCGGTTCTTCGGCCAAACCACATAGAACGCCTTGCCGGTTTTCAGCACATGGTCGGTCACCGGCACCAGCAGCCCCGACGCCAGGAGCCGTTCGGCCAGATGCCGCCAGCCGAGCGCGATGCCCTGGCCCTCCATGACGCCCTGGATCACGAGGCCGTAATCGTTGATGCGCAGGCCGCGCGCGGTGTTGTCGAGCCTGCCGCCCGCAGACTGGAACCATTCGTCCCAGCTAGCCGCCTCGCGGTAGGGCTCCTCGAGGTGGATCAGGCGATGCGTCGCCAGCTCCGCGACGCTCCTTGGCATGCCGAATTTCGCGAGATAGCTGGCGCCAACCACCGGAAAAATCTCCTCGTCGGCCAGCGGCAGCGAATAATAATCGGCCCAGTCCCGCGGTTCGCCGCCGCGAACGGCGAGCGGGATGCCCTCGGCGATGATGTCGAGATCGCGGTCGGCGGTCTGGATGCGCAAGTCGATGCCCGGCAGTTCGTCGCGGAACTGCTGCAGGCGCGGCATCATCCAGAACGAGCCGAAGGCGGTCGACGCCGCCAGCGTGACATGGCCGCCGCTCGCCTGCAGGCGCAGATCCTCGGCCGATTTGCGGATATGCGACAGACCGAGCGAGACGTCGGCATGGAAGCGTTCGCCCGCTTCTGTCAGGACGACCTGGCGGTGGCGGCGCTGGAACAGCTGCGCGCTAAGCTGTTCCTCCAACCCGCGCACCGCATAGGAGACGGCGGCCTGCGTCATGCCGAGCTCGCGCCCGGCAGCGGTGAAGCTCGACAGCCGGCCCGCCGCCTCGAAGACGATCAGGCTGCCGGCCGAGGGCAGGAGGTGGCGCAGGCTTCGCATAAGCTGAGCTTATACAAGAGATCAGGATTTTCCAGCGTCACATCCATATTTCCTCTCGCTAACTTGGTTGGACGGAATGAGGAGGCTCCATGAACGCACCGGCCGCTGAACTGACCGAGCAAACCCACCGCCGCGGCGGTGGTCGCCTCGGACGCAAGGCGCTGAGGAGCGCCCCCGTCACCTCGTTCCCAACGCTGGTCCGCGAGATTCCCACCTACCAGATGGTCCCGGACGAGGCGGTGGAACTGATCCACCAGGAGTCACTCGCCATCCTCGAAGAGGTCGGTTGCGAGTTCCGCGACGACGAGGCGATCGCCATGTGGAAGGCGGCGGGCGCCGACGTGTCCGAGACACGCGTCCGCATCGACCGCGGCCTGCTGATGGAACTGGTCGCGAAGGTTCCGTCCGAGTTCACCCTCAATGCGCGCAATCCCGAGCGCACCGTGAGCGTCGGCGGCAAGAACTCCATCTTCGCGCCGATGTATGGCGCGCCTTACGTGCGCGACCTCGACAACAACCGGCGTTATGGCACGCTTGAAGACCTCAACAATTTCCACAAGCTCGCCTACATGGCCCCGGCGCTGCATTCGTCGAGTTCGATCATCTGCGAGCCGATGGAGATCGCGGTGCCGAAACGGCATCTCCACATCATCCATTCGGCGCTGAAGCATTCCGACAAGCCGTTCATGGGCATCGTTACTTCCAAAGACCGCGCCGAAGACACGATGGCGATGGCGGGCATCGTCTTTGGCGAAGATTTCGTTCGCGACAACCCGGTGCTGGTGTCGATTACCAACTGCAACTCGCCGCTGGTGTGGGACGCCACCATGCTGGACGCGATGAAGGTCTATGCGCGCAGCAATCAGCCGCTGATCCTGGCTCCCTTTGCGCTGTGCGGCGCATCGACTTCGGCCTCGGCCGTCGGCGCGGTGGCGCAGGTCAATGCCGAAGCACTGGCCGGCGTCGCTTTCACCCAACTGCTGCGCCCGGGTTCGCCGCAAATCTACGGCCAGTTCATGGTGACGGTCGACATGAAGACCGGCGCGCCGATGGGCGGCACGCCGGAAGCCGCCCAGATGATGTATCTGATGGGCGCGCTGGCGCGGAAATACAAACTGCCCTGGCGAACCTCCGGCTTCCATGTCGGCTCCAAGCTCAACGACGCCCAGGCCGGCTATGAATCCAACATGCTGATGCATGCCGCCATCCTCGCCGGCGCCAATTATATCTGGCACTCCGCCGGCTGGTTGGAGGCCGGGCTGACATGCGGCTATTCGAAATTCGCCACCGACTGCGAGCAGCTTGTCGGCTGGTATAAATATGCCGGCGGCCTGCCGTTCGACGATTTCAAGGAGGCCATGGCGGCGATCCGCGAAGTCGGGCCGCAGGGCCATTTCCTCGGCACCCAGCACACGCTCGATCATTACGAGTCGGCATTCTTCATGCCCACCATCATGGATTTCAACTCCTACGAACAATGGAAGGCCGGAGGGGCGAAGGACCACGACACGCGCGGCCGCGAGAAAGCCCGCAACATGCTGGCCGACTATGAAGAGCCGAAACTCGATGAGGGCATTGCCGAGGGCCTCAGGGACTTTATCGCGCAGCGCGAAGAGAGGCTGCCCGACAGCGTTAGCTAAGAGAACGACGAATGAGTTGATAACGGGCGAAGACCCGATGGGAACCGCAAGGGAGAAAGACATGACACTTTTCAAAAGCAATGGCGATCGCGTGCCGACGGCCATCGAGGCGATGGCGCAAGAGACGCGTGCTGGCCGTATGGACCGGCGCGAGTTTCTTGCATTGGCAAGTGCGTTCGGCGCATCGACGGCGCTGGCCTACGGCATGATCGGCCTTGCCGCGCCGGGACAGGCTTTTGCCGAGGAGCCGAAGAAGGGCGGCACGCTGCACATATCGATGTCGGTCAAGGCACAAAAAGATCCGCGCACCTATGACTGGGTGGAACTGGCCAACATCTCGCGCTGCTGGCTGGAGCCGCTGGTCCGCTACACCAGGGAATTCACCTTCGAGCCAGTGCTGCTCGAAAGCTGGGACATCAATGACGACGCCACGGAATACACGTTGCATGTGCGCAAGGGCATCACCTGGAACAATGGCGATGCCTTCAACGCCGATGACGTGGTCTTCAATGTTACCCGCTGGTGCGAGAAGAAGGTCGCCGGCAACTCCATGGCCGCTCGCGTCGGCGGGCTGATCGACGAAAAGTCGGGCAAGGCCAGGGAAGGCGCGATCGCCAAGGTCGACGACAATACGGTCAAGCTGACGCTCAGCGCGCCCGACATTTCGCTGATCCCGAACCTCACCGATTATCCCGCGCTCGTCGTCCACCGCAATTTCGACGCCGAAGGCGCCGACCCGGTCAAGAAGCCGATCGGCACGGGCCCGTTCGAACTGGTCTCCTACGATGTTGGCCAGAAGGCGGTGGTCAAGCGTCGTGAAAACGGCAAGTGGTGGGGTGGTGAAGCGCCGCTCGACAGCGTCGAGTTCATCGACTACGGCACCGACTTCAACGCTTCGATCAACGCCTTCGAATCCGGCGAGATAGACCTCAATTTCGAGACGCCGGCCGACTTCATCGACATCCTGGATAAGATGGGGCTGGAGAAGTCCGAGGTTGCGACGGCAACCACGCTGGTTGCCCGCACGAACGTTACCCACAAGCCCTATGACGACCAGCGGGTGCGCAACGCGCTGCAGATGGCGGTCGACAACAATGCGGTGCTGGAACTCGGCTATGCCGGGCGAGGGACGGTCGGTGAAAACCACCATGTCAGCCCTATCCATCCTGAATATTTCGCGCTGCCCAAGAAGACGCGCGACGCGGCCGGCGCCAAGAAACTGATGGCCGACGCTGGGCAGGCCGATTTCGAGCACGAGCTGATCACCGTCGAGGACGATTGGCAGAAGAACACCGGCGACGCGATTGCCGGCCAACTGCGCGACGCCGGCATCAAGGTCAAGCGCACGGTGCTGCCGGGCTCGACCTTCTGGAACGACTGGACGAAATATCCCTATTCGATGACCATCTGGTACATGCGCCCGCTTGGCGTCCAGGTCCTGGCGCTTGGTTATCGCACCGGCGAGGCCTGGAATGAATCGGCCTATTCCAACCCGGACTTCGACGCCAAGCTGAAGCAGGCGCTGTCGCTGATCGATGTGGAGAAGCGGCGTGAGGTGATGAAGGATGTCGAGCAGATCCTGCAGGATTCCGGCGTCATCATTCAACCCTTCTGGCAGAAGCTCTACAGCCACATGAACAAGAAGGTGAAGAACTACGGCGTCCACCAGACCTTCGAGATGGACCTGCAGAACGTCTGGCTTGATGGCTGAGACGGTGCAGCCGGGGCTTCATGAGCCGCAAAAAAACCGATATGCAGGATGTCTGGTATTGCACCTTGCCGCCAAACGTCCGGAGATCCTGCATGAAACCGATAGTGCTTGCCGCTGTCTTTTCGATTGCCTTGCCTGCGACGGTGCTGGCCGGGCCGGCTTCCAACGCCGTCAAGTTCTTTTATGTGCCTGAAGTGAAATTCGAGGGAGATGCAAAGTACCGCGACCGCTTCACCGAGCCGGTGACCAAGCTGTTCGATCTCAACGATCTGGCAACGAAGAACAAGCCCGACGAAGTCGCCTGCCTCGACTTCGATCCCGGCCTTGACGCCCAGGATTTCGACCAGAAGTCGATTGCCAAGACATTGAAGCTGGCCGAGACCGTCAATGGCGATACGGCCGAAGTCACCGCCACCTTCAGCCTTTTTGCGGAAGGCGATGATTCCAAACGCGAAATGCTGTGGTCGCTGAAGAAAATCGACGGCAAATGGAAGGTCGCCGACATTACCTCCAAGACCAGCAACTGGACGCTGAGCGCGCTGGAATGCATGCCCGACAAAGCGCCGGAGTGATCCCGTGCTCCGCCGTCTTGCCTTGGCGCTGTCGCCCATGTGCGTGCTGTCGGTGGGTATGAGCGCAGCCGCAGCACAAGGCCTGTTGGGCCCGCCGCCAGCCAATGCGCCGGCCGTGACGGCACCGGCCGGCCCAGCACCGCCCGCAAATCCACCCGGGACAGCGGTGGAACCGGCGACACCGCCGGTTGGGTGGCCGCCGGCCGACGCCCCACCGGCCGCACCCATTCTGCCGGGATCCCCGACGGCGGTGGTGCGGCCATTTTACGATCAGGTGGGACTGGAGATCGATCCGGCGCAGCGCAGCCACTTCATCGACCCGGCAAAAACCGTTCTCGACAAGAGCGACGCGTTGCGCACATCCGGGCAGGGAGAATGTCTCGACCCCAACATGGCGCTCGACAATGCCGACTATGACAAGACCGAGATCGATAAGAGCCTGAAGACACTCGAAGCGATCAATGGCGACCAGGCCAAGGTCATTGTCGCCTTCGTCGTCGCCGGCAACCCGCATCGCCTTGAATGGAAATTCAGGAAAGTCGACGGCGACTGGAAGATATCCGATCTGCTTTCGGTGACCGGTGAATGGGCGCTCAGCCAGTACCAGTGCGAATAATGTTGATTGAGGATCAGCGCCTGCGATCCTTCGCGCCCCCCTCTGTCCTGCCGGACATCTCCCCCACACGGGGGGAGATCAGCAGTTCCAGCGTCTCGCCCGCTCCGCATCATTTGAGATTAGCTAAAGCCTATGTGGCGGCCAATCTCCCCCCGTGTGGGGGAGATGTCCGGCAGGACAGAGGGGGGCGCTGTCCCGCTAAAGTTCCGCAAAATAGCTTCAGCCCCTTCCGCGATAGGGGGCAACGCCGGTGTCGGGCAACCAGGCGCCTTCGGGCGGAGCGCCGGTCTGCCAGAAGACATCGATCGGAATGCCGCCGCGCGGATACCAATAGCCGCCTATGCGCAACCACAGCGGCTTCGTTGCCGCCACAATGCGGCGGCCGATCATCACCGTGCAGTCTTCATGGAAAGCGCCATGGTTGCGAAACGAGGTCATGAACAGTTTGAGCGACTTCGATTCCACGAGCGTGGCATCGGGTGCGTAGTCGATGACGATATGAGCGAAATCCGGCTGTCCGGTTACCGGGCAGAGCGAGGTGAATTCCGGGCAGGTGAAGCGCACGATCGCCGGCGGTCCGTCGCCGCGCTGGAACGGCACGGTCTCCAGGACCGCGGTCTCCGGGCTCTGTGGCGTCTCGACGTGGGCGCCGAGCTGGGTGAGGGTTTTGGCATCGATCATCGCGGTTTTCCTGGGGATTTTCCGCGCTCATTAGCACCGGACCGAAAAGTGTGCAGCGATTTTCGAATAAATTCGATGCTTAAGACAAGAACTGGAGCAGCACGCGCTGCTCCGACACAAATTGGAATCGCAGGAAGATGATGACCAGCAACGACCCGCTTCTCCAGCCTTACCAGCTCAAACACCTGACGCTGAAGAACAGGGTGATGTCGACCAGCCACGAGCCGGCCTATTCCGAGGACGGCATGCCGAAACAGCGCTACCGGCTCTACCACGCCGAAAAGGCCAAGGGCGGCATGGCGCTGACCATGACGGCGGGCTCGGCGATCGTCTCGCGCGACAGTCCGGCCGCCTTTGGCAATCTGCATGTCTATGACGACCGCATCGTGCCGTGGCTGGCCGAACTGGCGGACGCCTGCCACGAGCATGACTGCAAGGTGATGATCCAGATCACCCATCTTGGTCGCCGCACCGGCTGGAACAAGGCCGACTGGCTGCCGGTGCTGTCGGCTTCGCCGGTGCGTGAGCCGGCACACCGCGCGTTCCCCAAAACCATCGAGGACTGGGACATCGAGCGTATCGTCGCCGACTATGCGTCCGCTGCGCAGCGCTGCCAGGCCGCCGGCCTCGACGGCATCGAGTTCGAATCCTACGGCCATCTGATGGACGGCTTCTGGTCGCCGGCCACCAACCATCGCGACGACGAGTTCGGCGGTTCGCTCGACAACCGGCTGCGCTTCACCGACATGGTGCTGGATGCCGTGCGGGCGGCGGTCGGCGAAAAATTCGTCGTCGGCATCCGTATGGTCGCCGATGAGGATTTTGACAAAGGCCTGTCGAAGGAGGAGGGCGTTGAGATCGCCCGGCGATTGGCCGGTTCCGGCAAGGTCGATTTCCTCAACATCATTCGCGGCTCGATCGAGAGCGATGCGGCACTAACCAAGGTCATCCCGGTCGCCGGCATGCGCTCTTCGCCGCATCTCGATTTTGCCGGCGAGGTGAGGGCGGCGACGAAGTTCCCGACCTTCCATGCGGCGCGGATTTCCGATGTCGCCACGGCGCGCCATGCCATCGCCACCGGCAAGCTCGATATGGTCGGCATGACCCGCGCCCATATCGCCGATCCGCACATCATCAAGAAGGTCATGGAAGGCCGCGAGCACGAGATCCGGCCTTGCGTCGGCGCCACCTATTGCCTCGATCGTATCTATGAAGGCGGCGAGGCGCTGTGCGTCCACAATGCCGCGACCGGCCGCGAGGCCGAGATTCCGCATATCATCCTGAAGACCGAAGGGCCCAGGCGGAACGTCGTTGTCGTTGGCGCTGGCGCTGGCGGGCTCGAGGCAGCTCGCGTGATGGCCGAACGCGGCCATCATGTCACGGTGCTTGAAGCCTCCGGTCAGGCCGGCGGCCAGGTTCGGCTGGCGACGCAGAACCCGCGCCGCAAGGAGTTGATCGGCATCATCGACTGGCGGCTGGCCGAACTCGACCGGCTCGGCGTCGGGATCCGCTACGACACCTGGGCCGAGCAGGACGAAGTGCTGGCGCTGTCGCCCGACGTGGTGGTGATCGCCACCGGCGGCCTGCCACAGAACCCGCCGCTGACATCAGGCGACAATCTCGTCACGTCGAGTTGGGACATCATGGCCGGCAGCATCAAGCCGGCGGAGAACGTGCTGCTCTTCGACGACAATGGTGGCCACCAGGGCATGGGCGCGGCGGAGCTGATCGCCAATGCAGGGTCAAAACTGGAACTGGTTTCGCCGGAGCGCTTCTTCGCCCCCGAAATGGGCGGCATGAACCACGTGCCCTATATGCGCGCCTTCCAGGAGAAGGGCGTCACCATCACCATCAACACCAGGCTGCGCTCGGTACGGCGCGAGGGCAACCAGCTGGTCGCCGAACTCGCCTCCGACTTTGCCGATGGCTGGCGTGGCGAAAGGCGGGTCGACCAGGTGGTGGTCGAGCACGGCACGGCGCCGCTCGACGATCTCTATCTCCAGCTGAAACCGCTGTCGAAGAATGGTGGCGCGGTCGATTACGAGCGGCTGGTCGGCGGCGGCGATATTTTTCCTTCACGCAACCCCGAAGGCGGCTTCGTGCTGTTGCGCATCGGCGATGCGGTCGCCTCGCGCAACATCCACGCCGCCATCTATGATGGCATCAGGTTCGGCTTGCGGGTTTGAGCCTACAAGCCGGCCTACGGCTTGTTCCAAAGCTCGATCTCACCCTTCCGGCGGGCGCATCTCGATCGATCAAAGTGATGGGTGGCGCGCAGCCAAACCTCTGTGCGGAGAGCCACCTTGCACATCCATCCGAACTGCGCGCCGCGTACGCCACCAGCCGAGAGCCAGGCGACGCACGATGCGGAATGGTCTTCAACCGGGAGGCGACGTGCGGCAGGGCTCAAATCATCCTGGCGGTCGCCATGCAAAGCACAGTGAGCACCAGCAGCCAGGCGGCGATGCGCTCGCCGCGGGCCATTTTGGTGCGCAGCGCCGCTTCCGTTGCGACGTCCGCGCCGGCAAGCTGCCGGCTGGTCTTGCGGACGACGACGCTGAGAACGCCGGCAGCGGCGAAGGCGGCCAGGATGCCTAGCGCCAGCACCATTTCCATCGAGCCGAAATAGGCGCCGTGGAAGAAATACCAGAGCAGGGCGCCGGTCACGAACACCATGCCGGCCGAGCCCATTTGCGGTCCGATAAAGCGCTCCGCCCTGATCTCGGGGTCGCGGGCAAGCGTGATGGTGGTGCCGGCCCAGAACACACCGGCCATGACGTGAAGGCCGATAACGACGATGTAGACATATTGCATGACCGCTTCCTCCTTGCCCGCCGCCCGTCCTCGGATCCCTGTCGAATGCAGGATGATACGAACTCGGTAGATCGACACGCATGATAGTTAGATATCAAATGGTTCGATGTCAATGTATAATGCCGCGTTCCATCGCTCGGCGCCTTGTTCTACTGTCGGCGCATGACTCCCTTTGACCGTCCGCCAATCGGCATGAATCTCGCGCGCACCTCCAAGCTGGTGGCGCAGGCCTTTGACGCCGCTTTGGTCGAGGCCGGCGGCACGCTGCCGGTGTGGCTGACCTTGCTTTCGGTCAAGTCGAGCGAGCTTGCCAACCAGCGCGAACTTGCCGGCATGATCGGCATCCAGGGCGCCACGCTCACCCACCATCTCAACGCCATGGAGGCGCAAGGCTTGCTGACGCGCCGCCGCGATCCGGACAACCGCCGGGTTCATCTGGTCGAGCTGACGCAGGCGGGCGAAACGATGTTCCTGAAGCTGCGGGCGGCGGCTCTCATCTTCGACAAGCGGCTGCGCGCGGGATTGCCGGACGACAGGCTGGCGGAGTTCGCCGAGGTGCTGGCGGCATTGCGGGCGAATGTCGCGCCGGCCAAATGACCGGCACCGGTGGGCAATAGTCTAGGCTAAATTGCCCTGAAGCACCTTCAGCTTGGCTTTCTTCGGGCTGCGCGCCAGCAGCCATTCGCGCGCTTTGTCCTGCGGCATCGGGAAGGCGATGGAATAGCCCTGCACCTGGTCGCAGCCGATTGCCATCAGCGAATCGAGCTCGGCTTCGGTTTCCGCGCCCTCGGCGACGATCGAAATGCCGAGACCGCGCGCCAGCTCGGTGATGGCGCGCACGATCTTGGTGTTGTCGCCATTCTCGTTGATGTTCTGGACGAAGCGGCGGTCGATCTTCAGCCGGTCGATCTCGTTGGGATTGACGTGGCTGAGCGAGGCATAGCCGGTGCCGAAATCGTCGAGCTCAAGATGGACGCCAGCAGCGCGGATGTGGCGCAGCTTCGCCGCGATGCCCGTCTTCTCGTCGTCGAGAATGACGGATTCGACGATTTCAAGCGACAGTTTCTGCGGCGCCAGGCCCGCCTTTTCCAGCGTCGCGAACAGGAAGCGGTCGAAGTCGGGTTCGCGCAGCTCGGTGCCGGACACGTTGACGGCAAGCCGGCCGAAGGCAATGCCGGCGCGATCCCATTCGGCTGCTTGCTCGATCGCCTTGGTAAAGACGATGCGGCCGATCTCGGGCATGAAGCCGCATTTTTCGGCGACCGGAATGAACTCGCCCGGCGCAATCATGCCGCGCTCGGCATGCTTCCAGCGCACCAGCGCCTCGATGCCGCTGATGGCGCCGTTGCTCAGCGACACCTGCGGCTGGAAATAGACCTGGAAGGCGTTCTCCGAAATCGCGACCTTGATGTCGTGCTCGAGCTGCTTGCGGTAGTCTAGCTCGCGCCTGAGTTCCTCGGAGAAGAACGAGAAGCTGCCGCCGCCGAGCTTTTTGGCGGAATAGAGCGCGAGGTCGGCGTGGACGAGCAGATCCTCGGCATTGTCGGCGTCGATGGGATAGACGGCAATGCCGGCGCTGGCCCCTGGAAGGATGGTCGTGCCCTGGAAGGTAATCGGCTCGTTGATCTCCTCCAGGATGCGCCGGGCCAGCATGTTGATGTCCTCGGGGCCGCCGGCGCCATTGAGGATCATCACGAATTCGTCGCCGCCAAGGCGCGCGCAGAGATCCGACGCACGGCAGGAATCGCGCATGCGCTGCGCGGTGACGACCAGCACATAGTCGCCGGCGGCGTGGCCGAGTGTGTCGTTGATCTGCTTGAACCGGTCGAGGTCGAGCTGGATCACCGCCAGCCTCTCGCGCCGGCGATGCGCGCCCTTGATCAGCGTTTCGAAGTGGTCGGTCAGGAAGGTGCGGTTGTGCAGGCCGGTCAGCCCGTCATGTACGGCGATGAAGGCCATCGAGTTGCGGGCATCGACAAGCTCGTGCGTCTTGCGCAGGATCGCCTTCGACATCGGCCGGAAGATGAAAAGCGCCACCAGGACGATGACGCCGATGGTGGCGTAGAACAAGGTGCGATGGAGATCGAGGAGCTTTTCCGACCGCTCGTCTGCGAATGCGGCGATGCGTTGGCCGAGCGCGGCATAACCCGACAGCGTCGCATTGGCGACGGAAGCATCGAGATTGACGCGCTCGCCGCCGCCCTTGTAGGCGGCATTGCCGGAGAGCTGGGATTCGAAGGACGAGATCAGCCTTTCGCCATTGGCGACCAGCCCGACCGAGAAATAGTCGAGGTGGAACGGCTTGCCGTAGAGCACGCTCTCGATCGACCTTGGGTCGGACAATGCCGGCGACAGCGGGTCGGCTCCCGTCTGTTTGAGGAGCAGGTCGTAGTTCGTCTCGAACTCGGCGGTCGCCTGTTTCAGCGCGGCAACTAGGGCCGGCTGCTTGTCACGCGCGGCGGAGCCGGTTGCGCTGGTCAAAAAGACGATGCGCTGCGACAGCGCCTTCTGGGTGCTGACGATGTCGAGCAGAGTATGGTTGTGCTGTTGCGCCGCCATCATCTGCTGCAGCAGGATGAAGGAGGCCATCACCATGGCGGCGATGATCAGCAGCGCCAGCCAATAGCCGCTCTTGATCAGCAGGATGAGTTTGCCCGAGACGGTTTGCGCCGGCTGCTGCGACATATTCTAGGTGACCCCTCGGTCGAACTGATTCTGCCACCGATTCGTGGCGAGAAGACCATTGGCTTGAAAGGGTTAACAGGTCTGGAAGCCGGCGGAACTGTTGCTTCGGCAGTAAACGAAAGCTGCCGAGATGGTTATCATGTTCTTTCGCGGCATAGCCGTATTCGCGTGCCTGCTACTCCAGCATGCGGGCCATGCGATCGGGTCGCGCCAGGGTTGAGCCCGCCGTGCCACCGAAACGGTCGCTTTTGCGATGGATTTTTAGTGCGCGTAGCGCGACAGTCGCGCCAATCTCAACAGGACCTGATCCATGAGCGCGGCATTCCTCTCCCATATCGACAACGAACTGCAAGGGCTGAAATCCGCCGGGCTCTACAAATCCGAGCGGGTGATCACCTCGACCCAGTCGGCTGAGATCGAAGTCGGCGGCGACAAGGTGCTGAATTTCTGCGCCAACAACTATCTCGGCCTCGCCGACAGCTCAGAATTGCGCGATGCAGCCAAAGGCGCGCTGGACCGCTACGGTTACGGCATGGCCTCGGTGCGCTTCATCTGCGGCACGCAGGAAGAGCACAAGCAGCTTGAATCAACGATTTCATCATTCCTCGGCATGGACGACACCATCCTCTACGGCTCCTGCTTCGACGCCAATGGCGGCCTGTTCGAGACACTGCTCGGCGAGGAGGATGCGATCATTTCCGATGCGCTGAACCATGCCTCGATCATCGACGGCGTGCGGCTGTCGAAGGCCAAGCGTTTCCGCTATGCCAACAACGACATGGCCGACCTCGAAGCGCGGCTGAAAGAGGCGAAAGACTGCCGCTTCCGCCTGATCGCCACCGACGGCGTGTTCTCCATGGACGGCATCATCGCCAATCTTAAAGGCGTCTGCGACCTCGCGGAAAAATACGACGCCATGGTCATGGTCGACGACAGCCATGCCGTCGGCTTCGTCGGCAAGAACGGCCGCGGCTCGGCCGAGCATTGCGGCGTCGAGGGCAGGGTGGACATCATCACCGGCACGCTCGGCAAGGCGCTGGGCGGCGCCTCGGGCGGCTACACCTCGGGCAAAGGTCAGGTGGTCGACTGGCTGCGCCAGCGCTCGCGGCCCTATCTCTTCTCCAACACGCTGATGCCGGCGATCGCCGGCGCCTCGATCAAGGTGTTCGAGCTGATCCGAAATGGCGACGCCCTGCGCGAACGCCTCTATGCCAATGCGGCGCGCTTTCGCTCCGAAATGGGCAAGCTCGGCTTCACGCTGGCCGGCGCCGATCATCCGATCATTCCGGTGATGCTGGGCGATGCCAGCCTGGCGCAGGAAATGGCGGCGCGCATGCTGAAGCGCGGCATCTATGTCATCGGCTTTTCCTTCCCGGTGGTGCCGAAAGGCCAGGCGCGCATCCGCACGCAGATGTCGGCGGCGCATTCCAGCGCCGACATCGACCGCGCCGTGGCAGCGTTCGCGGCGGTGGGAAAAGAGTTGGGCGTCATTTCCTGATCGCCAAAAGCGATTCCGGATCAAGGGATTCAAGGGACAAAAGCATGTCGAACATGATGAAGGCGCTGGTGAAGGCCAAGGCCGAACCGGGCATCTGGATGGAAGAGGTACCGGTGCCGGAGATCGGCCCCAACGACGTGCTGATCAAGGTCAAGAAGACGGCGATCTGCGGCACCGACGTCCACATCTACAATTGGGACCAGTGGGCGCAGAAGACCGTGCCGGTGCCGATGGTGACCGGCCATGAATTCGTCGGCACGGTGGCCGATTTCGGCGCTGCGGTCACCGAATACAAGGTCGGCCAGCGCGTCTCCGGCGAAGGCCACATCGTTTGCGGCCATTGCCGCAATTGCCGCGCCGGCAGGGGCCATCTCTGCCGTAACACGCTCGGCGTCGGCGTCAACCGCCCCGGCGCCTTCGGCGAGTATCTGGCGATCCCGCAGCACAATGTCGTCTCTATCCCCGACGATGTGCCCGACGAGATCGCGGCGATTTTCGATCCCTTGGGCAATGCGGTCCACACCGCTCTGTCCTTCGATCTGGTCGGCGAGGACGTGCTGGTCACCGGCGCCGGTCCGATCGGCATCATGGGCGCGCTGGTGGCGCAATGTGTGGGCGCGCGAAAAGTCGTCATCACCGACATCAACCCGGTGCGGCTGGCGCTGGCCAAAAAGCTCGGCGTCCAGCATGTCGTCGACGCCTCGAAGGAAAAGCTTAGGGATGTCATGCCGGCGCTCGGCATGACCGAAGGTTTTGATGTCGGCCTGGAAATGTCGGGCGCCGCGCCCGCCTTTCGCGACATGATCGACACCATGAACAATGGCGGCAAGATCGCCATTCTGGGCATCGCGCCGACCGGCTTTGAGATCGACTGGAACAAGGTCATCTTCAAGATGCTGCACTTGAAGGGCATTTACGGCCGCGAGATGTTCGAGACTTGGTACAAGATGATCGCCCTGGTGCAGGGGCCGCTGGATGTCAGCGGCCTGATCACGCATCGAATCGGTATCGATGATTTTCAGGCGGGGTTCGATGCGATGAGGAGCGGCAGTTCGGGTAAGGTGGTGATGGATTGGTAGGCGCAGAGGCACGTTCTAGCTGGAGAAGCCGGCGGGACAGCACCCCCCTCTGGCCTGCCGGCCAGGTTGTGTGCGTCAAGTTCTGCAAAATGGGCGATCATGATGCTGGTCATGCGGCTTGGCGCAGAGCGAGCTTCTTGTGCTCGCGC
>NZ_JAMYUS010000015.1:0-184416 GCF_040323255.1 Mesorhizobium sp. M0052 | reverse complement strand
GCCCAAGCTCAAACAGCGGAGGATCCACATCGAACCCGGTTCGATCCAGAATCTTGCCATGGAAGCGATCTTCGATGATACGCCAAACGCCTCAAAGAGCCCCCGCCAGGACACTTGGCGCCCTGTCCGCGCATTCGCCTCGACATTGCCAGGAAGCTGTTCCTGGGTCTCGCCATGGGTTGGGTGCTGGCCTTGGAATAGCGGCGTTGGACTCGGTGCCGTCGATCTATCCCTCGGCCAGCAGCGCCTCGACCTCATGCAGCGTCGGCATGGATGGCGCCGTACCCGGCCTTGTCACCGAAATGCCGGCGACGGCGCAGGCGAAGCGGACGGCTTGCAGCGGCTCCACGCCTTTGGCGAGTGCGGCGGCCAGGCCGCCATTGAAGGCATCGCCCGCGCCGGTGGTTTCGACCACCGGACCGGCACTGACCACGGGAACATGGTCGGACCGAGCGGCCGTGTGCAGCAGCGCGCCTTTTTCGCCGAGCGTGATGATGACCGAGCCGACGCCCTTTTTGAGCAGGCTGTCGGCGGCGCGGCGAGCCTCGTCGATCGAAGAAACCTTGATGCCGGTCAGCTCTTCGGCCTCGGTCTCGTTGGGGGTGACATAGTCGCAAAGCGTATAGATGCGGTCCGGCAGCTTGGCCGCCGGCGCCGGATTGAGGATGGTGGTCACCCCTGCACCGCGCGCGATTTCGAGTGCGCGCAGTGCCGCGTCGATCGGCTGTTCGAGCTGGGTGACGAAGACGCCGGCGCCGCCGATCAGGCCGGCGTTGGCCTCGATGTCTTCAGGCGAGATCAGCATCGCCGCACCCGGGCTGACGATGATGGCGTTGTTGCCGGTTGTCTCCTCGATGAAGATATAGGCCGCGCCGGTATAGCTTTGCGGCGTCTCGATGACGGCGGATTTGACGCTCGCCTCTGCCCAGGTCGCCTTGGCCATGTCGGCGAAAGCATCGACGCCAAGCCGGGTCAGGAAGGTGACGTCCGCGCCGAGCTTGCCTGCCGCCACCGCCTGGTTCGAGCCCTTGCCGCCCGGTCCCAGCTTGAAGGAATTACCAAGAATGGTTTCACCCATGCGCGGCTGTCGATCGGCGCGGTAGGCGGTGTCGGCGACGAAAACGCCCAGAATGACGACAGGTTTGCCCGACGCCATGGCCCTACTCGGCGTCCGGCGGCACGACGCCCTTGCGAAAGGCGAAGCAGCCATAGAAGCGGCGCTCGCCGGTCTGGATGACGCAATAGGCTTTCTTGGCGCGCTCGTAGAAGGCATAGCGCTCGACCGAGATCATCGGCCAGGCCTTGCCTTCCGCCTTGTCGATCTCCTTCTGCACCTCTTTTTGCACCGGCGGGATCTCGTCCGGCTTGCCGACGATCTCCATGCGCGCGGCCGCATCGTCGACGAAAGTGTCCAGCGGATAGAGCGACAGCACCGCCTTGACCACATCGGCCGCCGAGGCGTCGATGTGCAGCAGCTTGCCGAGCACGGTCTGCTTTGCCACCGAATCGGCGGGGAAATTGGTGTCGGCGATGACCAGATCGTCGCCGTGTCCCATTGCCCTGAGCGCCTGGAGCACATCGGCATTGAGCAATGGGTTGATCCCTTTGAGCATGGCAGTCCTCGTCAAACAGTTTGGTCAAAGTCGATTGGAAATCAGAGCCGGTTGCCCGTCTCGGCGTCGAAGAGATGGACCTGGTCAAGGCGCGGCTTGAGATTGAGCGTGTCGCCGGGTTTGAAGTCGTGGCGCTCGCGAAACAGCGCCACCATCTCGCCGTCGCCGAAGCGCACGAAGACCAGCGTTTCGGAACCGGTCGGTTCGACCACCGAGATCTTTGCCGGCACGCCGTCGGGATGGATTTCGAGATGCTCGGGCCGCACGCCATAGACCACGGCCTGGCCCTCCTTGGCGGCGCTGCCGGCCGCGACCGGGAACAGCGTGCCTGCTATCTCGACCTTGTCGCCCTTGCGCACCACGCCTTTGAGCAGGTTCATCGACGGCGAGCCGATGAAGCCGGCGACAAACAGATTGGCCGGCCGGTCGAACAATTCCAATGGCGCGCCGACCTGCTCGATACGGCCATCGCGCATGACGACGATCTTGTCGGCCATGGTCATGGCCTCGATTTGGTCGTGGGTGACGTAGATGGTGGTGGTCTTCAGCCGCTGGTGCAGTTCCTTGATCTCGGTGCGCATTTGCACGCGCAGCTTGGCGTCGAGATTGGAGAGCGGCTCGTCGAACAGGAAGACTTGCGGATTGCGCACGATGGCGCGGCCCATGGCGACGCGCTGGCGCTGGCCGCCGGATAGCTGGCGCGGATAACGTTTCAGGTACGGATTGAGGTCGAGAATGTCGGCGGCGCGCTTGACCCGCTCGGCGACCACGGCTGGATCGGTCTTGCGCAGCTTCAGCGCAAACGCCATGTTCTGCTCCACCGTCTTGTGCGGATAGAGCGCGTAGTTCTGGAACACCATGGCGATGTCGCGCTTGGCCGGCGGCAGATTGTTGACGATGCGCTCGCCAATGGCGATCGTGCCGCCGGAGACGGTCTCCAGCCCGGCCACCATCCTGAGCAGCGTGGACTTGCCGCAGCCCGACGGGCCGACCAGCACCACGAACTGGCCATCGGCGATGTCGACGCTGACCTCGTGCAGGACCTTGACGGTTCCGAACGCCTTGGCCACATTGCTGATCGCGACTTGAGCCATCGTCCCCCCTTTTCTCGCGGTGAAGCTAGCCATTGCCAACGGCAAGGGCAAGTCGGTATGTTATCGATAAAAAGCCATTCGTGTTGACAAGGTAATCGATTACGCAAATATTGGCTGTTGCCAATCCGGCAGTCGGATTTTTATCCGAAAATCGGAGCTCCAGGCGACGCAGGGTGGGGTCCCACGTCCCCGTATGATAAAGGAGAACCGCCGACGTTTCGGCGTCGGAGGGATTGGCATTTTAATTCACGACTGTTGTTCTGGGAGGAATAGATGAGAGTCGGTCTGTACGAAAAACTCGTCCGCGCGGGTGCCACCCGGCGTGACATACTCAAAGGCGCGGCCTCGATGGCCGCGATCGCCGCCGCATCGGGCGCTGGGCTCGGCGCTTTCACCCGCCCGGCTGAAGCCGCCAGCGAGCTACGCTCCAAAATTCTGCAGATCCCCGGCGTCGGCAAGGGTCAGCCGACGGATGCCGATTTCCAGAAGGTCGGCGAACTCTGCCTGGAAGCCACCAAGGCCAACGTCAAGGAAGGCGAATTCGCCGGCGTCGAGCTCACCTTCATGGGCCTCAACAACCAGAACCTGCACAATGTGCTGTTCCGCGGTTTCCTGAAGCCGTGGGAGGCCTATACCGGCGCCAAGATCAGCTGGATCGACCTGGCGCAGGCCGACTACAATGCCCGCCTGCAGCAGTCGATCGCCACCGGCACCGTCGACTTCGACATCATCGAGATGGGCGCGCCCTTCGAAGGCGATGTCTGCGGCAAGGGCCTGACGTCCGAGATGCCCGACTGGGTCAAAGAGCAGATCGACATGAAGGATGTCGTGGCCTATCTGCAGCCGCCGGTCGGCACCTGGGACGGCAAGCAGTACCGGATCACCGTGGACGGCGATGCGCATAACTTCAATTACCGTACCGACGTGTTTGCCGATGCCGACCTCGCCAAGGCGTGGAAGGACGGCGGCGCGACCACCGAATGGGGCGTGCCGAAGACCTGGCAGGAAGTCCAGGCCGTCACAAAATTCCTCAAGGGCAAGCAGTTCAAGGGCCAGGACGTCTTCGGCTATCTCGATGCGCCCAAGGCATGGGGCGGTTTCGGCTTCTACTTCCTCGGCAGCCGCGCCACCGCCTATGCCAAGCATCCCGACGACAAGGCCTGGCTGTTCGATGCCGACACGATGAAGCCGCGCATCAACAATCCGGCCTGGGTGCGCGCCATCCAGGACGTCATCGACGCGCTTCCGTCGGAACCCGCCGACCAGATCAACGCCGACCCGAACACGACAGCCTTCCAGCAGTTCCTGGCCGGCACCGGTTCGATGGTCACCTGGTGGGGCGACGTCGGCTCCAACGTCAAGACCAATGATAGCTCGGTCATCGGCGACATCACCGGCTTCTCGATCCTGCCGGGGTCCGACGACGTCTACAATGCCAAGACCGGCGCTTGGGACAAACTCGCCAGCGGCCCGAACTATGCGCCGAACTGCGCCTATCTCGGCTGGGGCGTCTACGTCATGGCCCGCGTCGATACTGACGAAAAGAAGAAGAAAGCGGCATGGTCGGCCGCCGCCCATCTCGGCGGCAAGGACCTGTCGATCTGGACGGCGATGTATCCGTCCGGCTTCCAGCCCTACCGCAACTCGCATTTCGACATTCCCGAATGGGTGGCGGCAGGCTACGACGAGGCCTTCATCACCTCGTATCTGAAGTCGGAAGCCGACAGCTACAACCATCCGAACGCGGCGATCGAACCGCGCATCCCCGGCATCTTCCAGTACTATTCGGCTGCCGAGGACATTCTGGCCAACACATTCGCCGGCAAGATGAAGGCGCAGGAAGGCGCCGACGCCATTGCCGCGGCCTGGGAGAAGCTGACCGACCAGATCGGCCGCGAAAACCAGATCAAGCTCTACAAGGCCTCGCTCGGCGTGTAGGCTGATCCTATCGTGACAACAGGTCCGGCGGTGCAAGCCGCCGGACCTGACCGGCTCGGGCCGGTCGCAGGCTTGATTTTTTAAACGGACGGGGACGCGTGGCTGACCAGACCACCAATGCATGGCCGGCCAACGCCGGCCCAGCCGATCTGATCTCGCCGGCCCGCAAGCGGGCGGGTTTTGCCCTGATGGCGGCCGCCACGCTTGGCCTGCTGGCGGTGATCGCGTTTGAGATCCTCTACAAGAACGAGATCACCACGCTCGGCTTCGAGACCTGGCGTCCGATCGTCTACGCCTATGTTCTGTGGGGCGTGGCGCTCGGCATCGGCCAGGTGCTGACGCGCGGCGAGGACGGCCAGCGCGCGCTGTTCCTGCTGCCGGCGCTGCTGTTCACCATCGCCATGGTGATCTTCCCGACGCTGTTCGGCTTCTATATCGCGCTGACCGACTGGAACCTGTCGTCCTTTTCCGGCCGCAAGTTCAACGGGCTCGACAATTTCTGGCAGATGCTGGCCGATCCCTACTACCGCAACGCGCTGTTCAACATGGTGCTTTATGTGCTCGCCGTGCTGGTTGAGTATGTGATTGCCTTCGGCCTGGCGCTGCTGCTCAACGCGCAGATCCGGGCGCGCAAATTCTTCCGCGTCGTCTTCCTGATGCCGCTGATGCTGTCGCCGGTCGCGGTATCCTGGATGATCGGCAAATCGCTGATGGAATACCGTTTCGGGCCGGCGGCGACGCTGGCGCGCCATCTCGGCTGGGAGAACCCCGCCTTCTTCTCCAACCCGATCACCGCCCGCATCTCGATCATGGTGCTCGACGCCTGGACCTTCATCCCGTTCATGATGATCATGCTGCTTGCCGGCCTGCAGGCGATGTCGCGCGACGTGCTGGAAGCGGCGCGCGTCGATGGCGCCACGCCCTGGCAGACTTTCTGGCAGGTCACCTTCCCGCTGATGCTGCCGGTGTCGGTCACGGCGGTGATCCTGCGCATCATCTTCAAGTTGAAGCTCGCCGACATCATCATCACCGTGACCTCCGGCGGGCCTGGCGGCGCCACCGATTCGGTGTCGAGCTTCATCTACCGCGAATACCGCGACCGCTCGAATGTCGGCTACGGCACCATGCTGGCGATGGCCTATCTCGTCATCATCGTCGTGTTCGTGACCTGGCTGTTGAAATTCGCCAATCGCTTCGTGCGCAACGTGAACTGACGAGGCACAATGAGCGTCCAGACCACCGACTATGCTGCCTCGGAAATCCGCTCACCGCTGGGTTTTCTGGCCAATCGCATCTTCATCTATGGCGCGCTGGCGTTCTGGGCCTTCATCTGCCTGTTCCCGATCTACTGGACCATCACCACCTCGTTCAAGACCGCGGTCGACGTCACGCAAGGACACCTCATCCCGTTCGTCGACTTCCAACCGGACTGGAAGGGCTGGCGCTCGCTCGGACTGTCGCCGGATTCGATCTTCCAGACCTCGACGGTGCGGGAGGAGTTTTTCAAGCGCTTCATGAATTCGGTCATCACCTCGGTCGGCGCGTCGAGCCTCGCCATCGTCATCGGCAGCCTCGCCGCCTATGGGCTGACCCGGTACCGCTATCAGTTCGCCTGGTTCAAGAACGAGGACATCTCCTTCTTCTTCCTGTCGCAGCTGATCCTACCGCCGGTGGTGCTCGCCCTGCCCTTCCTGGTGCTCTACCGCGAAGTCGGTCTGCTCGACACACGCATCGGCCTGATCCTGCTCTACACGCTGATGGTGCTGCCGATCGTCATCTGGATCATGCGCGACCAGTTCAACTCGATCCCGGTCGAGCTCGAGGAGGCAGCGCTGGTCGACGGCCTCTCGATCTGGGGCGCTTTTTTCCGTATCGTCATGCCGATTGCGCTGCCGGGCATGGTCGCCGCCTTCATCCTGGCGATGGTGCTGTGCTGGAACGAGTACTTCTTTGCGGCACTCCTGACGTCGACCGACGCCAAGACCATTCCGGTGATGGTGGCGAGCCAGACCGGCTCGCAAGGCATCAACTGGTGGTCGATGGCGGCGCTTGCCACCGCCGCGATCGCACCGCTGGCGGTCATCGGGATTGCGCTGGAGCGGTATCTGATCATGGGCATGACGGCGGGCGCGGTGAAGTAGGGCGAGAGGCGGCGTGCCCCTCTACTGTTGACCTCGGCGGGACAGCACCCCCCTCTGGCCTGCCGGCCATCTCCCCCGCAAGGAGGGAGATCGGCAGCTTTGGCTGCATCGCTTTTCTTGCGACGTAGGTGATGACGAAAGCGGAAATGACATCTGATCTCCCCCCTTGCGGGGGAGATGTCCGGCAGGACAGAGGGGGGGGTGTGAAGGATCGCTACAGAGCGACTTTGTCTGCTAGCGCCCCAATATCGCCCTCAGGTGATCCATGATCATCGCCACACCCTTTCGCCCCAGCTCCGCCGAGGCCTCCGGCGCACTCGCCGTATACCACGCGGTATTCTCGCCAAAACGCCCGGCATCGACCGCTTCCGGACACAGTGCCAGCATCAATGATGTCTCGCCAACACCGGCGTGATCGAACGGATACTTCCCGTTCATGGCAGCCGACATTAGCGGGTGCACCTGCACCCAGTTGAAGAAATTCTCGCCGGCGGCGTGCCCGGCATAATAATCGGCCATCTCGTCTGAGCCCCACCAGCCCTCGCCGCGCTGCTTCTCGAGGAAGCGGAAAATCGCCTGGCGGCCGGCGGCCTTGAAGGCGAGATCGGTCGGCATGCCGGCGGCAAAGTTCTCGGTCTGGTGGTGGATGATGGCGTTGATGTTACGAAAGCCGATGCGCAGCAGGCTGTAGAACAATTCTTCGGCGAACGGCGCCAGCTGGTTGCCGCCGACCTGCACCGAGCCGTTGCCTTCAGGTGCTGCCACCACATAGCTCGCCGCACCGTAGTAGAAAGCCGGCAGGATGACGATGTCGGCCTCCTTCTCGTAGAGCTCCAGCGTCTTGACGACGGCCAGCGTGTCCATGCCGACAGCCATGTGCTCGCCGTGATATTCGAGCACGCCGAGCGGGAGAGCGACCGGCCAGTTCTCGGCGATCGCCTTTCGGATCTGGTGCGGCAACATCAGTTCGTAGCGCATGATCTATTCCATGTTGGTGTGGCGGGTGCGCATGGCCTCGGACGACTGGCCGGTCAGCGCCTTGAGCTTCAGCACCATCACCTCGAACAGCAGGAACAGCGCCCCTTCGAAGACCGAGCCCATCGGCAGCAGCGATGTCTTTTGTGGCCCCTGGTCACGCGCCATGGTCTGCGCCGGGATCAGCAAGGTGAAGTCGGCAAGCGCGACCGCACTACTGCCTGCCTCGGCGGTGAGCAAAAGCACGGTGGCGCCGGCCTGGCGGGCGACTTGCATCAAGGTAAGCACCGTCGTCGTCTCGCCCGGGCCGGAACTGACCAGGAAGACATCGGCTGGGCGAAGCGGTGGTGTGTTCATGTCGCCGACCACCGACACCTCAAGGCCAAGGTGATAGAGGCGCATGGCGAAACCCTTGAGCTGCAAGGCCTCGCGGCCGCAGCCATAGACGACGATCTTTTGCGCGCGGGCCAGGGTTTCGCAGGCGGTGTCGATGCCGGCTTCGTCGACGCGCGCCAGTACGGCGCCCAGCTCTTGCAGGGCGGTCGAAAACATATCCGAGCCGGCATTCGTCATGAGAGTCCCATCTGTCCGGCTGGGTTTGTGGCCGGTGATTTCGGGTTGCGCGCTTTCGGAAAAAGGCTTGTTTTTGTTCATGCTATCACCGCGAAAATGCCTGTCCAACGGCCATGGCGGCTTTTGCTGAGCCAGCGGCGTGATAGTGTCATGTCAGACAATCAATCCAGGAAATCAGCACGACATGAAGACACGGCATTTCGACCGCATCGGCAATGGCGGCCTCGACTTCACCGAGCTTGGCTTCGGCAGCGCGCCGCTCGGCAACCTTTACCGCGCCGTCCCCGATGCGGATGCCAACGCCACGCTGGAGGCGGCGTGGGCGACCGGCTGCCGTTACTACGACACCGCGCCGCTCTATGGCCTGGGCCTTGCCGAAACACGGCTCAATGCCTTCCTGCGCGGCAGGAAGCGCGACGATTATGTGCTGTCGAGCAAGGTCGGTCGCCTGTTGCGCGCCTGCCCGCCGGAGGAACGAACCGGCATCGGCAAGTTCTTCGACACACCGACGCGCAAGGAGGTCTACGACTACAGCTACGACGGCGTCATGCGCTCGTTCGAGGCGTCGCTGGAACGGCTTGGCGTCGACCGCATCGACATCCTTTTCGTCCATGACCTCGACATCTTCACCCATGGCAGCAAGGAGGCGTCAGACCAGCGCATCGAGGAATTCATGGCCTCGGGCTACAACGGACTGGTTGCGCTGCGCGACCAGGGCGTGATCAAGGCCTTCGGCGGCGGCATCAACGAATGGGAGGTTTGCCAGACGCTGGCGGAGCGTGGCGACTTCGACCTGTTCCTGCTGGCCGGGCGCTACACGCTGCTGGAACAGGAAGCGCTTGCCACCTTCCTGCCGCTCTGTGAGCAACGCGGCATCGGCATCGTTCTCGGCGGTCCTTACAATTCCGGCATCCTGGCGACCGGGCCGAAGCCAGGCGCCTATTACAATTACTCCGAGGCGCCAAGGGACATCATGGATCGCGTCGGGCGCATCGAGGCCGTCTGCCAGCGCCATGGCGTCAGGCTGATCGAGGCGGCGCTGCAGTTTCCGCTGCTGCACCCTTCCGTGGTGTCGGTCATCCCCGGCGGCCAGCGGCCGAGTGAAGTCGAAAGCAACCGCGCCCTGCTCGATGCCAAGCTGCCTGCGGCGCTGTGGGCGGACCTCAAGCAGGAAGGCCTGATGCGCGCGGATGCGCCGGTGGGCTGAAGGCTCGCCTCAGCGGGCTGACGGCCTGCCGCCATCGAGGCAAAAGAAAAGCCGGGCGAACCCGGCTTTTCAACATTCTCTGAAAAATTTTTAGTTGACCGCGTCCTTGAGGCCTTTGCCGGCCGAGAACTTCGGCACGGTACGCGCCGGAATCTTCACTTCCGCGCCAGTCTGCGGGTTGCGGCCAGTCGATGCCGCACGCTTGGAGACGGTGAAATTTCCGAAGCCGACGAGCCGTACATCGCCGCCCTTCTTCAGTTCGCCAGTGATGACGGAGAACACCGCCTCAACCGCCGACTGTGCGTCACCCTTCGAAATGCTCGCGGATTCAGCGACAGCGGAAACCAGTTCGTTCTTGTTCATAAAAATTCCCTTCCATGAGAAAACCGGAACTTTCGACTCATCCGGCAGGAGAGGGACTTTAGAAAGAAGCGCTCGCAAACCCAAGTCAAAAAGCCGGAAAAAAGTTGAAAAAAGCCCGGAAATGGTGGGTTTTTCACATGAAAAAGCCGGGCTCAAGGCCCGGCTCTCTCTTTGTGCACTGCAACTTTAGTAGTTTCTAATGTGCAAGCGACTTTCCAGCATCGTCAACGGTATCGGTGGAAGCCGGCGGATTGACTGGCTCGACCCACTCGATTGGCTCCGGCATGCGCACCAGCGCGTGCCTCAGAACCTCGCCGACACGTGAGACCGGAATGATCTCCATACCGTTCTTCACATTGTCCGGTATCTCCGCCAGATCCTTGGCGTTGTCTTCCGGGATCAGCACCTTCTTGATGCCGCCGCGCAGTGCGGCGAGCAGTTTCTCCTTGAGGCCGCCGATCGGCAAGATGCGGCCGCGAAGCGTTATCTCGCCAGTCATCGCCACATCGGCCCGGACCGGAATACCAGTCATGACAGATACGATGGCCGTCGCCATGGCAGCACCTGCAGACGGACCGTCCTTCGGCGTGGCGCCTTCGGGCAAGTGGACGTGGATGTCACGCTTGTCGAACAGCGGCGGCTCGATGCCGAAATCGATGGCCCGCGAGCGGACATAAGAGGCCGCCGCCGAGATCGATTCCTTCATCACGTCGCGCAGATTGCCGGTCACCGTCATGCGGCCCTTGCCGGGCATCATGACGCCTTCGACCGTCAGCAGCTCGCCGCCGACTTCCGTCCAGGCAAGACCGGTGACGACACCGACCTGATCGTCAGCCTCGACCTGGCCGAAGCGGAAGCGCGGAACACCGAGGTAATCGGCGAGGTTCGCCGCCGTGATGCTCACCGTCTTCTTCTTCGTCTTCAGGATCTCGGTCACCGCCTTGCGCCCGAGCTTCATCAGCTCGCGCTCCAGGCTTCTGACGCCCGCTTCACGGGTGTAGGTCTGGATGATGCCGCGGATCGCGTCCTCGCCGACGGAGAATTCCTTCGGCTGCAGGGCATGATCGCGGATCACCTTGGGCATCAGGTGACGCTTGGCGATCTCGATCTTCTCGTCCTCGGTGTAGCCGGCGATACGGATGATCTCCATGCGGTCCATCAGGGGCGCAGGGATGTTCAGTGTGTTCGCCGTCGTCACGAACATCACGCTCGATAGGTCGTATTCGACCTCGAGGTAATGGTCCATGAACGTCGAGTTCTGCTCGGGATCGAGCACCTCGAGCAAAGCCGATGACGGATCGCCACGGAAGTCCTGGCCCATCTTGTCGATCTCGTCGAGCAGGAAGAGCGGGTTGGACTTCTTGGCCTTCTTCATCGACTGGATGACCTTGCCGGGCATCGAGCCGATATAGGTGCGGCGGTGGCCACGGATCTCGGCCTCGTCACGCACGCCGCCAAGCGCCATGCGGATGAACTCGCGGCCGGTCGCCTTGGCGATCGACTTGCCGAGCGAGGTCTTGCCGACGCCGGGAGGGCCGACGAGGCACAGGATCGGCCCCTTCAGCTTCTTCTGGCGGCTTTGCACGGCGAGATACTCGACGATGCGGTCCTTGACCTTGTCGAGGCCGAAATGATCGGTGTCGAGCACGTTCTGCGCAAACGCCAGGTCCTGCTTGACCTTGGAGTTCTTGCCCCACGGGATCGACAGGATCCAGTCGAGGTAGTTGCGCACGACGGTCGATTCCGCCGACATCGGCGACATCGTCCGCAGCTTCTTCAACTCGGCTTCCGCCTTTTCGCGGGCCTCCTTGGAGAGCTTGGTCTTCTTGATGCGCGCCTCGATCTCGGCGGCCTCGTCGCGGCCGTCCTCGCCTTCGCCGAGCTCCTTCTGGATCGCCTTCATCTGCTCGTTGAGGTAATATTCGCGCTGCGTCTTCTCCATCTGGCGCTTGACGCGCGAGCGGATGCGCTTCTCCACCTGCAGGACGGAGATTTCGGCTTCCATGAAGCCCATCGCCTTTTCCAGCCGTTCCTTGACGGACAGCGTGGCCAGCATCTCCTGCTTCTCGGGGATCTTGATGGCGAGGTGCGAAGCAACCGTATCGGCGAGCTTGGAATAGTCGTCGATCTGGCTGGCGGCGCCCACCACTTCAGGCGAGATCTTCTTGTTCAGCTTGACGTAGTTTTCGAAGTCGGTGACGACCGAACGGGCGAGCGCCTCGACCTCGACCTCTTCCTCCTCCGGCTCGACCAGCGCCGTGGCGGTAGCTTCGTGGAAGTCCGGACGGTCGGTGAACGAGACGATCTTGGCACGCGACGCGCCTTCGACCAGCACCTTGACGGTGCCGTCGGGCAGCTTCAGCAATTGCAGCACATTGGCGAGCGTGCCGATGTCGAAGATCGCATCGGGCTCGGGATCGTCATCGGCGGCATTCATCTGGGTGGCAAGCAGGATCTGCTTTTCCTGACCCATAACCTCTTCCAGCGCCTTGATCGACTTTTCACGCCCGACAAAGAGCGGAACGATCATGTGCGGGAACACCACGATGTCGCGCAGTGGGAGGACTGCGAAGACGCCGTCGCTGGGAGCCTTGGATATTTTGGCCATTGTCCAACCTTTCATGTCGCGGCCGCTAATCGAGCCAACCGCGAATCTCATATTAACGACCGAGGATCGTTCCGCCTACCACCGTTTGTGACGGGAGTTTTACAGCACAGAATTCGGCACCACGGCCTTCCGATGTTAGTTGGATGCACGAGGGGCAAAGATCAAGGGTCGACACGTTCGTTCATCCACTCCGTCACAAGGATCGGTACCTCACCACAGCAAAACGGCGCCCCGCGGGCGCCGTTCCATAAAAAGGTTAGGCCAGATGCCAGATCAGGCGCTGACGTTGCCCTTCTTTTCCTTCTGCTCGGAATAGATGTAGAGCGGCCGGGCGCTGCCGGTCACCACTTCTTCCGAAATCACCACTTCGCGCACGCCTTCCAGGGCGGGCAGTTCGAACATGGTGTCGAGCAGGATCGCTTCCATGATCGAGCGGAGGCCACGGGCGCCGGTCTTGCGCTCGATGGCGCGCTTGGCGATCGCCGACAGCGCATTCTCATGGAAGGTCAGGTCGACACTTTCCATCTCGAACAGCCGCTGATACTGCTTGACCAGCGCGTTTTTCGGCTCGGTCAGGATCTGGATCAGAGCCGGCTCGTCGAGGTCTTCCAGCGTCGCCAGGACCGGCAGACGGCCGACAAACTCGGGGATGAGGCCGAACTTCAAGAGATCCTCGGGCTCGACCAGGCGGAACACGTCACCGGTGCGGCGATCCTCGGGCGAAGCGACGATGGCGCCGAAGCCGATGGAAGTCTTCCTGCCGCGATCCGAGATGATCTTGTCCAGCCCGGCGAAGGCGCCGCCGCAGATGAACAGGATGTTGGCGGTGTCGACCTGCAGGAACTCCTGCTGCGGATGCTTGCGGCCGCCCTGCGGCGGCACGGAGGCAACGGTGCCTTCCATGATCTTCAGAAGCGCCTGCTGCACGCCCTCGCCCGACACGTCGCGGGTGATCGATGGGTTGTCGGACTTGCGCGAGATCTTGTCGATTTCATCGATGTAGACGATGCCGCGCTGGGCGCGCTCGACATTGTAGTCGGCCGACTGCAGCAGCTTCAGGATGATGTTTTCGACGTCCTCGCCGACGTAACCGGCTTCGGTCAGCGTCGTCGCGTCGGCCATGGTGAAGGGCACGTCGATGATGCGGGCCAGCGTCTGGGCAAGCAGCGTCTTGCCGCAGCCGGTCGGGCCGATCAGCAGGATGTTGGACTTCGCCAATTCGACGTCGTTGTTCTTGCCGGCATGCGCGAGGCGCTTGTAGTGGTTGTGGACCGCCACCGACAGCACGCGCTTGGCGTAGGGCTGGCCGATGACATAGTCGTCAAGAACCTTCAGGATCTCCTGCGGGGTCGGCACGCCCTCGCGCGACTTCACCATCGAGGTCTTGTTCTCCTCGCGGATGATGTCCATGCATAGCTCGACGCACTCGTCGCAGATGAACACCGTTGGGCCGGCGATCAGCTTGCGCACCTCGTGCTGGCTTTTGCCGCAAAACGAGCAATAAAGCGTGTTCTTCGAATCACCGCTGTTGTTGCCGACTTTGCTCATTTTCCTGTCCTTTCATGGCCGCCCGCCGATGGTCTGGCTGAAAGGGCGCATATTCTATCTATCGCGGGAATTCGCCGCCGCCAGTGTCCCGGCTCCCGCAACGCATTCCGTACGAAACACAAATCAGAAAACGTCGCAATGATTCGCGCCAACCCTGCACAAAGCTAAGCCGTCGAAAATCAACATAGCCTTAACGTAGGCAATCCCATCCACCGAGGGAACAGCCAATTGTGGCCGAAATGCCGCAAATCCCAGCAAAAGCGCGTTATCCCGCCACCCAACTGCCATGCAGCGATTATGCCGCAGCGCCTTCGACCGGCTCGCGCGACGAAATGACCTTGTCGATGAGGCCGAAATCCTTGGCTTCGTCGGCTGTCATGAAATGGTCGCGGTCAAGCGTCTTTTCAATGTCTTCGTAGCTCTTGCCGGTGTGTTTGACGTAGACCTCGTTGAGGCGGCGCTTCAGCTTGATGATGTCCTGCGCGTGCCGCTCGATGTCGGAGGCCTGGCCCTGGAAACCGCCGGAAGGCTGGTGAACCATGATACGGGCGTTCGGCGTGGCAAAACGCATGTCCTTGTGGCCGGCGGTCAGAAGCAGCGAGCCCATCGACGCCGCCTGGCCGATGCACAGCGTCGACACCGCCGGCTTGATGAACTGCATGGTGTCGTAGATCGCCATGCCCGAGGTCACCACGCCGCCCGGCGAGTTGATGTAGAGATTGATCTCTTTCTTCGGGTTCTCGGCCTCGAGGAACAAAAGCTGTGCACAAACCAGCGTCGCCATACCGTCTTCGACCGGGCCGGTGATGAAAATGATGCGCTCTTTCAGCAGGCGCGAGAAAATGTCGTAGGCCCGCTCGCCGCGATTGGTCTGCTCGACCACCATCGGAACGAGGTTCATGTAGGTTTCGACGGGGTTCTTCATGGACTACCCTTTTTGGAGATGGGGATTCCGGCGCCGGAACATCGGGCAGAATCGGTTCTTGATGGTTAGAATGTAAATAGGATGCCGGCTCACCCTAGCGCAAGGCCGCCTCCTCCTAGCCATCTGGTTAAGTCGAATCAAGGTTTCCGCGCAAGGGAAGCCCGAAGGCGGCCAACGGCGTTTTTGCGGTGTAGCAATTCCTTAACCCCGTCGCTTAACGAAACGCGGCGAAACCGCTTTCCCCCGGAGAACCATCCCCTACAGTTCAACGTTGAACCTCACCTTCTCGCGTTCAAACAGGGGGAGTGCCATGATCAGGAAAACTGTTTGCCTCGCCATTTCCGGCCTTGCCGGTCTCGGCATGGTGTCCGATGCGGTTGCCGGCGGCCGGGCCGCCGAATGCTATGAGCCGGTGCACAGGCCGGCGCTCTATGACACCGTCTATGAAGACGTCATGGTCAGTCCCGGCGGGCAGTTGGTCGACTATGATCCGCCGATCTATGGCACCATGGAGCGCGTCGAGCAGATCGCGCCGCCCCGAGTCACCTATGACATCGTACCGGCGAGAACCCGCACCGTTTACCGCACGGTCCAGGTCGACGATGGCGGCTATGCCTGGGAATGGCGCGTCATCCACGGCCGCAAGGTGCTGTGCAAGGTGTGGCGCAAGGCCCGCTACGCGCGTGTGGCCGAAACAGTGGTGGTTGAACCGGAGCGCACCCGCCGGGTTGTGCTGCCGGCCGAATATGAGAGCGTCGCCCATGAAGTGCTGGTGCGGCCCGAGCGGCGGCACGTCACCCAGATAGCGCCGTCATACCAGAGGATGGCGCGCCGGGTGGTGGTGCAGGAAGGCTCGACCAGCTGGCGCCGCGTGCATATTGCCAGGCATTGCGAGGATTAGACTTCGGTACTTCGCCGAGGTCCGCCTCGGTTGGCTCAATCCATAGGGCCGTCGGGTGCCAACATCCGGTCTGGCACCAAGCCGGCAAGCCGCGGTAATGGTCTGGCATGACCACATCCATGCCGCCCTACCTCGCCTTTGATCCAGCCACGCGCCGCCTGCGGCTCGATCCGCACGAACCGGCGTTTTTCCAGAACCCCTACGACGCCTATGCCGTCCTGCATGGCGCATCGAATGCCTTCTTCTGGGAGGAATTCGGCTTTTGGTGCTTTGGCGGCTTCGACGACGTCAACCGGCTGTTGCGCGACCGCCGCTTCGGTCGCCAGAACCCGGCCGGCATTCCCGACAGCCGCGGCATCGGCGAGGATCGCTCGCATTTGGCCGCTTTCGACGGCATCGAGAGCAATTCGATGCTGGAGCTGGAGCCGCCGGTGCACACCAGGCTCAGAACCCTGGTCAACCGCGCCTTCGTCTCGCGCCAGGTCGAGCGGCTGCGGCCGCGCGTGGAGGCGCTGGCCAATGAGCTGATCGACCGTTTCGAACCGCGCCAGGTCGATCTATTGCCCAGCTTCGCCGCACCTTTGCCGATCACCATCATTGCCGAAATGCTCGGTGTGCCGGTCGAAATGGGGCCGCAACTGCTCGACTGGTCGCACCGGATGGTGGCCATGTACATGCATGGCCGGACGCGCGAGACCGAGGAAGCGGCCAATCGCGCCGCGCACGATTTTTCCGACTTTTTGCGCGGCTATGTCACCGAGCGGCGGAAGAAGCCTGGCGACGACCTGCTATCGCTGCTGATCGCGGCACAAGAGGATGGCCAAAAGCTGTCGGAAGACGAGTTGGTCTCGTCCGCCATCCTGTTGCTCAATGCCGGCCACGAGGCGACCGTCCATCAAACCGGCAACGCCGTGCGCACGTTGCTGGCGCAAGGCGGCGACCCCGGCCGTTTCTTCACCTCGCCGGAAGCAACCGCTGCGACGGTCGAGGAGTGCCTGCGCTTCGACGCGCCGCTGCACATGTTCACCCGCTACGCCTATCAGGAGGTCGAGGTGACATCCGGGGTTGTCGTACAACCGGGCGAGACGGTCGGCCTGCTGCTCGGCATGGCCAATCATGATCCGCTTGCCTTTGCCGAACCTGGCGCCTTCCGGCCCGGCCGACCAGACCAGAAGAATGTCTCGTTCGGCGCCGGTATCCATTTCTGTATTGGTGCGCCGCTGGCGCGGCTGGAATTGCAGGTGTCGCTGAAAACCCTGTTCGAGCGGCAGCCGCAACTCCATCTTGCGGAGCAGCCGCGCTTCCGCGACACCTATCATTTTCATGGGCTGGAAAAGCTCATTGTGAGCTTGTGAGGACGGCGGAGCCGACGCATGCCCGAGAAAATGAGATTCGCCTTTCTACAGGAACCACCCTTCTGCTTTATCGACGGATCGGGACGTCTGGGCGGCAGCGATGCCCACTGGCCAAGAGGGTCTGCCTGACGCTCGGGCTGGAACTTTTGCCCATCGAGACCGAGTTTGCCGAGCTGCTGCCTGGGTTTGCCGAAGATCGGTGGGACATAACCACCGGCCTGTTCATTTCCGACGACCGCCGGAAGCTGGTCGACTTCACAAGGCCGATCTGGATGCTGGCGAATGGATTGCTGGTCGCGAAAGACAATCCCCGCGCCTTCGATGGCTATCGGTCCGTCGCCAATGATCGGACGGCGCTGATCGGCGTCATATCGGGCCAGATCCAGCACCGGACGGCCCTGCAAAACGCTATTCAGCCCGAACGGCTAAGGATATTTGCCACTCAGGCCGAAGCAGCTAACGCCGTCGCGGCCGGCGTGGTGCATGCCTATGCGAGTGCAGCGCTCGCGCATCGCGGCTATCTGAGCCGGCGACCCGACGCGCCTCTCGACGTCGTCGACGTCCCGGCAGTCGAAAAACAGCCAGCGCCCGGCGCTTTCGCTCTCGCCAAAGGCAGTGCCACCCTGCTCCAGCGCGTCGATTCATGTCTCAGTGATTTGCTTGGAAGTCCCTGGCACAGGGAGATGATGAGCGGATACGGCTTTTCCGACACTGACATCGATCGGCTTTTGTGAAGTCCAAGCGCGCCGCGAGCGTCAGAGCTTGATCACATACTCCTTGCGGGTCGTTTCAAGCACTTCCCAGCTGCCCCTGAAGCCTGGCCTGAGCACGAAGCTGTCGCCGGCGCGCACCGTGCGCGCCTCGCCGCCATCCTCGGCAACCACCGAGACGCCGGACAGGATGTGGCAGAACTCCCATTCGTCATATTCGATGCGCCATTTGCCCGGCGTCGCTTCCCAGATGCCGGCATAGAGGCGGCCATCGCGCTCCTCGACATTCCAGGTGCGGAACTTCGGATCGCCCGCAATCAGACGATCCGGCGCCGGGGCGCCATGTTCGGCGTCGACGCTGTCGGTCGATATTGCCAAGTAATGCGCGGACAGGGTTTGCCTCCAACAGATTAGTGACTAGTGAGTAGTGCAGTGAGTAGTGACTAGTGAGTAGTGAGTAGTGAGTAGTGAGCGGAAAGCGCTCCCTCGAGCGGGTGGCTGATCACTAATCACTGCTAAATGGTGAATACCGACTACTACTCACTACTCACTACTCACTACTCACTACTCACTACAAAAAATCAAACCTTGGTCAAAGCCTGTTCCAGATCGGCGACGATGTCGTTGACATCCTCGATGCCGACGGAAAGCCGGACCGTGTCCGGTCCCGCGCCCGCCTTGACCTTCTGCTCGTCGGAAAGCTGGCGATGCGTGGTCGATGCCGGATGGATGACCAGCGACTTGGTGTCGCCGACATTGGCGAGGTGCGAGAACAGTTCGAGCGCCTCGACGAACTTGATGCCGGCCTCGTAGCCGCCCTTCAGGCCGAAGGTGAAGACAGCACCGGCGCCTTGCGGCGAGTATTTCTTCTGCAGCGCGTTGTTCTTGTCGCTGGGCAGGCCGGGATAGTTGACCCAGGCGACCTTGGGGTGGTTGGACAGCCAGCCGGCTACGGTGATCGCATTGTCGCAATGGCGCTGCATCCTGAGCGGCAAGGTCTCCAGCCCGGTCAGGATCAGGAAGGCATTGAACGGCGAAATCGCCGGGCCGATGTCACGCAGGCCAAGCACGCGCGCGGCGATGGCGAAAGCGAAATTGCCGAAGGTTTCGTGCAGGACAAGGCCGCCATATTCGGGGCGCGGCTCCGACAGCATCGGATATTTGCCGGATTTCGACCAGTCGAACGTGCCGCCATCGACGATGGCGCCGCCGATCGAATTGCCGTGGCCGCCGATGAACTTGGTCAGCGAATGGACGACGATGTCGGCGCCATGCTCGATCGGCCGCACCAGATAGGGCGAGGCCAGCGTGTTGTCGACGATGAGCGGCAAGCCGTGCTTGCGGGCGATGTCGCCGATCTTCTCGATGTCGACGAAGGTGCCGCCGGGATTGGCCAGGCTCTCGATGAAGATCGCCTTGGTCTTGCCATCGATCTGGCTTTCGAAAGTGGAGATGTCGTTGGTGTCGGCCCAACGCACCTCCCAGCCGAAATTCTTGAAGGCATGGCCGAACTGATTGATCGAACCACCGTAAAGCCTTGTGGCGGCGACGAAATTATCGCCAGGCCGCATGAGATTGTGGAACACGATCACCTGTGCGGCATGGCCGGAAGCAACGGCAAGTGCAGCCGTGCCGCCTTCGAGCGCCGCGATCCGCTCTTCCAGCACCGCCTGGGTCGGGTTCATGATGCGGGTGTAGATGTTGCCGAAGGCCTTCAGCCCGAACAGCGAGGCGGCATGGTCGGCATCGTCGAACACAAAGGAGGTCGTCTGGTAGATCGGCGTGGCGCGTGCGCCCGTTGCCGGGTCGGGCTTGGCGCCGGCATGGACGGCGAGCGTGTTGAAACCGGGCGTGCGGGTCATCGAAAACCTCCCTGAGCGGTAAACGTGTGAATGATGAAATGGTCAATGGTGAGCGATGAATGGTGGTCGCAAAGTCGGCCAGTCCCACCTTGATTGCAAGCCGCTCATATTCCGCATTACCCGGCTTCCAGGAAAATCCTTCTATTCACCATTCACCATTCACTGCCTTACTTCTGGCGCACACCGAAACTCTGGAATCCCGACCGCATCAGCGGCTTCTTCGACGAAAGCACACCGGAGTTGACGCCGGTCCAGCCGATCTCGCCCGACAGCTTGCCATATTCGATCTTCGGGCAGCGGTTCATCACCACCTTGATACCGGCCGCCTCGGCGCGCGCGGCCGCCTCGTCGTCGCGCACGCCAAGCTGCATCCAGATCACCTTCGGCAAGGGGTCGAGCTTCAGCACCTCATCGACAATGCCGGGCACCGATGCAGAGGCGCGAAAGATGTCGACCATGTCGACCGGCTCCGGCAGATCGGCAAGGCTGGCATAGGTCATGCGGCCGAGGATTTCCTTGCCGGCCTGCCCCGGATTGATCGGAAACACCGAAAAGCCCTTGGCCAGCAGATATTTCAGCACGAAAAAGCTCGGCCTGACATCGTTGGCCGACGCGCCGACCATGGCGATGGTCTTCACAGAATTGAGGATGCCGCCGATATAGGCATTGTCGTAGCTATCGTGATTCACTCGTCGGTCTCCCTCAGTGCTTCCTCCATAAAGGACTGCGGGTCCGTGCAGAAGTCGCGCATCATGCGAAAATGATCGGTATCGGTGAAATCGGTCGGATCGAGGCCGAAACGGCTGATTCGGAAGAGCCGCGCGCCGGGACAAGCCATCAGCAGCGGCGAATGCGTCGCCATGATCACTTGCGCCGTGCCTGACTGGTCCATGCGCCGCAGCATCTTCAACAATTCGATCTGCCGCGACGGCGACAGCGCGCTTTCGGGCTCGTCGAGGATGTAGATGCCTTGCCGGCGGCAGCGCTCCTCGAAAAAGCGAATGAACCCTTCGCCATGCGACCACGATAGAAAGTCCGGCGGCGGCGGTCCGAACGGGTCTTCGAGTGCCGCCTGGTCGAGATAGCGCGCGACCGAGTAAAAAGATTCGGCACGAAAGAACCAGCCGGCGGTGACTTTTGGCAGCCAGTGGCCGCGGAATGTATTCGCCAGTGCCGCACCGCTCTTGTCGATGGCGATGGAATGATCGACCGGACGATAGCCCTTGCCGCCGCCGGCCTCGTCGTAACCGGCCAGCGCGCCGATGGCTTCCAGCAGTGTCGATTTGCCGGTGCCGTTTTCACCGACAATGATGGTGATCGGCGTGGTGAATTCGAGCTCGAATTCACGGCCGCGAAACAGCGGCAGGTTCCATGGATATTTTTCCCAATCTTCCACGCGCTCGGGGTCAATCAGGATGCGTTTGAGATAAGGCGCCTTAAGCCGGGTCAGTTGCTTGCGATAGCCCATGCGGGCGCTCAGTCCGGCAGCGAGATGGTGCCGTCATCCGCGATCGGGAAGGCCGGATTGTGTGCGACTTCCCAGACATGGCCGTCGGCATCGGCGAAATATCCATACCAGCCGCCCCAGAAGGCGCGGCCTGCCGGCTTGACGATCCTGCCGCCGGCCTTCTCGGCGGCCGCCAGCACGTCGTCGACTTCGGCATCTGAGCGGGTGTTGTAGGCGAGGTAGACCGCCGACGGTGCTGCGGCGAAGGCAATGCCTGAATCCTCCTCGGCGCTTGGCCTCGGGAACAGGCCGAGAATGGCGCCGCCCATCTGGAAGAAGGCGACGCCATCGGTGATGCCGGCGTGGCGCTTCAAGCCCATGCCTTCGTAAAAGCGCACGGCGCGCTCGAGATCGTCGGTGGCGATGGTGATGATGGAGATGCGCGGTTCCATGGATCGAAAACCTATTCGTCCGTCCATTCCGGTTTGCGCTTGCCGATGAAGGCGCCGATGCCTTCCTCGGCGTCGCGGGCCAGCATGTTCTCGACCATGACGCGGCCGGTATAGGCATACGCGTCCGCCAACCCCATCTCGGCCTGCGCGTAAAAGGCTTCCTTGCCGGTCTTGACCACCAGAGATGATTTGGAGGCAATGGTTTGCGCGTATTTGGTGACGATCTGATTCAGGTATTCGCGCGGCACGACGCGGTTGACCAGGCCGAATTCCTTGGCGGTTGCGGCATCGATGGTCTCGCCGGTGAGCAGCATTTCCATGGCGTGCTTGTGAGACACGTTGCGTGACAGCGCCACCATCGGCGTCGAACAAAACAGGCCGATATTGACGCCCGGCGTGCAGAAGGTCGCTTCATGCGAGGCAATGGCGAGGTCGCAACTGCAAACCAGTTGCAGCCCCGCAGCGGTGGCTAGGCCATCGACTTCGGCGATGATCGGGAGCGGATGGCGCACGATCTGCTGCATCAACGCCGCGCAAGCCGAAAATGTCTGCTCGAAAAACCCCTTGCCCTTGTCGGCGTCGGCGCGGCGCGCGGTCATTTCCTTGAGATCGTGACCGGCGCAGAAGACTTTCCCGGCGGCCGCCAAGACGATGACGCGGACCGATTTGTTGGCCTTGGCACGGTCGAGCTCGGCGCTCAATGCCGCCATGACGGAAAGCGACAAGGCATTGGCGGGCGGATTGGCGAGCGTCAGGCGCAGCACGCCCTTGTCCAGCCCGGCGATGACCGGCCCGTCTATGGCAACAGGTTTGATCGAAAGGATTTCGGCCATGACAAGGGTCTCCGCGATTCCGCCGGGCGCCGCCAGACTATCTAATATCGGATCGAGTTTCATCAACACCCATCGCTTGCGCCAGAGGTGTTGCCAGAAGCGCATCATTGCGTTCATACAGGCCCGGCATAGAACGAGAGACCGACATGCCCGCCCAGGATAATCTCAAGCCGGTGCTGACGGCGGCTGAAGTCAATGCGCTGATGGCCAGCGTCTACCCGCAGCTCAACGACGAGTTCACGTCGTATGAGGCGCTCGATGTGTTTCCGGGCGGCTGCACGGTGCGGCTCAATGCCGACGAGCGGCATTTGCGGCCCGGCGGCACGGTGTCCGGGCCCTCGCTGTTCACGCTGGCCGACATTGGCGGCTATGTCTGCGTGCTCAGCCATGCCGGGCCGGATGCGCTTTCGGTTACCGTCAACCTCAACATCAATTTCGTCCGCAAGGGCGAGGCCGGCCCGATCGACGGCCATTGCCGCATCCTGAAGCTGGGCAAGAGCCTGATGGTGTTCGATATCGACATCGTTGCCGGACCGAAGGGACACACGGTAGCGCATGCGACCGGCACCTATTCGATCCCGCCGAAGCGCGCCGCCGATGTGGTAAAATAATACCTTTTGGTCAAACCTTTGTTTTTATTACACTTTGCGAGCAGACGTGCGTTTCCTGCGCCTTGACGTGCCCACTCCCCTCGCCTATAAGCCGTCACGAAGCAGCGGCCCGCAAAGGCCGCCGTTTTGTTATTGGCGGCGGGCAAGTGCCTTGTCGCCAATCCAAGCAACAAGAAACGCCTTCTTCGGAAGGTCAAAATCGAAAGCAGAAATCCATGGCAACCTTTTCGCAGAAGCCTGCGGATGTGGTGAAGAAGTGGGTGCTGATCGACGCCGAGGGTCTCGTCGTCGGCCGTCTCGCCACTGTCATCGCCAATCATCTTCGCGGCAAGCACAAGCCCACCTTCACCCCGCATGTCGACGACGGCGATAACGTCATCGTCATCAATGCCGACAAGGTGGTGTTCACCGGCAAGAAGTTCACCGACAAGGTCTATTACTGGCACACCGGTCACCCCGGCGGCATCAAGGAGCGCACCGCGCGCCAGCTGCTCGAGGGCCGTTTCCCCGAGCGTGTCGTCGAGAAGGCCGTCGAACGCATGATCCCGCGCGGGCCGCTCGGCCGTCGCCAGATGAAGAACCTCCGCGTCTATGCAGGCACGGAACATCCGCATGTCGCCCAGCAGCCCGTCACCCTCGACGTCGGCGCGCTGAACGCCAAGAACAAGAAGGTTGCATAAGATGGCTGAGCTTTCCTCGCTCGCAGAATTGGGCGCCGCCACCGGCAACACCAATACCCAGCCGGCAGCACCCGTCCATGTCCAGAAGCTCGACAAGTCGGGCCGCGCCTATGCCACCGGCAAGCGCAAGAACGCCATCGCCCGCGTCTGGGTGAAGCCGGGTTCGGGCAAGATCGTCGTCAACGACAAGGAATTCGCGACCTATTTCGCGCGTCCGGTCCTGCAGATGATCCTCAACCAGCCGATCATCGCTTCCAACCGCGCCGGCCAGTACGACATCGTCGCCACCGTCATCGGCGGCGGCCTGTCCGGCCAGGCCGGTGCCGTTCGTCACGGCATCTCCAAGGCGCTGACCTACTATGAGCCGGCACTGCGCGCCGTGCTCAAGAAGGGCGGCTTCCTGACCCGCGACAGCCGCGTCGTCGAGCGCAAGAAGTACGGCAAGGCGAAGGCCCGCCGTTCCTTCCAGTTCTCGAAGCGCTAAGCGCTGCGACGTTCCAGACATCGAAAGGCCGCCTCCGGGCGGCCTTTTCTTTTGGGTCTCGGCAGTCCCCCCCCCCGGCGCTTCGCGCCGACCTCCCCATCGAGGGGAGGTAGGAGGTCGCGGCAGTTTTGCCGCCCGGACAATCCACGATGGTCCAGCGGCTAGCAAACCAGTTCGACCATAAAAACGCGGCACCCTACCTCCCCTCGATGGGGAGGTCGGCGCGAAGCGCCGGGTGGGGTGATGGCGCCGGCCTCGGTTCAAGTCTCAGAACTTGCCGGCCTTGATGTAATCGATAAACGCCCGTAGCGGCGCCGGAACCAGACGCCGTCCGGGATAGTACAGAAATGGCCCGGGAAAGCTCTGCCACCATGGTTCGAGCACGGGCTCCAGGTCACCGCTTTCGAAGTGAGGGCGAAGCCACCCTTCAAAGAGAGCGACGATGCCGCTGCCGGCAATCGCCGCATGGACGGCAAGATCGCTCGCCCCGCCGATGCGCACGATCAACGGCCCCGTCGTGTCGACCCGCACCACCTCGCCGTCGCGCTCGAATTCCCACGGCAGCATCGAACCACTGGCAAAACGGCCGCGCAGACAAGCATGGCCAAGCAGATCGCTCGGGTGCTGCGGCCGCCCATGGCGATCGAGATAGGCGGGGCTGGCGCCAGTGGCGAAGCGCTGGACGCGCGGTCCGATCGGCACCGCGATCATGTCCTGCTCCAGTCGCTCGTCATAGCGGATGCCGGCGTCGCAGCCGGCCGCCAACACGTCGACGAAGTTCTCATCGGCGATGACCTCCAGCCGAATGCCGGGATAGGCGGCGAGGAAGCCCGGAACGATGTCGGGCAATATCAGCCGCGCGGCGCTGACCGGGACGTTGAGGCGCAGCGAACCGGCCGGCCTGTCGCGAAAGCCATTAACCACGTCGAGGGCCGCCTCCACCTCCGACAGCGCCGGGCCAAGCCTTCCCAAGAGGCTGAGGCCTGCGTCGGTTGGAACAACGCTGCGTGTGGTGCGGTTGAACAGCCTGACGCCGAGCTGCGTCTCCAGGCGGCGCACCGCTTCGCTCAGGCCCGACGCGCTGCCGCCGCTGGCGCGAGCCCCTTCCCGAAAACCGCCGGCACGCGCCACCGTCACGAAAGCGTTCAGATCGCCAAGGTCCATCATTGTTCGCCATTCCGCACAAGCTGTACGGATTGTACCTTATTATCCCGAGGTTGAGCAGCGTCTATCTTCGCCTCCTCAAAGGAGACCGACCATGTCCACCATCCAAAAATCCGGCACATTCACCCTCGGCAGCCACACCGTGAAACGGCTCGGCTACGGCGCCATGCAACTTGCCGGCCCGCACGTTTTCGGTCCGCCGAAGGATCATGACGCGGCCATTGCAGTGCTGCGCGAAGCGGTGGCGTCCGGGGTCAACCACATCGACACCAGCGACTACTATGGCCCGCATGTCACCAACCAGCTGATCCGCGAAGCGCTGGCGCCCTATCCGCAAGACCTCGTCATCGTCACCAAGATCGGGGCGCGGCGCGGCAGCGACGGCTCCTGGCTGCCTGCCTATTCCGCCAAGGAACTAGAGCAGGCCGTGTACGACAATCTCAGGAATCTCGGCCTTGAGGTGCTGGATGTCGTCAATCTGCGCATCATGTTCGGGGTGATGGGTCCGGCCGAGGGCTCGATCGAGCCGCAGTTGACCGCGCTTGCCGAACTGCAGCGCAAGGGTCTGGTGCGCCATATCGGCCTGAGCAACGTCACCCCAGCGCAGGTCGAGGAAGGCCGTGGGATCGCCGAGATCGTCTGCGTGCAGAACCAGTACAATCTGGCGCATCGCGACGACGACGGGTTGATCGATGAACTGGCGCGCGCCGGTATCGCCTACACGCCGTTCTTCCCGCTCGGCGGTTTCAGCCCGCTGCAGTCGTCGACCTTGTCGGATGTGGCCGCGCGGCTCGGCGCCACACCCTTGCAGGTCGCGCTCGCCTGGCTGCTGCGCCGCTCGCCGAACATCCTGCTGATCCCGGGGACGTCGTCGGTCGGGCATTTGAGAGAGAACCTGGCGGCGGCGGAACTGGAGCTGTCGGCTGATGTGCTGAGGGAATTGGATGGGGTGGCGAAAGCGGCGTGAAGCGCGAGCAATCTCCCCCCTCGAGGGGGAGATGTCGCCAAAGGCGACAGAGGGGGTCGGTTCGACCGGGCTGGACCTTTTCTCAGTGGCAGAGGGAGGTTAGCGCTCCACGCGAGGCGACCCCCTCTGGCCTGCCGGCCATCTCCCCCTCAAGGAGGGAGATTGCAGCTCCAGCCTCCGCTCCAATGATACTCGCCGTATTCGCGGCTCGGCCGGCTTCGCCTCATCCACATAAGGCACCCTAAACCCGTTGGCCCCCAGCCAGCCAATGGCAGCCTTCGGTTCGTCGGTCTGGATGATGGTGGCGCCGCGTTCGGCCCAGAAACCGTGGTCTCGGCCGGCATGCCGGCCCGCACCGCCAGTTCATCGCCGCGGCCGCCGGAGAGGATGCCGCCGGGCCTTGCACCTTGGCGATACAAGTCCTTCGCCAAGCTGTGACTGGCATCTTGCGTGCCGGTTCTGTAGTTGTGGCAGCCCGATGAACAAAGAAGGACCCGTAATGGCGAACCAGACCATCGATAACGCCTTCACCGCCCGCTCCAAGACGGGGCCTTCCTTCGAGCCGACCTATGCCGGCGCGCTGTCGTTCATGCGGCGCAAATACACCAAGGATGCAAAGGGCGCGGACGCCGTCGTGTGGGGCATTCCGTTCGATGCCGCCGTCACCAACCGGCCGGGCGCGCGCTTCGGGCCGCAGGCGATCCGCCGCGCCTCGGCGATCCTCGACAACGACCCGCAATATCCGTTCTCGCGCGACCTGTTCGAGCATCTCGCCGTCATCGACTATGGCGATTGCCTGCTCGATTCGGGCAATCACCAGAAGACACCAGGCACGATCGAGCGCGAGGCGGCGAAGATCCTGAAATCGGGTGCCTTCCTGTTGTCGCTCGGCGGGGATCATTTCGTCACCTGGCCGCTGCTCAAGGCACATGCCGCCATCCACGGGCCGCTGGCGCTGGTGCAGTTCGATGCGCACCAGGACACCTGGCCTGACGATGGCAAGCGCATCGACCATGGTTCGTTCGTCGGCCGCGCCGTCAATGAAGGCATCATCGACCCCGATCGCTCGATCCAGATCGGCATCCGCACGCATGCCCCCGATACGTTCGGCATCAAGATCCTTTACGGTCACGAGATCGAGGAGATGCGGGCTTCCGACATCGCCTATGCGATCGTCGACCGCACCGGCGGCAGGAAGACCTATCTCACCTTCGACATCGACTGCCTCGACCCGGCCTTTGCGCCCGGCACCGGCACGCCGGTTGCCGGCGGACCGTCCTCGGCGAAAATCCTGTCGACGCTGCGCCAGCTCGGCCAGGTCGATATTGTCGGCGCCGACGTCGTCGAGGTTGCGCCGGCCTATGATCACGCCGATATAACGGCGATCGCCGGCTCGATGGTGGCCATGCACTATCTCGGCCTGGTGGCCGAGCGAAAAGCGCGGGCGGAAGAGCTGAACAGCGGCAACCATGGCGCGGCAAACCATGGCCAGGGCATATAGGCCTGAATTAGCAGGGAATTGACGGGCACATGAAACCGAAAATCTTCATCGACGGCGAACACGGCACCACCGGCCTGCAGATCCGGGCGCTGCTGGCCGAGCGCGGCGACCTCGAGATCATCTCGATCCCGGCCGAGCGCCGCAAGGAAACGGCGGCGCGCGCCGAGTTCCTCAATGCAGCCGATGTCGCCATCCTGTGCCTGCCGGATGCGGCTGCCAAGGAAAGCGTATCGCTGATTGCCAACGACACCACCAAGGTGATCGACGCCTCCACGGCGCATCGCGTAGCCGAGGGCTGGGAATATGGCTTTGCCGAGATGGAAAAGGGCCAGGCCAAGATCATCGCCAATGCAAAACGCGTCGCCAATCCCGGCTGCTGGCCGCAAGGACCGATCGCGACACTGCGGCCGCTGGTCGCCGCCGGCCTGCTGCCGGCGGATTTCCCGATCACCGTCAATGGCATTTCGGGCTATTCGGGCGGCGGCCGGCCGATGATCGAGGACTATGTCGCCAAGGGCGAGGATGCCTCTGAATTCCAGGTCTATGGGCTGACCCTGCAGCACAAGCATGTGCCGGAGCTGCGCACCTATGCGAAGCTGTCGCACGATCCGATCATGCAGCCGGCGGTCGGCAATTTCGCCCAAGGCATGATCACGGTGGTGCCGCTGCAACTCGGCGGGCTTGACCATGTGCCGGCCGGCGCCGAACTGCACGCTGCAATCGCCGACCATTTTGCCGCCATCAAGGGCGGCGGGGTCGAGGTAGCTCCTTACGAGCACGTGGAGCGCCTGCCCGAGATCAATCCCGAGGTCTATAACGGCACCAATCGGATGAAGGTCTATGTCTTTGCCAATGACGACCGGGCGCAGGCGCTGCTGATTGCGGTCTATGACAATCTCGGAAAGGGCGCCTCGGGTGCTGCCGTTCAGAACATGGATCTGATGCTCGGCCTTTAATTCAGTTGGAGAGAGCATGTTGCCCGAAAACCGCTTAACACTTTTCGGCATCACGCTCTGAATGGACGCGCCTGCATTTCCAAAGCGCTGGAAGATCAGCGCGCCCGAGCTCATTGCGGAGACGTTTTCGAGCCGCATCTGGAAGGTGCGGCGTGAGGACGGCTCGCCGGCCATCGTCAAGGCGCTCAAACCATTCGACGATGTCGAGGACGAGTTGCGCGGCGAGCACTATCTCGCATGGCGGCGCGGCGAAGGCGCGGTGCGGCTGCTTGGCCGGGACGGCCACCGCATGCTGCTCGAATATGCCGGCGACACCCTGCTTTCCGACGTTCTGGCCAAAGAAGGCGACAACGCCGCGACCGCAATCGCGGCCGAGTTGATGGGGAGACTGTTCTCGCCCACAAGACACCCTGCCCCGCCGGACCTGCAGCCGCTGCGGACACGGTTTGCCAGCCTGTTCAAAAAGGCCGGAGCCGATCGCGACGCCGGAGAGCACAGCCTCTATATCGAGGCCGCCGAAATCGCGGACCGGCTGCTCGATGCCCCGCATGCGGTCAAGCCGCTGCATGGCGACCTGCATCACGACAACATTTTGCACGGTGCGCGCGGCTGGCTGGCGATCGACCCGAAGGGCGTGGTCGGCGATCCCGGCTTCGACGCCGCCAATCTGTTCTACAACCCACTGGGGCGCGACGACCTCTGCCTCGATCCCGAGCGCATCGCGCATATGGCCGAGATCTTCGCCAGGACACTGGGCCAGACGCCGGCTGCCATTCTCGACCATGCCATCGCCTATGGCTGCCTGTCGGCCGCATGGCATCATGAGGACGAGAATGCGGTCGACGAGAACCGCGAGCTGTCGGTTGCGGGAGTGATCCGAAAGGTGCGGCTCAGCTTCTGACCGGCGCAGCCTCGCGCGTTAGACGTAGCGAGGCAGTTCGTTCGCGAAATAGATTATTGCGACGGCCAAGACACCGTAGACGATGTACCTGCGTTCATGGCGGCCGCGTTGGCAGTGGATAGGCGCCTTTGGTGCCGCGCCAGTGGGCGGCGGCAAATCCCAGCAGGACAAGCGCGAAGGCCTGATGGGTCAGCGCCATGTGCAGCGGCACCTGCATCAGCAGCGTGCCGATGCCGATCGAGGCCTGGACCAGCACCAGCAGAAACAGCAGCGTCGCGCGGCGTGCGTGTGTCGTGCCTGGTAAACGCCGGCGTGTCGCGATCATGTGCCAGAGCGCGACGGCAAAGACCGTGTAGGCGCCCAGTCGGTGGACGAACTGCACCGTCTTCGGGTTCTCGAACAAGTTGCGCCAGGCCGGCTCGAGCAGAAGCAAATCTGACGGGATCACCTTGCCGTCCATCAGCGGCCAGGTGTTGTAGCTCAGGCCGGCGTCGAGCCCTGCGACCAGCCCGCCGAGATAGATCTGGACCAGCGCCAGCAGCACGATGAAACCGGCCAGTCTTTGCGTCGACCGGCCGGCGGCAGGCTCCGAATGCGGCGCCAGCCCGCGCGCGACCACCATGGTGGCAGTGAAGATCAGGGCGGCAAGCGTCAAATGCGTCGCCAGCCGGTACTGGCTGACGGAGACGCGGTCGACCAGGCCGGAGGCCACCATCCACCAGCCGATGGCGCCTTGCAGGCCACCAAGCAGCAGAATACCGACCAGCTTTGGCCCAAGGCCGCGCTCGATGCGGCGCGTCGCCCACAAGACCAGCAACGGCAGGCCGAAGACCAGGCCGACACTGCGCGCCAGGATGCGGTGCGCCCATTCCCACCAGAAGATCGATTTGAAGGCGTCCAGGCTCATGCCCTTGTTGAGCTCGGCATATTGCGGAATCTTTTGATAAAGCTGGAATTCCTCCTGCCACTCCGCGTCATTGAGCGGCGGTATCACACCGTGGATCGGCTTCCACTCGGTGATCGACAGGCCGGAATTGGTGAGCCTGGTGGCGCCGCCGACCAGCACCAGCGCAGACAGCACCAGAAGCACGACATACAGCCAGCCGCGCACCAGCGCCCGATTTTTCAAGTCGCGATCGCGGTCAATGTAAGGCGCGGCGGCTGATATGGCGGCCATGGTTGGTCCCGGCAGGTTGACGTGGCGGATTGGTGAACCATCGCAACCCGGCTGACAAGACCGGACGGCGCGGCACGCCGTCGCGCCGCATCTCCCGGGTTGCACAGGCGCGCGGTTGGGCCTAAGCGGAGGCGATCAACGAGAACGCTCATGCCCATCCGCCTGAAAAAGCTGATCGGAACTTTCCTGCTGGTGGCGCTGGTCATCATCTATGCGCTGGTCGCGTCGATCATAGCGGTCGCGCAGCTGTCGCAATCCAGCCCGCTGGTGCACTTCCTGTTCTTCCTGTTCAGCGGCCTGTTCTGGGTGCTGCCTGCGATGGGCATCATCAAATGGCTGATCCTGGAGCCGCCGCCGAAAGGCTGAAGAGCCCGCCCCAGGTTAGATGGTGACCACCATTTTGCCGGCATTGGCCAGCGGCGTCGTTAAGCCCGACAACATGGTGCGGATATGGGCGACGCTCTGGTAGCGGCCGTTGATCGAAATGCGCGGCAGCGCGTGCAGGAAGCCGGCGTGCTCGGCGTGCAGCACGCCGTGGCGAGTGGTCACCGCCGAGGCGTAGCCGGCGTCGCGGGCAAAGCCCACTTCGCGGCAGCCGACAGCGCTGGCGTAACCATAGGGGTAAGCGAGATGACGGGGGTCTTCGCCGAGCTGCGCCTGCAGTTGGCGCCTGACGTCGACGATCTCATGGCGCGCATCGCCTTCGTCGAGCCGCTTCAGATTGCGGTGGTTGACCGTATGCGCGCCGATCGTCACCAGCCTGTGCCCGGCCACGGCGCGGATGTCGTCCCAGGTCATCAGCGTGCTTGGGCGCAAGCCATCGAGGTCGATGCCGTTCGAGTGCGCCAGATCGCGCAGCACGGCGCGCTGATCCTCCTCGCGCACCTCGAGCGTCAGATAGGCATGCAGACGCGCATTGGCGTGGAGTTTCTTGCCGTGGGTCGAGCAGTCTATGGTCACCGGCCCCTTCGGCGTCGCCAGCGTCAAACGCTCCCGCGCGTTGACGATATCCTCGACCACGTCCCACCATAAATCGGCGCTGCCGTCGATCAGACCCGGCGCGACATAGATGGTGATCGGCGCGTCGTGCTTTTCGAGCACTGGCAGCGCTTCGGTCATGTTGTCGCGATAGGCGTCGTCGGCGGTGATGGTGGCGAACTGGCCGTCCTTGCCGCCGGCCTTGATGCGCTCGATCGCCTCGTCGAGGGTGACGAAGGCATAGCCCCTCGACTTCATGTCGGCGACGAGAGCGTCGAGGAATCGCGGGGCGATGTTGAGGTGGCGGTTAACGCCGTCCGGCTTCTCCGGCGTGGCGGTGACCCGATGCAACATGAGGATGGCGCCAATGCCGCCGACAAACGGCTTGGCCAGCGGTGCAAGGCCGGTAAAGCGGGCGATATTAAGCGCCAGTTTCCGAACTGCCTCACCACCGTCGATCATTCATTCACCTTTTGCGCCTAGGCTCGATCCAAGCACGGAACGCGCCGACGCGAACTCCTGATCGCGACGAATACGCCTTAAGGATTGAGGTATGGTTGACGCCACCGCGTCATTTGACGGCAATCGGCTCGCCGCAAGCAAGGCGTCTGCGCGCACGCCGGCTGCCGACCAGACCAGTCTGTTGGTGTCGATCGCAGATGCTGCCGCGCTCGCCTCTTACGGCGAATTCTGCCGTTCGGCGCTGTTTGCGCCGGCGCAAAGCGCGGACTGGGTTCGTGCCTGGACGGCGCAGGCTAATCCCGATGCCGTCATTGCCACGCTGACAATCGAGGACAGGCCGGTCTTTGCACTGGCACTGGAAATCACGCGAACTGGTCCATTCCGCGTCGCCCGCTTCATGGGCGGGCGCCATGCAAACGGCAATTTCGCCGCCGCCGATCCGGCATGGCTGGCAAAGGCAGATGCTGGGGGGATCCGCAGGCTGGTGACGGCGATCGGCAAGGCGCGTCCCGACATCGATCTCGTTGCCTTGGAAAGGCTTCTGCCCGACCTCGATGGTGTTGCCAATCCGCTGGTGGCGTTCTCCAACTTTCCGAGCCCAAACCTGTCGCTCGCCGTCAATCTCGACGGTGGTTTCGATGCGCTGCTGTCGCGTGTGGGCGGCAAGCGCAAGCGCAAGAAGCACCGTTCGCAGACACGAAAATTCGAGGCGGTCGGCGTTCATCGCCGCATCGAGGCGCAGACACCCGAAGACGTGAACCGGCTGCTCGACGCTTTCTTCGAGATGAAGGAGTTCCGCTTCGCCAAGATGGGCATCGCCAATGTCTTCGGCGAGCCGGAGGTGCGGGCTTTCTTCCGTGCCCTCTTCGCCGGCGCGCTGGCCGAGGAGAAACCGGCCTTTGTGCTGCATGGGCTCGAAGTGGCCGGCAAGCTGCGTGCAATCACCGGCTCGAGCCGCTCGGGCAAACGCCTGATCTGCGAATTCGGCGCCATCGCCGAGGACGATCTCGGCCACACCAGCCCCGGCGATTTCCTTTTCTTCGACATCATCGAGGAAGCCTGCCAAACAGGCTTCGATGTCTATGATTTCTCGGTCGGCGACGAGCCCTACAAGCGGCTCTGGTGCGATATCGAGACCCAGCATTTCGAGGTGCTGGCGCCCCTGACGCTGAAGGGACGCGCCCTGGCGTCGGCGCTGCGGCAGGGCGCACGGGCGAAAGCCTTCATCAAGAACAACCCGACGGTCTGGAAGCTGACCAAGATGCTGCGCCGCAAGGCCGCCGGACAGGCAGCGCCCGCTCCCACGGACGACGAAAACTAGCGTTCAGAAATTCAGCGCTTCGCGGAGCGCCGGGCCGGCCCTGACCCGCAGGTCGAGATCTGCCTCGATGTGGTCGATATGGTGCAGCATCAGCCGGCTCACCAACCCGCAATCGCCGCTTTCCAGCGCGCCGACCATTTCCGTGTGCTCACTGTGTCCGCAGGCCGACACGCCGGATCGTCCGTAAAGGGCGATGACCAGCGACGAACGCGCCACCAGCTCCTCCATGAAGCGCTGCAGGATGGCATTGCCGGCGACGGAGGCGAGCAGCAGATGGAAATCGCCCGACGCCTTGATTTCGGAGCGCCGGGCGGTTGGGCCGCGCTCGGCGATGAAGCGGCCTTCCTCGTCGAGCTGCGCGCGGAACGCAGCGATATCGGTGGCTGTGACCCGCCCACAGGCGGCAATGGCTATGCCCGGCTCGATCAGCCGGCGCGATGCGAACACCTGGCGCGCTTCCTCGGGCGAAGGGTTGGCGACGAAGGCGCCACGGTTGCGCTCGGTACGCACCAGCCCCTCGAAGGACAGCATCTGCAGCGCCGCGCGCGCGACGGTGCGCGAGACGTCGAACAGCGTGCCGACCTCGCCTTCCGACAGCTTGGTGCCGGGCGTCAGCCGACGGTCGACGATGGCGTCCCGCAGATTGTCGCGAATCGCCTGGGCGCGATCCTGGTTGGCGCTGTCGGCGGAATGGATCTGATCGGCAATGTTCATGGCGATGATGGTTCCCAGCCTCTTCTAGCGCGACTCGTCGCCTGCGCACGAGAGGCAAAGTGGACACGAAGCCAAAAAAGATTGCATACGATTCTTGTGCAGATCGCGCACAATCGCCCATAATTTGTGCAATGCACAAGATAGCCTACCGGCTAGGCAGTGGGCAAGAACCCCGATTTCGCTGTCGATTCAAACGCTTGGGCCGATTGCCGCCGATTGGCACGCATAATGCATTGGTTAATGCGACCAAACGGGGAAGCCTGAATGTCCAAAGCCGCCGAGATCGACATCGTCTCCGTTTCGAAAGTGTACGGAACGACGACTGCCGTCGAGGCCATCAGCCTGAAAATACCGGCAGGCACCTATTGCTGCCTGCTTGGCCCCTCCGGCTGCGGCAAGACCTCGACGCTGCGCATGATCGCCGGCCACGAAAGCATTTCGTCGGGCGATGTCCGCCTCGGCAACATTGTCGTCACCGACCTGCCGCCGGCAAAGCGTGGCACGGCGATGATGTTCCAGTCCTATGCGCTGTTTCCGCATCTCGACCTTGTCGACAATGTCGCCTTCAGCCTGAAGATGAAGGGCGTCGACAAGGAGCAGCGCCGTGCCAAGGCGCTCGACATGCTCAAGCTGATGCAGATGGAGGCCTATGCGACGCGCCGGCCGGCGCAGCTTTCCGGCGGCCAGCAGCAGCGTGTTGCACTCGCCCGCGCTCTGATCACCGATCCCGAGGCGCTGCTGCTCGACGAGCCGCTGTCGGCACTCGACCCGTTCCTGAAGATACGCATGCGCGCCGAGCTGAAGAAATTGCAGACCTCGCTCGGCATCACCTTTGTCCACGTCACCCACAGTCAGGAGGAGGCCATGGCATTGGCGGACCTGATCGTGGTGATGAATGACGGCCGCATCGAACAGGCTGCGCCGCCACGAGATGTGTTCGAAAGGCCGGCCACCGCCTTCGTCGCGCGCTTCATGGGCGACCACAATGTCATCTCCGGCCGGGTCACCGGCGCGCGCGACGGCATGGTCGTCTTCGACGTCAATGGTGGCGCCTCGCTCGCCGCCCGCGGGCAAGGCCGGGAGGCGGGCCAGGAGGTGGGCACGCCGATCGACATCGCCATCCGCACCGACCATGTGCGCATCGGCGAAGCACCCTCTCCCGGCCTCGGCTTCACCGGCATCGTCTCCAACATCGAATATCGCGGCGCCACGGTGAAGCTGTCGGTCACCGGCGGCGGCATCGACGATTTCACCGTTATCATCGACGATTCCGACTTCTTCGCCAAACCCGTCGCCCTTGGCGACGCCGTACCGCTCGCCTGGGATTCCGAGGACGCCATCGTCCTCGGCCGCCTTCATTCATGAATTCAACGAAGCAAAACAAAAACAGGGAAATAGGAATGACAAAAACAGTAGAAACAAAGACCGGAATTTCGCGCCGTTCGTTGCTCAAGACAGGTGCGGCCGCCGTCGGCCTCGCCGCAGGCTCGGGCGCCATTACAGGCTTCCCGACCATCTGGGCGCAGTCCAACATCACGCTGCGCCAGTTCGGCACCGGCGTGTCGAACCTGAACGCGATCGCCGACAAGTGCAAGGCCGACCTCGGCATCACGCTGGAAATGACGGCGACCGATTCGGACGCGGCCGCCCAGCGCGCCGTGACCCAGCCCGACAGCTATGACATCGCCGACATCGAATACTGGATCTGCAAGAAGGTGTTCCCGAGCGGCGTGCTGCAGCCGATGGATGTCAGTAAGCTTAAATACTACGACGAACTGGTGCCGTTGTTCAAAACCGGCAAGCTGACGCCCGACAGCATCATTGCCCAGGGCACCGCGCCGCACACGGTCGGCTATGTCGAAGCGCAGGACTCAAAGACCTTCGCCAAGGCGCCGACCAAGTGGTTCACCATGGTGCCGACGATCTACAACGCCGATACGCTAGGCATCCGGCCCGACCTCGTCGGCCGCGACATCACCACCTGGGCCGACATCATGAACCCGGCCTTCAAGGGCAAGACCGCGATCCTCAACATCCCGTCCATCGGCATCATGGATGCGGCCATGATCATGGAGGCCACAGGCAACATCAAATATGCCGACAAGGGCAACATGACCAAGGAAGAGATCGACAAGACGATCGACTTCCTCATCAAGGCCAAGCAGGCCGGCCAGTTCCGCGCCTTCTGGAAGTCGTTCGACGAGAGCGTCAACCTGATGGCATCGGGCGAAGTGGTCATCCAGTCTATGTGGTCGCCGGCCGTCGCTGCCGTGCGCTCCAAAGGCATCGCATGCCGCTTCCAGCCGCTCAAGGAAGGCTATCGCTCATGGGGCGGCGGCCTTGGCCTTGCCGCCCATCTCAAGGGCGCCGAGCTCGACGCCGCCTACGAATACATCAACTGGTATACGTCGGGCTGGGTCGGCGGCTATCTCAACCGCCAGGGCTACTATTCCGCCAATATGGTCTCGGCCAAGAAGTTCATGTCCGAGGACGAATGGGGCTACTGGATCGAAGGCAAGCCGGCCAAGGGCGAGATCAAGGCGCCGGACGGCACCGTCATGGAAAAGGCCGGCGCCGTGCGCGACGGCGGCTCTTTCGAAGAGCGTATGGGCAAAGTCGCCTGCTGGAACTCGGTCATGGACGAGGACCGCTACATGGTGAAGCGCTGGAACGAATTCATCGCGGCGTAGAGCGGACGCGTTCACTGTGATGTTGCGATCCTTCGCGCCCCCCTCTGTCCTGCCGGACATCTCCCCCACTTGGGGGGAGATTGGCAGCGTCATGGCCGGCTCTTCGTTAGCAACGTTGGAGTTTGGCGAAGGCCGTTATGAGAGTTCGATCTCCCCGCTCGTGGGGGAGATGTCCGGCAGGACAGAGGGGGGCGCGAAGGATCGCAAGTCATCGCGATCACGCGGAGGATTTTCCCAATGACAGTCGCGCTCGAACGCCCCGCCATCGCAGCAGCCAAGCCCGCCAGACGCCGCCGCGTCTCCCATGGCGCCGTCACGCCCTATTTGCAATCGGCGCCGCTGGCGGTCATCCTCGGTGCGTTCCTGCTCTTGCCAATCATCATGATCGTCGTCGTCTCCTTCTGGGACTACGACTTCGCCGCCATGTATCCGGATTTCCTGACGACGAACTATTCCGACGTGCTGGGATCATGGGTCACCTGGAAGACCTATCTCAACACCATCAAATTCGCTGCCATCGTCTGGGCTCTGACTTTGTTCATCGGCTTCTGGGTCGCCTATTTCCTCGCCTTCCATATCCGCACCACCGCCATGCAGATGGTGCTGTTCCTTGTCTGCACGGTGCCGTTCCTGACCTCCAACATCATCCGCATGATCTCGTGGATCCCGGTGCTTGGCCGCAACGGGTTGATCAACTCGACGCTGGTGCAATTGGGGCTGGTGCCAAAACCCATCGAATGGCTGCTCTATTCGGAATTCGCCGTGGTGCTGGCCATGGTGCATCTCTACACGCTGTTCATGGTAACGCCGATCTTCAACACGTTGATGCGCATCGACCGCTCGCTGGTCGAGGCCGCGCGCGATGCCGGCGCGTCCGGCTGGCAGGTCTTGTGGAACGTCGTCATCCCGCTGGCCAGGCCCGGCATGGCGATCGGCACCATCTTCGTCGTCACGCTGGTGATGGCCGATTTCTCCACTGTGCAGGTGATGTCGGGCGGCCAGAGCGCGTCGGTCGCACTGATGATGAAGAACCAGATGTCGCTGCTGCAGTATCCCGCAGCCGCCGCCAATGCCGTGGTGTTGCTGGTGTTGGTGCTCTTGATGGTCGCCGGCATCCTGCGCATCGTCGATATCCGCAAGGAGCTCTGAGGTGAGCCACGAAAAACGCACCCTCGAATTCTATGTGCTTGCGGTCTTCTTCACTCTGTTCGTGCTGTTCCTCTATGGCCCGCTGTCGGCGATCCTGATCCTTTCTTTCCAAGGCGAGACCGGCGGCCTCACCTTCCCGCTCAATGGCATGTCGCTGCACTGGTTCGCCAATCTGTTCGAGCGCCAGGCGGTCGGCGATTTCGGCGGCAGCTTCAAGCGCTCGCTCGTGCTCGGCCTCATGGTGATGATCGTCACCGTCGTCGTGTCGCTGTTGGCAGGGCTCGCTTTCCGGCAAAAATTTCGTGGCGCCACCGCTTTGTTCTACCTGGCGGTCGCCAGCCTCGTCGTACCCTCGATCATCATTTCGCTCGGCATCGGCGTCGTCTTCCAGCAGGTCGGCTTCCGCCCGGCCTGGTACACATCGGCCTTCGGCGCGCACCTGACCTGGACCTTGCCCTTCGGCGTGCTCATCATGTTCGCCGTCTTCAACCGCTTCTCGCCCGCCTATGAGGAAGCAGCGCGTGACCTGGGCGCCAACTCCTGGCAGACCTTCGCCCATGTCGTGCTGCCGATGATCGCGCCGAGCCTGATCGGCGTCGGCCTGTTCGGCTTCACGCTGTCCTATGACGAGTTCGCCCGCACGCTGATGACGTCGGGCACCTTCAACACGCTGCCGCTCGAGATCTACGGCATGACCACCAATGTCACGACGCCGGTGCTCTATGCGCTGGGCACGGTCACCACCGTGTTCTCCTTCCTGGTGATCCTGGCCACACTGGGCGCCATCCTCTATGTCGGCCGCAAGCGGGCCAGGGTTTGATCGTGCAGATACTGGTGGTGAACCCCAACACGACGGCGAGCATGACCGAGACGATCGCGGCGGCGGCGCGCGCCGTTGCCGGCGCCGGGACCGAGGTGATCGCGGTCACCTCCTCGATGGGTCCTGCCTCGATCGAGGGCTATTATGACGAGGCATTGGCCGTGCCCGGCCTTTTGATGGAGATCGCCGCCGGCGAACGTGCCGGGGCTCAGGCCGCCATCATCGCCTGCTTCGACGATACCGGCCTGGATGCGGCACGCGCCATGGCCTCTATTCCGGTCATCGGCATCTGCGAGGCCGCACTCAGTGTCGCCTCCTACATTGCCCAGCGCTTCACAGTGGTGACGACCACCGAACGCTCGCGTGTCCCTGTCGAGGGGCTGGTGCACCGCTACGGCATGGCCGGGCGTGCCCGCGTGCGCGCCGCCGACATTCCCGTACTCTCGCTTGAAGACGCTGCTTCCGGCGCTGTCGAGAAACTGCGCGCCGAGATCGCCCGCGCCATAGCGGAAGACCGCGCCGAGGCCATCGTGCTCGGCTGCGCCGGCATGGCCGACCTGGCACACCGGCTGCAGCAAGAGTTCGACCTGCCCGTCATCGACGGCGTCGGCGCCGCCCTCAAACAGGCCGAGGCGCTGATCGCATTGGGCCTGTCGACCTCGAAGCGCGGCTCCTATGCCAGTCCGCTGGCCAAGCCCTATCGCGGCGTGCTGAAATCCTTCTCGCCGGGGGTGGTCGCCGCGGAGTGAACGCTATGAAGCCTACCGTCCGCGCATTGTCTCCGCCGGAACTGACCGTTCTCATCGACTGGGCGGCGGCTGAAGGCTGGAACCCTGGCCTTGATGATGCCGCCGCGTTCCGGCCAACCGATCCTGAAGGGTTCATCGGCGCTTTTGTCGACAACGAGATGACCGCCGCCATCTCGGCTGTCGCCTATGGCGGCAACTTCGGTTTCATCGGTCTCTACATCTGCCGACCAGACATGCGCGGCAAAGGCCATGGCAAAGCAGTCTGGAATGCGGGCATGGCCAGGCTGGCCGGCCGAACGGTCGGCCTCGACGGGGTCGCCGCGCAGCTGGCGAATTATCGCCGCACGGGATTCAGCTCGGCGTACGAAACCATCCGCTTCAGCGGCCGTATCGCGACCCCGCCCGTCCGAAGCGAAGGGGTGCGCATGATAACCACGCAACTCGTGCCCGACATCATCGCCTATGACGCCCGCTGTTTCCCCGCGCCTCGACGAGCCTTCCTGCACCGCTGGGCGCAGCCGCCGCATTGCGGGTTCGCCGCGATCAGTTCACTCGGCACCATAGGCTACGCCGTGGCTCGTCCCTGCCGTTCGGGTTACAAGATCGGCCCGCTGTTTGCGGACGACACCGAGACGGCGATGCAGCTCATGGGCAGTCTGGCTGCCGCATGCGAAGGTGTCGACCTGCATATCGACGTTCCTGCCGAAAATTTCGATTTCACCGCGGCGCTTTCAGCAATTGGTTTCAGGCCGACCTTCACCACCACGCGCATGTACAAGGGCCCGCCTCCGAAGGTCGACTCGCGCCGAATATTTGGCGTGACGACCCTGGAGTTGGGGTAGATCCCGGCGCCGACTGACAGGCTTGGTTTTTTGGGAGCCGGCGGGCGATGGACGAGCCGATCCGTAGTAGCGCCGCCTAAGTCGAATTGTCTGATGTCTCAGGCGGCGCTACGTCGTCCCGGCACGGGGTTACCCGGCGTCTCGTGGCCGATCGGCGTCACCAGAGTGAGGTCGGGATAGCCGCTTTCGATCAGCTCGACGGCGGCCTGCGCCACCTCATCGTCCGCCTGCAGCATGGACATGAAGACCTCAGTGCTGTCGCCGACCAGTCGGCTGATGCCTTGCGCATCGGCCGGTCCGCATTCGACAATGACCAGATCATAGGCGGTGGTCAGCGACTGCATGATGATCGGCAGCCGGTCGGCGGCGCGCATGGCGCGAACCGGATCGGCGGTGCCGACGGGAACGACATGGCAGTCGGAATAGAGGTCAGCGTGAACGACGTCGCTGAACTGCGCTTCCGAAGCCAGCAGATTGGTGATGCCGGGGAAAAGTCCGCTGTCCAGCATCGGCCGCGAGGCGGCACCTGACGCCGTGAGATCGAGCAGCAGCACGCGCAGGCCAGCGTCGGAGACTTCGCGCGCTACCAGCACTGCCGAGGCCGCGGCCTCATCGCCTTCGGGCGAGACGAAGATGGCGCGCGCAGCACCGCTGGCGATCAGCTTCTCCGCCGCCTTCTCGACATCGATCTCGCCAAGGCTGGAGCGGACAGGTTCAGGTTCGGCTTGCGGTTCGGAACCGGCGATCGCTGCGTCCTCCTGCACTGCAGGAGCCGGCTCGGGCTTTGGCGCCAGTTCAGACTCCATGGTCGTCGGCTGATCGTCCACTTCCACGACCTCAGGAGCCGGTTCCGGGTCGACTACCGGCGCCGACATTGCCGGCATCGCAACCTGCTCGATACGCTCGAAGCGCGCCCCTGGGGCCGGACGCATGGCGCGGCCCGAAAACAGCTCCTGCAGCAGCGTGATGACCGACATCAGAACCAGCGAGCCGACGAAGGCGGCGCCGACGATCGGCACGAGCTTGGGGAAATAGGGTTCCGACGGCACGCGCGCCTCGGAAAACACGCTGGCATCGACCGGCAGATAGTTTTTGCGCGAGGACACTTCGCGGAAGCTCGCCATATAGGATTCAAGCTGCTGGCGCCGGACGTTCGCCTCACGCTGCAGCGCATCCAGCTGGACTTGCTCCTCGCCGGCGCGCGACGACGCCGCTTTCAGCTTGTTGACGTCCGATATCAGCTGGTTTTCGCGCGCCTGGGCGGTCTGCGCCTGCGTCAGCAACCCGCGCATGATCTTTTGCGCCTCGTTGCGGATCTGACCGTCGAGATCGGCTAGCTGCGACCTCATCGCCCGCAGGCGCGGATGGTTGTCGAGCAAAGTGGTGGAAAGATCGGCGATGTTGGTTCTGAGCTCGATCTGACGCTCGCGCAGCCGCTGGATCAGATCGGAAGACAGCACTTCGGGTACAGCGTCCAGCGAACCGCCATTCTGCAGGGCCTGGCGCACCCTTTCGGCCGTTGCCTCAGCCGAGGCGCGGCTGGCGCGCACACGCGACAGCTCGCTCGACAGTTCGGACAATTGCTGTGTCGCCAGCACCGAATTGTTGCCAGCCATCAACAGGTCCGACTGAGCGGAGCGGAAGGCCGCGACCTTGGCCTCTGCATCCCTGACCTGCTTCTGCAGATCGTCGATTTCCGGCCCGAGGAAGGCGGTCGCGGCGGCGTTCGACTTGGTCTTGGCGTCCGCCTGATAGGCCAGGTAGGCCTTGGCGATGGCGTTCGGAATGTCAGCGGCAAGCTGGGGATCTTCAGAGGAAAATTCGACGGCGATGACGCGGGTCTTTTCCACGCCATAAACATTGAGCTTGTCGCGCATCTTCGTCAGCACGCGCTCTTCGAGCGGAATTTCTTCCGGATCGCTCTTCAGCCCGGCAATGACCAGGAGCCGGGTGACCGGCGACATGCCGAGCGCATAGTTGAACTCGGGCTTGTCGCCCAGCTTAAGGTCGGCAGCCACCTGCTTGAGAATGTCGGACGAGGAAATGACCTGAACCTCGGTTGCTACACCTTCCGCATCGAGCACAGGTTTGTCGTCTTCATTGGTGCCGGCAGGCCGCGTAAAGGCCGATTCGCTCAACTGGATTTTCAGCTGCGTCGTGGCCTTATAATGCGGCGTGGCAAGCCACGCGAACGCGAAGGCGAGACCAGTGACGAGAAGCGTGATCACAAGAATGCGCAGCCAGTTCCGCGCCAGGCTGGCGAAGAGCTGTCTCAGGTCGACATCGACATCTGCGGCCGCGGACTGGTCAGACATGCATTCCTGCTCCGGACATGAGGCTAGATGGTAGCGTAAACAACTATGGTAACTCAGCCGTTAAGATCGCGGTAAGCAGCTGTTAGGGTTTGCTGACATCCGGTAAACAAAGCCAGCAAAACTATACGGCTTTTTGTCGATTGCCGCCAAATCGGCCGCGTCCCTTTACCGGCCATTAACCCTAACAGGATGATAACGAACCCAGATCCTTAAGGTTTGCCGCCGTGTCCTGGCGGCCATAGCGACGAAGGTGTGTGTCCGATCATGAAAAGCGCTGCTGGTCTGTTTCGCGCTCTGCTGGCCGTGTCGATGCTCGCCGGCTGCTCCAGCTACCGGCCGACGCCGGCGGCCTTCCACGAGGTACTCGACCAGCCCTATCGGCTCGGCGCCGGCGACCGTGTCCGCGTCACCGTGTTCGAACAGGACGGTCTGACCAACACCTACAGTGTCGATCAGTCCGGCTACATGTCCTTCCCGCTGGTCGGCGCGGTGCCGGCGCGCGGCCACACGGCCCAGCAGCTGGAAAAAGCGCTCGCCGACAAACTGCGCCAAGGCTATCTGCGCGACCCCGACGTGTCGGTCGAGATCGATCGCTACCGGCCGATCTTCGTCATGGGCGAAGTGGGCGCCGCCGGCCAGTATTCCTACGTGCCGGGCCTCACCGTGCAGAAGGCCATCGCGATTGCCGGCGGTTTCTCGCCGCGCGCCAACCAGGAAAGCGTCGACATCACCCGCGACATCAACGGCAAGGTGATGACAGGCCGGGTGGTTACCTCCGATCCGCTGCTGCCGGGCGACACGGTCTACGTTCGCGAACGCCTGTTCTGACATCAACGTGGCGGACCAGCTCAGGATCGTCCACTGCTTTCGCTCACCCGTCGGCGGGATCTTCCGGCATGTGCGCGACCTGACGGAGGCCCAGCTCGCCGCCGGACATGTTGTCGGCATCGTCTGCGATTCGACCACCGGCGGCGAATACGAGGAACGCCTGTTCGACCAGATGAAGGACAGCCTGGCGCTCGGCATCCATCGCACGCCGATGCAGCGCCATGTCGGGCCGGGCGACTTCGCCTCGGCCTGGCGCACTTACAGGATCATCAAGGAATTGCAGCCGGACGTGTTGCACGGACATGGCGCCAAAGGTGGCGCCTATGCCCGTCTGTTCGGCTCATTGTTGCGGGTATCTAGGTCTCGCGTAGCCCGCCTCTATTCGCCGCATGGCGGCTCCCTCCACTATGATGAAACGACGACGACCGGGAAGCTGTTCTTCGCGATCGAGCGCTTCATGGCGCGCTTCACCGACTGCCTGCTGTTCGTCTCCGACTATGAGCGGCGCACCTATCGCAGGAAGGTCGGCGAACCGCCTATCCCGAACACGCTGGTCTATAACGGCCTGCGCGCCGCCGAGTTCGAACCGGTGGTCGCACAGCCCGACGCGGCCGACCTGCTCTACATCGGCATGATGCGCGACCTCAAAGGGCCTGACATTTTCATCGACGCGCTGGTGCTGGCCGGGTCCCAGCTAGAGCGCCGCTTGACCGCGGTCATGGTCGGCGATGGCGACGACCTGCCGCGCTACCATGCGCAGGTGAAACGGCTGGGCCTCGGAAAACAGGTCCGCTTCTTGCCGCCGATGCCGGCCAGGGAGGCATTTTCGCTGGCCGATCTGGTCGTCGTCCCCTCCCGCGCGGAAGCCATGCCCTATATCGTGCTGGAGACGCTGGCGGCCGGCAGGCCGATGATCGCCACGGCCGTCGGCGGCATTCCCGAAATCTTCGGGGAGGGATCCCCTGCCCTGATCCGTCCCGATCCGCGCCAACTCGGCGACAAGATGGGTGAAGCGCTGCGCGATCTCGACGCCTACCGGCGCGCCATGCCCGATACGGCCAGCCTCAGGGCGCGATTCGGCGCCGATGTGATGGCCGCCGAAATCGAAAAGGCCTATTTCGCCGCGCTCAACAGATAGACGACCGTCCAAAACCACAAGTTGTCTCAAGGTTTTTTTAGCTCTCTTTCTGCTATCGTCATCGCGGAAGCTTGTGGGAACCCGATGAACGAGACCGACCCCACGCGCCGCTTTTCGGCCGATGCGGTGCGCAAATTCGACAGTCCTGCCGAGAGCCCCACGCCCGGCGGCATGAACAGTGTTGCCCGCCAGGTCGCCTCGCAATACCGGCGCGATACGATGTCGCCGGTCATGGTCAGCGGCGTATTGCGCATCGTCGAATTCGGCTTGCTGTTCCTGTCGGGGCTCGCGCTCTACTTCCACTTTGTCGGCTTCTTCAACTATCTCGCCTGGCAATATCCGCTGACCATTGCCGCGGCGTCATTCGTGGCCGTGGTGCTGCTCGACGTCAGCGATTGCTACCAGATCTCCGCCTTGATGCGACCGATCTCCAATCTCGGCCGCGTGCTGATGGTCTGGGCCGGCACCTTCGCGCTGATGGCGCTGACGGCCTTCATCATGAAAATGTCGGAGGATTATTCGCGTCTGCTGTTCGGCACCTGGTTTGTCGTCGGCCTGCTTCTGCTGTTCGGCCTCAGGCTGGTGATGTCGAAGCTGATCCGGCGCTGGGCGCGCAACGGCCGCATGGAACGCCGCGCCGTCATCGTCGGCGGCGGCAAGGCGGCCGAGATGCTGATCCGCTCGGTCGAGAAGCAGCCAGACAACGACATCCGCATCTGCGGCATCTTCGATGACCGCGGCGACAAGCGCTCGCCGCCGATCGTGGCCGGCTATCCCAAGCTCGGCACCATTTCGGAGCTGATGGAATTCGCTCGCATCGCGCGCATCGACATGCTGATCGTGTCGCTGCCGCTGACTGCCGAAACGCGCGTGCTGCAGCTGCTGAAGAAGCTCTGGGTGCTGCCGGTCGACATCCGGCTCTCGGCGCATTCGAACGCTTTGCAGTTTCGCCCGCGCGCCTATTCCTACATCGGCTCGGTGCCGATGCTCGATATCTTCGACAGGCCGATCAACGACTGGGATTCGGTCGCCAAGCGCGCCTTCGACATCGTCTTCTCGCTGATCGGCATCATCCTGTTTTCACCGGTGATGCTGGCGACGGCCATCGCCATCAAGCTCGACAGCAAGGGTCCGGTGCTGTTCAAGCAGAAGCGGCACGGCTTCAACAACGAGATCGTCGAAGTCTACAAATTCCGCTCCATGTATACCGACCGCTCGGACCCGACCGCCAAGCAGACGGTGACCAAGAACGATCCGCGCGTCACCCGCGTCGGCCGCTTCATCCGCAAGAGCTCGATCGACGAGCTGCCGCAGTTCTTCAACTCGCTGTTCGGCACGCTGTCACTGGTCGGTCCGCGCCCGCATGCGATTGCCGCGCAGTCGCACAACCTTCTCTACAACGAGGTGGTCGACGGCTATTTCGCCCGCCACAAGGTCAAGCCCGGCGTTACCGGCTGGGCGCAGATCAATGGCTGGCGCGGCGAGATGGACACCAATGAGAAGATCCGCATGCGCACGGAATACGACCTCTATTACATCGAGAACTGGTCGATGCTGTTCGATCTGCGCATCCTGCTCATGACGCCGCTGCGGCTGCTCAACACGGAAAACGCCTATTGAGCGCGATTTCCCATGATGTGCCGCAGGCTGCGGTCAATGCCAAGCTGATCGCGCTGATATCCTCGGGCGCGGTGTTTTTCGGCGTCTTCCTGTCAGGCTTCGTCATCGACGAACCGGCGCCCTACGATCTTTTCATGCTCGGGCTGATCGGGGTGTGGGTGCTGTTTGGCCTGCGCATATCGCGCGCCGCCGTGCCGCTGCTCGTGCTGCTGATCACGATGAACATCGGCGGCATGATTGCCATGACGCAGATGGCCGATCTCGCCAACACACCGCTCTATCTCGCCGTCTCGCTGTTTCTCGCGTTCACCGCGGTGTTCTTCTCGTCGGTGACGGCGGTGCAGCCCGGCCTCTACCGGCTGATCTTCATCGCCTATGTCGTCTCCGCGGTGGTGACCTCGCTGCTCGGCATTGCCGGCTATTTCCACGCTTTCCCGGGCGCTGAAATCTTCACCAGATACGACCGCGCCCAGGGCGCCTTCCAGGATCCGAACGTGTTCGGGCCGTTCCTGGTGCTGCCCGGCATCTACCTGCTCTATCTCCTGTTGACCGGGTCGATCGCACGCATGCCGCTTCTGGCGGTGCCGCTGCTGATCATCACCGCCGGCATCTTCTTTTCGTTCTCGCGCGGCGCCTGGGGCATGTTCGCCGTCTCGGCCATCCTGCTCACCGGCGTCCTGTTCCTGCAAAGCAACAGCGGCAAGTTCCGGCTGCGCGTCATCGTCATGACCATTGCCGCCGTCACCCTGCTGGTGGTCGCCATGATCGTCATCCTGCAGCTGCCCGGCGTCGGCGAGATGTTTTCCAGCCGCGCCCAGCTCGAACAGAGCTACGACACGGCGCGCCTTGGCCGTTTCGCCCGCTACACGATCGGCTTTCAGATGGTGCTCGAACATCCGCTCGGCATCGGCCCGCTGGTGTTCGGCACCATTTTCGGCGAAGACACGCACGACATCTGGCTGAAGACGTTGATGGATTATGGCTGGCTCGGCTTCGTCTCGTTCCTGTCGCTGACGCTGTGGACGATCGCCGCCGGCTTCCGCATTCTTTTGCGCGACCGGCCGTGGCAGCCCTATCTGCTCTGCGCCTACGTCGCTTTCATCGGCAATATCGGGCTCGGCACCTTCATCGACATCGACCACTGGCGCCATGTCTACCTGCTGCTCGGCCTAATCTGGGGCGCGATCGCGCTGGAATACAGGCATCAGCGCGGGTTGCGGGCGGTGGCCGCAATCCGAACCGATGGGAAAGCCGCCGAGTTCGGATGACTTCGCCTTCGGAACCGACGATTCGTCTATCTCGCGATACCGGTCACCCGCTCGGGATACCGCACTGCCAGCATCGATTTGTTGGCGTGATCGGCAAAGATGGCGCTGACCTTTTCGGCGTCGAACCGCGCCCTGCGTTTGCGCTTCTCGTCGTTCAACAAGATGCCGCTGATGGCATCGAACTTGCGGCCAAAATTCTTCATCAACCCTCTCTTGAACGGCCAGCTGCGGCTGAAACGTCCGGCCCAGGGGGTGCCTTTCGCCAGGTCGCGATAGACAGCCATGGCGTCGACCTCGACACCGGCTGGCCGAGGCTCCCAAGGTTTGCCCCACGCGAAGTGCCGCGCATAGCACCTGCTGAAAGGGATCTGGCTGCTGTAGTTGGTCATCACGTTCCAGAACGGGTGCATCGTCTGCCATCGGCCTTCGAAGGCCACGTTCAATGCGCCCTGATCCATTCCGTAGACATGCTCGGACGCCAGCTGCCGCGTGCGCTCCAGAAGCCCCTCAGCCCTGAGCAGGGGCATGTTGAAGAGAAGAACGCCGGCGTTGAATTTCGGCGCTCCAGGCTGCATCGGCAGATGTTGCCTGTACTTTGCATCGAAGTAACTCTGCTCGTCGTGAGCCGCCAGCAACGGTGCATTGAGCGGGGTGTTGCAGAGATCGGCTATCGATCGGTTGAAAAGCACGTCGGCGTCTGAATAGGCGATGCGGTCGTATGGCTCGAATTCAGGCAATTGATCGGCAAACAGCCTGATGTAGGTCGCAAGGGTGGGATGCGTTCCACGGTTGAAGTTCGTCGCCTCCATGAATTTCGTCACGTCGATGATGCCGATCCTCCCATCGAGCAAACGCTCACCGGCAGACCGGTCTTCGGCGGAGATCATGCCAGTGTGCAGGATAAAGCCGTCGACCGGTGCCGAAACATCCAGGACGCGGCGAGCCGCCAGACAGGCAAAGGGGAAGAATTTTTGGTCGGCAGCAAAAAAGAAACATGATCTCTGTTGCATGCTACAATGCCCGCCCGTTGACTGTGGCCCGTCGTAGCGGCTCAAGCGAACCCTCCCAGTACTTCTGGGAAACTGACGGCCAGGGCCCCGGAATCAGCTTGCTCCGCATAGATCTTGTGGGTCTTGCGGCCATCATAGTAAGCCCGCCGTTTTTTTCTCTTATCGTTGAGCAGAAGCCCCCGAGCGGCATCGATCCGGCGCCCCAGCCTCTTCAGCACGCCCCGCTCGAATGGAATGCGTTGACGAAAGCGTTGAAGCCAAGGCGTGTCCTTCGCAAGGTCGCGATAGACCGCCAAGGCGTCGAGCTCTACGCCGACCTGGCCTCCCCATGGCTTGCTGCCTGAAAAATGCCGGGCGTATGCCTGAGAGAATCGATACTCTTTCGTGTAGTTGGACATCAAATTCCAGTTCGGATGCATCGTCTGCCACTTGCCTTCGAAAGCGATGTTTAGCGCGTTCTGGTCGTTCAGCTTTTTCTCAATGGCGACTTGACGGGTATGCTCCAAAAGCGATTGGGCACGCACAGATATCATGTCAAACAGCAGCACGCCCGAATTGAAGTACGGAGCTCCCGGCTGCATCGAGAGCTTCTGCCGATAGGTCGGCAGCAAATACATATAATCATCGTGGGCCGCCAGCAGCGGGGCCTGAAGCTTCTGGCCTGTCAAGTCGCCAATGTCTCGGTTGAACAACACGTCGCAGTCCGTGTACGCGATACGATCATAAGCTTCGAATTCAGGTATCTGGTCCGCAAACAGTCGAATGAACGCGGCAATGCCGCTGTCGCGAAATCCGGATCTCACCTTCTCCATGAACGACGAAACGTCGACCAGTTCGACTTGACCCTTGAGCAGGCGCCGCGCCACCCGCATGTCATCGTCGCCTGCGCCAACGTAAAGAATGAAGCCTGGCGTCGTCGCCGCCGAGACGTCCAATATTCTGCGCGCTGTCAAGCATGCATACGGAAAATAGCCCCCGTCAGCCGCAAGAAAAAAGCAGGAGTTCACGTCCAATCCTTTCTCGTCGCTCGAGCGCGAGCCATATCCCCTTGGTGCTTCATCGACAAGTTGGATGTTGGTGCTCACTGTTGAACGTTTGCCTGGATATTTGGGTGCGTCCCACTTTCTCAGCTATCCGCAGAGCCGCCGCGATTCCGCACGGTGTCGCCAAGCGAGGTGATATTCGTTCGGCTCGTTCACATGCGCCGTTTTAGCCCTTGCGCCACAACTCTCGAAAATATAAGGCTTTGCGCGGTCCGGAGTGTAGCGCAGCCCGGTAGCGCACTTGACTGGGGGTCAAGGTTGCTCACGCCAATTTCTTTCTATTTTTCAGTTGGTTATAAGCCTTCTTGCCTAATCCGGTGTGACTCCCGGTGTGACTTGCTGCTTCCATGGCAATACGCATATCCTCGATCATCGCATGGGCGTATTTCGCCGTGGTGGTGATGTCCTCGTGGCCAAGCATTCTCTGCACGATCTTCATGTTGCCGGTGCGAAGGGTTCTAGTCGCCGCTGTATGGCGCGTGTCGTGGAACCGGAAGTTCTCTACGCCTGATTTGTCTCTGTAGCGTCGCCAAGCAGTCTTGAAGCCTTCCTTCGTGATCGGGTAGCGGGTCCCTCTAACGAGTTCGAGACGTTTGTTTGTTCTCCGGGCAATGTAGGTGAAGACAGACGCCGTATGGTGGTCCTTCAGGGCCCACAAGAGGGCATGCACCGCGTCTGTCATCGGCAGAACCCTGGTCTTATCGCCCTTGCCGGTGACGGTGATCATCCTTCCGAAGAAATCAATACGGGACCACGTGAGGTCGACGATCTCCATGCGACGGCAGCCGGTCAGGAGAGCAAAGCGAACAGCGGGCTCGTAGTCGTCGCGCATCGCATTCAGAAGGCGCTTCTCTTCGTCTTGGCTCGCTTCACGAACGCGTTCCTTCGGCTCTTTGAGCATATGCCTGCTCCAGTCGACATCACCGACCGGCACCTTCCAGGTCTTCTTCGCACGGGTCATGATACCGCGGAGAGGAACTGTAGCGGTGCGATTGACCGTGGCGTTGCTGACGCCGTCGCTGCGCCTCTGCGATACCATCGCAGCCACCAAGGAGTCCGAGATCCGATCCAACGTGATGTGCTTGCCAAAATGATCGAGGAGCCACCCGAGAAAGCGGTAGTAGTTACCGGAATTGGCCAGGTGTTGCCCAACCTCCAGCCAATAGCGCGAAGCAGCTATCTCGAGTGTCATTGGTCCTTCGGCGGTGAAGCTGGCAGCCGTCTTCAGCTTGCTTTGCGCTTCCTGCCGCTTGAGTTCTAGGACGCGCTCCGCCTGGCGCTTGTTGCTCGTGCCCGTGGGACCGGAAAATCGACGACCGTGAAATTGGAAGTCATAGGTGTATTCTGATTTGCCGTGCTTTCGGTATACCGGCATGCTTTTTGGCTCCGCTTTGCAATGAACTCGGCAAGGTCGTCTTGTTTATAGCGTCGGGTGGGCCTCTTGCCCTCAAGACCAATGTTCACCCAGGGCAAAGCGCCTTCGTTCGTCAGCTCGAGCAGGTGCTTCGGAGTGACGGCGAGGAATTCGGCAGCTTGAGCGGGGGTGAGCAACCTCAACATCTTTGAGGTTATAGCGATAAGTCGACCGGCTACTTTCACGAATTGTTACGGCCACTCAATAGCGCCGGTGCCTGATAGCCTCGAGAAACGCCCCGTTGATTTTGGAGCATTCTTACTCAAGTTCAGCTTCGATGCCGCGGTGTGGCCACTCTACTTACTTTCAGTAATTTCAATGGCTTAGAAGACATTTTGTAACGTTGTGACCTTCCTTACGATGATCCAGTCTTCTAACATGGGGACGAACATAATCGATGCGCCATAAGCATCGATAATTTATGCGGCTTCGATCCCTTCCGCTGACCGCACGGATCAAGTGTAGGACTGCCATGATAACCGCACCCAAGCAGGAAGCGCTTCCAAAAAAGGCGCACGAAGCACGCCAATCAAACGCAAGATGGAAAGGGCATTGTTGGCGCCTTCGAGGTAGGGCTCATAGGTGCGAAGTTCATTTGCCGCACCTTCGCGCGGGTGCTCCCGCACTTGTTGGCTAATAGCTCAGGGACTTGCCGACGCCTGGCTGGGTGCCCGGGACGATTCAGCAGAGGAAGATGGCCAGCGCCGCAGCGGTGAGTGGGGCCACGATACCTGCGCGAATCTCTCTGCAGTCGCTAAAGACTTAATGGTGATCGAGATTTGAATTTCAGGGCTAATGAGCCGGACAAGTGTGGCCGGGCTCGTGATATCTAACGCCCTTGATTAATCTACCCAAACCAGCGTGATCATTTGGACATGTGCACGCTAGCCAGCCCGGAGGTATTGTGTCGTGCTTTTCTTGAGCCACCGCCTTCACAGCTCTTGAGGTCTCGACCAGCTTGAAAACGATCTCCTTCGTTTTCGTCTTTGTATCATTGAGCTGCTGCTCGTAAGTCTCAGCCACCTTCTTGGAAAGATCGGCATTCAACTCAAGATCGGCGATCTTTTTGTCGAAGTCCTTCATCTCATTCTCGTAACCGCTGAGTTCGGACTGCAATTGCTCCATCTCAAATTGCATATCTACCTCGGCGTATTCCGCATCAAGAACTTGCTCGAATGCCGGCAGTGTCTCGGTGAGGAGAATTCTGCCGGTCTCGAGCACATTCGACCGCTTGCCAGGTCCACTCATGTATTCGGTGAAGGCGTCTCCAAGGCTCTCCCCCATGTCACGCAGACCCTCGTCCATGTCCTGTTTTGCCTGTTCTGACACTTTGGCGAAATCGATCGCATCGAGTTTCTCATTTACTGATTGGGCCTTCTCGCCACGCTCCTTGCGCTTCTCGCGTAGATCATCCACTTGGGTCCGATACTCTGACTCCAATTTTCGCCACTCGCCAGGCACGTCGATGGGGGAAATCAGATCCAACTCGCCCGAAACACTGACGTCGTTGGGCGCCAGCAACAATCCCACAACTATGAACCACAGTCGCAACGGCGGGCGCATCACATGCTTTCGAGGATCTTGCGAATATCCTCCATCTGCCTCGCGAGGTCATTGAGGTCACCTAGGATCTCGGCTCGCGTATCAGACTGAAGCTTTTGCAAGAATTGAAGATCAGAAGCCAAACTATCGAAGTTTGTTGCAAGACGGCCGAAACTTTCCTTTACCTTCAAAACGCTTTCATTCTGTTTTTTGTCCGAGATAGTCAGTAGGATTACAATGTCGCGGATGTCTTGCACGTCGCTCCCGAGCCTAGCCATGGTGCCCGCAAGTTGGTAGTAGTAAGCAACCTCTTCGTCAAAATCGGCAGATAGGGAGAGTTCGTTTTTTCCAATCTCTTTCGAAGAGTAGATGAATGCTGCTGTCGGTGAAACGCTCGAAGGCAACGGCAATGAACTTAGTGGGCCTTTGTGGGTAGCAGCAACGTGCTTTACCCAAGCTTCAAGCGGGCTGTTCCCGAAGAGAACCAACTTTATCGATTTCCGTTCGTTGTCGGTGAAGACCAGAGCGCCCTTGGCACTCTGCGCATCTACCTGCGCGCGAATGGAGTTTCTGTTGGCTACCAGGACACTTGCGGTCGAAGCAATTTCGCGGCGTTGTCGATCAGTGGAAATCTGATCAAGAGACGCACAACTCGTGAGACTTACCGCAAGAGTCAACGAAAAAACGATCTTCCACGTCGTCTCATGCCGTGGTGATTGTAATTTCATTGAGCGAATCCCCGAGTCCCTCTGAGGAATACTTACCGTGTTTCAGACTCAGTGTAAATGCGCTGTATGAGTTTGTGGTGATGAGACTTGGTCATTTGATTGGGAAAAATTTCCGGTGCGCCCGCACCACTGAATGTGCCAATCTATGCTGTAAGTCATCGATTTGACTGGCGTTACCGAAAGGTCAATCCTCTCTGGCAACACATGCGGGTATCGAACCGAATTTGAGCGACATTGCTGCAAATCGACGAGGCGCTTCGCCGCTGAGGAGTTGGTCTTCCTGACAAAGGGCCGGCTGACCGGCGATTGGGTGAGTGGACCGTCGCGGAGCTCGAGCAACGTGGACAACGCGTCGAGATCGAGGAAGACACCCCTCACCTCTATCGCACCATCCTCGATGCCATCGTCCATTTCGAGCCAGGCATAATCGAGTAGCTTCCCCGTCATCGAGTTCTAGGCTACCACCTCCGCACACGAGCAAGGGGGAGTTAGGTGGCAAAGAAAGAGGATCTGACTAAACCTCCGGAGGAAGGCCCTGAGTTCGCCGAACTCGAGGCGACACTGGCCAGGATAGCCGCTGCCTTGGATGCGGACGCCGGAGAAACTCCGGGCACAGAGGGCGCGCCCGCCTCGGACGAGATCCGGGAACTCGCAGATGAGGAAGCTGCAATTGAGAAGGAAGCGGCCAGGCTTAAGGAGAAGCGGGAGCGTGAACGCGAGTTGGCGAAATTTACCGCCAACGCCTTTGACCGCATGTCCACGTCCGCAGTGACATTGGGTCTGATTGGTCCTGGAGTTGGCTTCCTCTACCACACCTCTCTGCTGGCAGCTTTGAAGGACGGGGAGCTGGTCGTAGCCACCCTAAGTTGCCTGGGAGCTGCCTTCGTCCTACATTGTGTGGGACGAGCTATCCTCAACGAGGAGTTCCAACGATGAGCACGCCTTTCTGGATCTTCCTGGTTGCACTGGGTGCGATCTGCCTGTGGGCGCTCGTGAGCCGCAATATATTCTCGCGCCGCATCGCCGAGCATAACAAGGCGGAAGCGGCTCTGGACGCCCGAATGGCTGCATTTAAGGAGCGGGTCAGCGCTCGCAATGAGCGCATCCTGGCTGCTGAGAAGCCGAAGAAAGGGCCGGACGACAAGAGTAAATCCGATCCGAGCTTTCTGGAGGAACTTTATGTGACTCACGGTCAGGTAATGCGGTCGGTAGCACCGCTTACTGGAATTGGCCTCAAACCTGCCCGCTTTGCCGGCGGTGGCGACCACCACCTCGTCATGCTTGGCAATGGGTGCGTCTGGCTCGAAACCAACCAGGTCGGCGATGCAATGATGAAGCGCATAGTCGAAGCGGATGCGCCACGAGCCTCGGGCGCCTACGAGGTCTCCAGCAAGAAGGACTTCATTGCTTCCACGGCAGCAGCGGTAAAGCGTTACCCTCGCAGGTAACCACCGCCATATCGCTATCTAGCAATAAGGCTGTTCACTTAGCCATGGTCGCGTCGAGAATAGACCGATCTCCATCGATCGCCTCGAACCAACCCGAAAACGTGGTCCGAGAAAAATCGGGGAATGGCTCGACATTTATCCCCAGAAGCAGCTGAACCCTATCGCTCGTAGAGACCCAGCGAAGTCCCAGGAAGGCCATGGGGAAATTCAATGGCGACGTTCACTGATCTTGGCACCAGACATAGCGCCATGATGGATCTTCGGCTGGCGCATTCTGCTGCCATGAGCGCTGCCTCCGCGCGTCTCCCATGAGCTAGTTCTCGCGCGGTCGAAACGACTCGCTTTTTCTCCCTTTCTCGGCTTCACTGAAGAGGGATGGGGGGAAGACAGATGGCAACAGTAATACAGCGTCCTCTGTGCGCGGTATTATCTGTGTTCATCTTCTGTGCTGCATTTTTGATTTCGGGGTGCACTACCCCCTACATCCCCCCGGTAATTCAAGAGCCGGGCCAAACCACCGCATCCAGCTTTGGCGGCATTATGAGCTTTGCAAAGCAGGAAGACCTACGGGTCGTTTGGGTGCACGGGATGTGCACTCACGATGAAAGCTGGGCCGATAATCGGCATGCCCTACTCCAACAGGCAATCCCTATTGGATCGTCAAGACGAAACACAGTGTATGGTCCCGAGCGTGCTGCTCGCGTCACGTTCAACCACAGTGTGAACGGACACTCGCTCGAACTCCGTTTTCTCGTCTGGTCACCGCTCGCGGCCGAGGCAAAGATCGCTATTGGGCTCGACCATAATGATGACCTGAAGCGCGCCAGCCTGAACAAGACCCTCAAGGGAGGCTTGATCGACGACTGCTTTTCCGATGCGGTGATTTACACTGGCACGGCTGGCAATCCGACCAGATCGTGGATCCGTTCCGAAGTTTGTGACGCTCTGAGTGGCGATATTTCAGCCGCAGGCCGCTGCCTGATCGACGACAGCAAGCCCAGGCGGAAGACCATCCTGGTCGCCGAAAGTTTGGGAAGCAAGATGCTCTCCGATGCAATCGTCTCGATATGGCAAGCCACGCCGGCATCGGAGCAGTCACGGATTGCCCAGCGCCTGGGCGATGTCCAAATGGTCTTTCTGCTCGCAAACCAGATCCCTCTCCTGAACGCCGCAACCTACTCTCCAGGCGCGGCCAAGATTGCTTCAGACAAATCGGCGGATCGTGCCAACGGATCGCTTTTCGACGTGTTCGCCAGCGCCAGAGCTCGCAAGAACAAGGCGTTTGTCGCCGAACCGGCCGGCCCCATCCGCTTTGTCGCTTTCACAGATCCGAATGACCTATTGAGCTACCGGCTGTTCCCCAAGGCATATCTGCCGGAGGATATGAAGATTACCAACGTCATCGTCTCAAACGATCAGACTTATCTCGGGCTGCTGGAGCGCCCGGACACTGCCCACTGCGGCTATGGCTGGAACCCGGCGGTGATAGCGACGGTCGCGGAAGGCTACGACGGCAAACGCCTTGGATCGATCCCGGTCGATGTCCCACACTCTTGCGGGCTCGGGGGATAGCGCTGCTCTATTGCCTGGGATTTGGGCCAGGCTTCAGGCGTGGCTCGTGATTTCTGCGAGGGTGGCGCAAGCGAAGGGCGGAATTGGTGCCGCTACGACGCATCCGTGAACGAGAACCCAACCCGGTAGGTCTTGAGCGCAACCGCCGGGGTCATCGACGCCGCTGAAAGTGCTTTTTCCTGGAATGCCGGTGCAACAAGGATTCCCCGAACCTTTCCCTTGTCGACATTCCGCATCGTGGCAGCCTCGGCCATGTAGGCTAGGAGCTGGGCTACCGCGTCCTTTCCGGCCTTGGTTGCCTTCAACTCGATCACGACCAGATTTCCGTCCCGGTCCTGCGCCGTGATATCCCGAAACTTTTCCTCTGATCCATGGTCCGCCACAACGAGCCCGTCTTCTAACTGAGCGAGGTTCGCGCGCAGCGCTACCTGAAGATCGCGTTCCAACGAGAAGGTCAGCATGACGGCATCGTTAACTTCGTCGACCACCTCCCGTGGCAGCATATCAACCACCTCATTGGCTTCTTTTAGATCAGCCTCGCCCGCAGCCTTGTGCCGGAGCCAAATGCGCATCTGCGCGCCCTTGCCCTTGCGGATGACTGTGTGGCCGACTTCTTCTAGTCTCTTGAACACATTGTATTGACCTTGGTCGGTATGACTCCTGATCTCGCCCATCGTTGTGCCCTGGGGCCTTGCGGCCAAACCCACAGCCAATGCCGCTTTGTCACCCAAGCGGATTCCGTAGTCAGTAGTCGCGGTCACGGCTGTCCCCCTCTGCCACCAAAATCTGGTAATTCAGCGTTTGCTGTGCGTGTTCGCCAGAAAATATACAGGCTTCGCTGCAAGAGCCAACTCTTGATCGAGATGCGACCATGGGAATGACACCTTACGACTTCTTTGATGGCTTTGTCGTCGACGACTACGACGACTGGAGAAACGCCCTACTCAATCCGCAAGGCATTTACGCGGCTGTTTCCTCCTTCCACATGGCCGATCACTACTACCGCTAGCATGCCCATCGAAATCAGGTTTTCGCCCAGCGCTATAAGACCCTGACGGACTTCTAAAAGGCAGTCACGACGCGCACGCCATCGTTCAGAGATATCCAGGACATGGCGACGGCCTTTAAGCATCTCTATACTCGTGCCACGTGTTCGATCGCGTCCGGCGGATCGATCGAGAGTGTTACCTATCGCGTCGACACAATCGAAGGAGATTGGCAGCAAGCCGAGGGCGGCTGGACCGGCGGCGTTATCATCCGACGGCGCGACAAGTCCATCGTGCGGTTCGATCAGGCCATCGAGGCCGTCATTGAGATGTGGCGCACTTTCATTTACGCCGAGGCACCGGCTCTCGATCTAACAGCGGACGGCCCGCCTGCAAACAGTCCCGGCTTGTCCGGTGAAATTTCCTGAACCTGGCGAGCACAGTCGGCGAGAATATACTTGAGGCGATGCTGGAAACAATCATCGAGATGAGCGATCCTCTCTTCAGCTAGCAGGCACGGCGCATTCACAATCCCGGCATGCACGGCTGCGGTCAACAGCTGCCAACTACACCACTCCGCGGGACGCGACCATTTGGGGAATGGAATGTCACGAATTGAGTTAAAGCGCCAAGCATTCACATTTTTGCAGGATCTTCATCGACTAATCCAAGCGTCGCTACCTCATGCTGCATCGATGAGGATCAAGATCGGTGAACTGGTTGAAACTGCCAAACACGATCCAACAAAGAAGCATCTTGGAGGAAAAGAGTGGGCATTTCTCAATCACTTTGTTACGCCTGTGGTCTACGAGCTAGCGAAACAAACCAAGGGGATGACTGGAAATACCACCCGAACAGCGTTTCTCTCTGAATTTTGGAATAACGCTGATATTCAGCCCTATTGTGAAAAGTCGGCAAGTAGAACCGCTCGCACCCCCTTCATAAAGAAGTTGATGGGTAAAGGCTCAGACCTCTTCAATGCTTGGAAGGCAGGCAAACTAGAGCGGGCTTGCCCGGATTTCGCCTTAAGCTCCCCTTTTCCATACCCCATAGTGTTCGAAGGCAAATACTTTGACGGCGGGTCAATCGCGCAAGCCGAAACGGTTTTGGTTGATTGTATCAGGGAGGCATTTTTCTATCGTTCCTTTCCCTACTCGGATCCCGGTCCCATCAAAGGCGAATGGAGCTACGACTATTCCTGTTTGCTTGTATGCGACGCCTCCGAGAACGGTTCCCTATTAGGTGCCTGGAATCAACTTCCGCTTGATGTCAGAGAAGCGTTTTGGGACGGTGCAAATGTCTTTGTGATGATAGTCCAGGGCGGTAGCGATGTTGGTAGCTCGCCGTGACTTCAGGGCCTAGTCCGCGATAGGCTCCGCTATTTCTGTCCGCGAGACTTATTTAACAGCCGAATTCCTACCCTTCGCTTCCGTCAGCTACGCCACCACCGGGGACACGACCACGCCATGTCCTATTCCAAGGCAAAAGAACTTCTCAGACTGGCTGATTTCGCCTGCTCACGGTTCCGCGGCGTCACGCTCGTGGATATTTGTGAGCATTTCGAGGTAAGCCATCGAACTGCGCAGCGCATGACCTCAGCGCTCGCCGAGGCATTTCCACACGCTGTAGAGATCGCCGAAGATCAAACTAGGGAACGGCGCTGGATGGTTCGCGAGATCCCACTTGCTAGATTGCGGCTCTCCGGGGATGAGGAGCTCGAGGGGCTCGAATTCGCGATTTCCCGACTTCGGGAAAGCGGTGATTCAAGGCAAGCCCGCGCTTTGGCGAGCCTTCGTGACCGCCTTCTGGCGGCACTGCCTGTCAAAGAAGCACGGCGCGCGGAAGCTGACGCCGAAGCGATGCTTGAGGTTCACGGAGTTGCAGCAAGGCCAGGGCCATTCGTTGCCGTGGCACAAGCCGTGACCGACGCAGTGACCGCAGCGCTTCGGGGGCCGTATAGGCTTCGCTTCAGCTACAATGACAGTCTACGTCTTGTCGAGCCTTACGGCGTTCTTCTCGGTGCGCGGCGCTACCTCGTCGGGAGGCAACCCGATAAAGGACTGAAGCTTCGGCATTTCCGCTTTGACCGAATCAGCGCAGTCGAAGTGACGGACGAATGGTTTGCGCGAGACCTCGATTTTGATCTTGCAGCGCATGCGGCGCGAGCGTTCGGGTCATTCCAAGACGACAGCCAGTTCGGTGAGGTCGTGTGGCGCTTCGCTCCAGAAGCGGCCGATCGCGCTGCGGAATGGCGCTTTCATCCCAATCAACGAGTGCGCGTAACTGAAGATGGCGCACTTGAAGTGCGGTTCAAGGCCTCTGGCTGGCTCGAGATGGCCTGGCACCTTTACCAGTGGGGGGATGCTGTCCAGGTCATCAAACCCGAAGAGCTTGCAGATATCGTTCACGCGGCCCGGAGGGCTGATTTTGATGCGCTTCCCTAATTGATGTTCATACTTTGTTCGATAATTCAACCCTTCAACGTTCGCGACCACTCCTCTCCATGACAGCTTCTGACACCCTCGCATGATAGCTCATGTGAATTCGGATCGCACTTTTGGGTCCGCCTCAATCTGGCTCGGGTGATCTTCACATGTTTCGTTTTATTCATTCGTCCGATCTGCATCTCGGCCGCAGGTTCAGCAACCTTCCCGAAAACGCGCGCGGTCGCCTGGTCGAGGCGAGGCACGCGTCGATTGGACGTCTGGCCGCTTCCGCATTGGATCACGGCGCAAGCCACGTGCTCCTTGCTGGAGACGTTTTTGACACGGAAACGCCTTCTGACGCCGTTTGGCGTCACGCCTTGGCTGCGATGAGCTCCGCGCAAGGCCTTCATTGGTGGATTCTTCCCGGAAATCACGACAGCCTGGCGGCTGAAGCGCTCTGGAGTCGCGTCCGCGCCCATGCTCCAGCGAACGTTCATCTTCTTGATGCGCCGGAGCCAGTCGAGATCGCGCCGCGTGTGGTTCTTCTGCCCGCTCCGGTGCCTCGCCGCTTTCCCGGCCGCGATCTGACAGAGTGGATGCCCCTTTGCGCTACTCCTGCCGACCACTTCCGGATTGGGCTTGCACATGGCGGGGTCCTTACATTCGGGTCCGAGGACGGCGGTGCCGACATCATACCGCCCGATCGCGCCAAGTCTGCTCGGCTCGACTATCTTGCGCTTGGTGATTGGCACGGACTGAAGCAGTTCGGCGATCGCACTTTCTACTGTGGCACCCCCGAGCGCGATCGATTCAAGCACAGCGGCCCCGGCACTTGCCTCGCTGTCACTCTCCTGGCTCCGGGCGCGGTGCCCGAGGTCAACACCATTCAGGCCGGTCAGTTCGACTGGCGGGAAGCACCACTGCCACTCATACCTGCACAAGACGCTGTAGCTGCGCTAAAGATGCTGTTGCCGGTCGAAGGCAAGGAGAGGCGGGACATGCTTCTCAAAATTCGAGCCACCGGTAGGCTGGGCCTGCCAGCGCGCATGGCTCTGACGCGTGCAGCAGAGCTTGCAGAGCCCGAGTTCTGGCATTTCGAATTCGACGATGCAGATCTCGCCACCGAATGCAGCCTGGAAGATCTCGATGGAATTGCGTTGAGCGGCGCACTTCGGTTGGCAGCTGAAGGCCTCCATCAGAGGTCTGAAGACGCTGTAACGCCCCCTACGGATCGGGCGATTGCCGCGGCGGCACTTAGACGCCTTTACAACTATGTGCAGGGAGAGACGCAATGAAGCTCCTCGCGATACGCCTCGATAATGTCCGACGGTTCACCGACCCCGTTGAGATCACGGGTATCGGCACCGGGCTGAACGTCCTCTCGGCCCCGAATGAGAGCGGCAAGTCGACCATCGTTGACGCGCTCCACGCGCTCTTTTTCAAAAGCTACAGGTCTTGGGACAAAGAGGTCGCGAGTCTTGCGCCGCATTCCGGCGGTGATCCTCAAGCGGCAGTCGAAATTGAAATCAACGAAAACCGCTTCAAAGTCGAAAAGCGTTGGAGCAAGACGCGCAAGGGCGAGGCCAAGGTCTTCCGTGGCGGGCACCTGATCAAGCAGGCGGACGATGCCGAGACATGGCTCGCTGAGGTGCTCAAAGCACCAAAGGAAGGGGGGCCGGCCGGTCTCCTCTGGGTGCGACAGGGTTTGACCAGTCTCGACGAAGGCGAATCCGCCCACTCAGCACGGCGCGACTTGCTCTCTTCAGTCACCGGCGAGGTCGAAGCGATGACCGGCGGGCGTCGCATGGACGCGACGCGGGACCGTTGTCGGAGGGAACTTGACCGCTACGTGACCAGCAGCGGAAAAGCGAAAGTTGGCGGCCCACTAAAGTCCACGGAAGACGAGGTCTCGGCGCTCGATCTCCGACGTGATGGGCTTGCAGCCAAGGCCGCGTCTCTATGGGCAGAACTTGATCGCCGGCGCAATCTAAGGCGCGAACTCGCCAGTCTTGAAGACGGCGAACAGGATTCGGAAAGGATGACGCGGCTTGCAGAGGCACAGGCCTCCCATGACGAGGCATCCCGTCATGCAGAAGCGCTTGAGCGAGCAATCGAAGCAGAAAGATCGAAACGCCTTGAGATGGAACGAGCCCAGGAGAGGCTTGCGACAATCGAGGCCGCGCTTGCCGAAGAAAGGAATGCCGGAGCCGCCCTTGAGTTGGCCAAGGCTGACGCCGCAATCAAGGACGAGCGGCACCGTGATGCCGAGGGTGTATTCATCGAGGCGAGAAGGAGTTTCAACAAGGCGTCCTCATCGGCAGAAACTGCCTCTGAAATCCTTCGAAGGGCACTACGTGCTCAGACATGCGCCGCGACAGCAGAGCGGCGAGCGGAGCTCACGGTTCGACTGGCCCAAGCCGAAGGCTTGCGGACCGAGCTCGAGAAAGCCGTAGCGGACGCCAAGGTTGGCCTCACAGAAAAGGTGCTGCGTCAGCTGGAGGACCGGGCTGGAGAGGTCCGGGTTCTACGAAAGGCACGCGAGATCGAGGCCGTCGCTCTCACGATGACGTATGTCGTTGGACGAAAAGATGGTGTCGCGTTCAACGGCAAGCCGATGCCCGATGGAAATCGTGTCGCAATACCCGACGGCGCCACGCTGGAGATTGACGGCATTGGATACCTAGCGGTCCATCCCGGTGCACAGTCTGCCGCCGATACACTTGCGGTAGCTGAGAAAGCTCTTGCCGACGCACTAGAAGCTTCTGGCTACGAGACCATCGAGACCGCTCGCGCAGCCGCGCATCTCCAGCTTGAGGCCGAAGCTCGATGCCGGAGTGCCGAACACCAGTTAAACGGAGCGGCGCCGCACGGAATCGAAGCCCTGCTGGAAAGTATCGCCCGCCTGCCTGAACCCGTGGAAGCGGAACCCGAACTTCCGAGCGCACGAGAGGCTCAAGAGGCCGAGGTAGCAGCAAAACATGCTCTTGCAGACGCAACCAGCACACTTGAGAAAGCCCGTTCTGCGTTCGAAACAGCGCAGACCGCCACGGCCCGTGCTTCAGCAGCCGCAGAAAGCGCAGCGGAGAGGGTCTCCAGGGCACTATCCGCGCTCAGCAGCTTCCAAGATGCCGAGGCCGAAAAGATACGCCTTATGAACGGGCTTGTTGGGCATCGGGCCGCGTTGGCCGAGGCGATTGGACAGCGCCAAGCAATCTTGGCCGTGGCGCCTGATCTTGAAGCGGCGAAGGCTGTATTACAACGTGCACGATCGGTCCTCACACGCGTCGAACAGGACCGCCAACGCATTTGCGTTGATCTCGGAAAGTTGGATACGGCGATCGAAATGCATGCTGCGGAGGCCGTCGAGGAAGAACTGGCCGACGTCAAAATTCGACTGAAAGCAGCGAGGCGGAGACTTGAAGAGATCATGTTCGAGGTCTCAGTCCTACAAACAGTGGACGACGCACTAGAATCCGCCCGAACTGCTGCACGTGACCGCTACGTTGAGCCCGTCCTAAGGGAACTTACCCCACTCATCCGACTGCTCTGGCCCGAGGCTGAGCTTCGCTTCGATGCTGAGAAGATCCTGCCAACGGCTCTGGTTCGAGCCGGGACGGAGGAAGACTTTGACATCCTGTCGGGCGGCACCAAGGAACAGATCGCACTGCTCGTGCGGCTAGCCTTTGCTCGAATGCTGGCGAAGGCAGGTAACCCCGCGCCAGTGATTCTCGACGATGCGATCGTTTACACCGACGACGACCGCATCGAGCGCATCTTCGACGCCTTGACGCGACAGGCACAGGATCTGCAGATCATTGTATTTTCATGCCGACAGAGAGCCTTCCGAGATCTTGGAGGTCGGAGCCTCGCAATTATCGGCCAGGAACCTGTATTGGATGCCGCGTGATGAGACGCGACAGCAATGGGCTTCGCCTATCGGCCTCGGACTTGATGCGATTCATGGCCTGCTCGCACGCAGCACGCTTGGACCTCGCACATCTTGCAGGCGAGGGGCCGAAGCCGGCGGACGACAGTGAAGACGCGGCCCTACTTCAAAGATATGGCGATGCGCACGAAGCGGCCCATCTGGCGCGGCTCGAGACAAGCGGAAAGCGTATCTCCAAGATTGAAAAGGATGGGATCGCCTTCGATGTGGCTGTCAAAGCCACGCTAGAGTCTCTTCGAAGTGGCCCGGATATTGTTTTCCAGGGAGCGCTCGAAGGAGAAATGTGGGGCGGATACTCCGATTTCCTCGAACGGGTTGATTTGCCCTCGAAACTCGGGGGATTTTCTTACGAGGTTACAGACACCAAGCTGAAGCGCAAACCTGCCCCGGCTCATGTCTTGCAACTCGTCCTTTATTCCGACCTGCTAGCAACCGCCCAGGGCCGTAGTCCAGAGCGGGCACACGTGGAGCTTGGTGACGGCAAGCGCTTCAGTTTCCGTCTCGCGGAATATGCGGCGTATGCTCGCGCAGCACGAGAGAGGCTTGAGTCTTTCGTTGTCGCACCAACGAAAACTCGACCTATACCTTGCGCAACTTGTAGTCTCTGCCGCTGGCGCGAACATTGCGCTGGAGAGTGGGAGCAGGAGGACAGCCTTTTCCGCGTTGCCGGCATGACGAGAGTCCAGGTGGAAAAGCTTGAGGCAACCGGCATCACAACGATGGCCGCTCTCGCAAAACAACGCGGCCGTGTGCCGAAGATGGCCGAGGCGACACTCGAAAAGCTTAGGACTCAGGCAGCGCTGCAGCAAGAGCGGAAGAGTGGCGGACCGGCCTATGCGCTGCGCCCTCCCCTTCCCGGCAAGGGCTTCGACCTGATGCCCCGGCCCCATCCTGGCGATCTCTACTACGACATCGAAGGTGACCCGTTCTATGCTGAAACCGGCACCGAAGGCCTTGAATACCTACACGGGGTCTGGGATGGGAAGGCTTTCAAAGCCTTCTGGGCTCATGACTTTGCGGAGGAGAAGGAGGCGATAGTCGCCCTTTTTGCACTCTTCGATCAGAGCATAGTGCAGAACCCGCAAGCTCATATCTACCACTACGCATCATACGAAATCAGCGCGCTTCGCAAGCTCACCACTCGGCACGGCGTCGGCGAAGCGCAACTCGATCGGTGGCTGAGGGAGCGCCGTTTCATCGACCTCTATGCCGTTGTTCGGGGAGGCGTCTATGCATCCGAGCCATCTTATTCAATCAAGGCTATGGAGGCTTTCTACGATCTTTCGCGCACAGGCGAGGTGAAGACTGCAGGCGGATCCGTTGTCGCTTACGAGAAGTGGCGTGAAAGCCGTGACGCCGCCATCTTGGAGGAGATCGAGGACTACAATCGCATTGACTGCGTCTCGACGGAACGGCTGCGAAATTGGCTGCTCGAAATCCGGCCGGACGGTCGCTGGCTGGAACTGGGCGAAGGCTACACAGAGAAGTCCATAAAGGCCGAAGCCGAGGTCGACGATCTCGCCAAGTTGCTGCTCGAATCCAGCCTACCCGAGGATCGTCGGCGCCTCTTGTATGACCTCGGCGTTTTCCATTGGCGCGAGCGCAAACCTGCTGCGTGGGCTGTCTTCGACGCCGCTGCGAAGGATTTCGAAGAGCTCTGCGATGATATGGAATGCCTTGGCGGCCTGGTCGCTGACGGGCCGCAACGGCCGGTGATGAGGTCAAATGAGCGAGATTACCGATATCCGCCACAGGAGACGAAGCTAAGGGCAGGCAAATCCTCGCAGTTTGCTATCGAGGGCGGCTTCGGACAGGTCGAGATCACGTCACTCGACCGCGGGACTCGACGGGTAACGCTGAAAATGGGGCCGGGCTCCGGCGATACACTCCCGGACGGGCTCGATCTTATTCCCACTTTCGCAATAGATCCCAGACCCATTCCCTCCGCTGTCCTCAAAGTTATCAACGACCAGTGTGGAGCCCGCGCGAACAAGGCGGCAGAGGATCTCCTCTCGCGCAATTCGCCGCGCTTCAGAGGTGCGTCACCACTTCCGTTGGATGAGGCGGTAGATCCCCTCCGAGGAACTATAGCAGCCATTCGGGCTATGGATGCCACAGTCCTGCCTGTCCAGGGCCCGCCCGGCACGGGCAAAACGTATGTCGCCGCGCGCGCCATCCTCGCACTCGTAAAGGACGGCCACCGCGTCGCGGTTTCATCCAATAGCCACGAAGCCATCCGCAACGTCCTGATGGCCTGTGTAGATGCGCTTCGCGATGACGCCGACGTCGGACTGACCCTTGCGGAGGTCCAGCTCGCGCACAAGATTGGATCCGACACCGGCGAGGCACCGATCGGCTACGAGGCCATCGCGCGTGTGCGGAACAATGACGATGCTGCACTCGGAACGGCCCAGGTAGTTGGCGGGACAGCGTGGCTATTTTCGAGAGATCAACTCGAGGGCGCGTTCGAATACCTTTTCGTCGATGAGGCTGGACAGGTTTCTCTCGCAAATGCGATCGGAATGTCGAATGCGGCGAAGAATCTTGTCCTTATTGGCGACCCCCGCCAGCTCCCCCAGGTAATTCAGGGAGCGCACCCTGATCCGGCAAACCTCTCTTGCCTCGACTGGGTCCTCGGCCAAGGGCAGAACGTTGCGCCGGACCGGGGAATTTTTCTTCCTGTCACTCGTCGCATGCATCCCGAAGTCTGCAGCTTCATTTCCTCACAGTTCTACGAAGGTCGGCTGCATCCACACGAAAAGACGTCGCGGCAAGCAATCCACTCACCGGGACTGCCCATAGCCGGCGCATGGCGGATTGCGGTAGGCCACCAAGGGCGCGCACAGGAATGTCCTGAAGAGGTCATTGCAATTCGTGAGAAGATTGACCTTCTGCTTGCCGGAAGATGGACCAACATTGACGGTTTGGTGCGCCCGTTACGGAAGGACGATATCATCGTTGTCGCTCCTTACAACGCCCAGGTGAACGCACTAGCCGAAGCTTTGCCTGACATAAGGGTAGGAACCGTCGATAGATTTCAAGGGCAGGAAGCGCCAGTTGCCATTGTCTCAATGACTGCCTCTTCAGCGGAAGAAACTTCACGGGGCATCGAGTTCCTTTTTTCCCGCGAGCGGCTCAATGTCGCTGTGAGCCGTGGCAAGGCCCTGAGCCTCGTATTTTTCTCGCCTCGACTGCTGCAGGCGGGGTGCTCGACGGTCGAGCAAATTCGTCTCGTCAATACGCTCTGCGCACTTCCCGACATGCCTACGGGATAGGATGAACGGACGGAATGAATCGATGAAGGACAACGCGGCAGCTCGGCTTAGGTTTGAGGCGCTCAAGGAAAAGCAGCGTCAACTTCGGGCAGGTTTCCCCGAGAATTTCGGCCTTCGCGTCCATCGGTCGATCAGTTGGATCGGACGGGCTGAAGCAGAAGCCAACGATCCCGCTGCAGCGTTCCTCTTCCTCTGGATCGCATTTAACGCGGCCTATGCGGACGAGCGCGACGTGCGAGGTGAACGCGAAGCATTTGCATGGTTCTTCGGAATGCTCCGCGACCTCGACAAGAACAGCCGCATCTATGACGCGGTCTGGACACGCTTCCCTGGTCCCATACGGCTCTTTCTGGAGAATCGCTTCGTCTTTGGCCCATTTTGGTCCCACCAAAATGGGATCGATGGTTACGATGACTGGGAGCAACGATTCAATGCCGCCAGGCGTGCCTTCCACGGAGCGCTGAGGACTCGCGATACCGCCAACATCCTGTCGATGCTATTCGACCGCCTCTATGTGCTCCGCAACCAACTTGTTCACGGGGGCGCAACTTGGAACTCGAGCACTAACCGCGACCAACTTCGTGACGGGGCCGATATCATCGGGTTTCTCATCCCGATCATGATCGACATTATGATGGACAACTCAACCGAGGATTGGGGACGACCATTCTACCCAGTTGTTGAGAGCTAGACCGGTGTTACGACCACAAGGGGCACCGGCCTCTTCAGGCAAGCGGTGTCGGCTCTGGTGCGTCGAGCGACTTGACGAACTCTCTGACGATTTCGACAGCCTTATGGACGACGACGCTCATCGACTTGGCGAGTTGGAGGATGGTTGAGTTTGGCCGAACTGAATACTGTTACACACCAACCACATTACCCTACGTCACTGAATTGACCGCAAACAAGTTGTCGGCGATTACCATCAAGTGATACTGTGGAGATGGGGTCGATGTCGAAAGCGCTAGACGACCAACGACTTCGAAGGGGTTTCATTGCTTGACCACACCATTAGGCGGCTACTCGCGCTTTACCCGCGAGGCGCCACCGACGATCAGCTTGTCTGGCGGTTGAGGGCGTCCGGGCTACGCATTGGCGCGTCCGAGTTGCTTGCCGGACTGCTCTCTCTCGCCGAGCGCAGAGAAATCGTGCGGGTGCGGAACGGACGATGGATGGTAGTCTCACAACCGGCTATCGCTACACCAACGACGGGGACCAACCCCAGCGCCAGCAATGCTGGCGCAACAATTCTTTACTCGGTTCCTGCCACCTGCAGAAATGTGGACCCCCGTCCTCCCGCGGAAATTCCCGAGTCGCCTACAGTCGCGCCTTTGCCGGATTGGGCGACGCTCCTTGGCTACTACTCTGCGACACAACGTCAGGATCCCCGTGGACAGATAGTGGAATTCCCTGACCGCCATGCTGTGAGCTGGCAACTTCTTCGCAGTTCGGGCCATTGGTGGGAAGACGCCGAACTCCGCGTAGGAATGGAGTGTTTGCCGGCAAGCTTCCGGGAAGCACTTGCTCGCCGGACAGTTGGGACGGCTGCCGTTGGATGGCCTGTCTCCATCTTTTCGATCGCGGAGGGCCCGGCCTGTATACCTGGTCTGCTCTTGCCAGCTGACTGGCGAATCGAAGGGTCAGATCTGGTGCTGAATTTGGAGGCCTCACAGCCGTCCGTAAACCCAGCGTGGTTGAGGGAGGTGCGGCGCAACTCCAGTTGGAATGAAAGTGCGCTGCTCGACACACTTTTCCCCGAGGGAGAGGAAAGCGACCTCGGCGCTGTGAGTAGCCGGATGCGGCACGCTCTAGCGACCTTAGGCGGCGTGGAGCTCCGTCCAGCCAATCTCACGCCGCAGCTGACCGTCCATGGCACGGGTCTGCGAAATGCGGCGGCCCTGTTCCTGATAGAGGATGGGACTTTCACTAAGGGAGCAGCCGACGATCTGGAGGCTCTTCGCGCATGGACGACTGAAAAGCGTTCCGGCACAGCGCTGGCGGAGTTGTTCGCGCGCGATGCGAAGAGCCCCGACACCTCTGAAGTGGCCATCCTATCGCCGACAAACTTGACTGAGAGTCAATTGGAGGCAGCGGAAGCGGCGCTGCAAGGGCCTTTGACGGTAATCCAAGGGCCGCCCGGCACCGGCAAGAGCCAAGTCATACTTTCCCTCATTGTCTCGATTGTGATGGCCGGTCGGAGCGTGCTGTTTGCGGCGAAAAATCACCAAGCCTTGGACGAGATTGAGCGACGTTTGAAGGAGATCGTCCCCGCCGCTCCCCTATTGGTTCGAGGTCGCGATGCTGACGGCGATCGGAATACAAATTTTCTTAATGCGCTTTTCGATATCGCCGGTGGCGAAGCGAGGAATTCGGCTGACGTCGACGGCATCGAGGCCGCACGGATCGGCCTGCTCAATTCCGCGCAATCGGGGGCGGCTGACCGTCGGCGGATGCGCGAGCGCACGGCCCTTCACATAGCGTTATCTGAGCTGACCGATCGGCATGAGCAAATCTGCCGCCACCTTCCGGACGGGTCAGCAAGAGGACCTCGCGTTTCATGGGTGAAACGCGCATTGCTTTCCCTGCATCGGTTACTGGGCCGACCAGTCGATCTTAGCGTTCCGTTGCCCGATCTTGTTCCGCTCTCTGAACTAAATGCGCGAATAGCGGAGGTGCGGCGCAGACTTCAAAAACTAGGCTCGCGACCGATTGACGACAGCAAAAGAGACTTCGACCCGGCCGTAGGTGCAGTTGAGATCCGCTCGTTCTTGCCGAGACTGGCGGCCGTGAAGACGCAGGCAGGAGAGGCGGAGTGGTTGCGGATATCCGAGCGCGCCAAAGAAATCCAATTCGGCAACATCAAGAGTGCGCGAAGGATGATGCCGGAAGACGCTCGCGCAGTGCTTGAGCATCGTCCGGTCTGGGCCATCAGCACGCTCTCAGTCCCCTCTCGAGTGCCGCTCATTCCTGGCCTCTTTGATTACGTCATCTTCGATGAATCGAGCCAGTGCGACATTGCTTCAGCCCTGCCTCTCTTGGCGCGGGCGCGCAAGGCAGTCGTCGTAGGCGACCCTATGCAGCTGCGTTTCGTCCCATCATTGGGAATCGCCACCGAGCACGCCCTTATGGATGCGGAACGCATCCCGCAACAGGGACGGGCGTCGATCGCGCAAAGCATAAACTCGCTGTTCGATTTCTGTGCGCGCCAGCCGAACGCACGGCGCCTGTTCCTGCGTGACCAGTTTCGCTCGGCACCGCAGATTGTCGATTATCTGAACTCCGATTTCTATAGCGGCAAGCTCGTGAGCAGGCGAGAGGATGATGCCTTCCATCCCCCGTCTGGCTACAAGCCCGGCTTGGTCTGGGAGGATGTTGCGGGCACAGCCAGCAGGCATGAGGGTGGAACCATTAACAAGGCCGAGGCGGAGCATATCGCCACAGTTCTGCGCCGAATTGCCGATGACGTGGAGTTCAAGGGCACGGTCGGAGTGATTTCCCCATTCAACGCGCAGGTGGCGGAAATCGAAGTCAAGGTCCTAGGCCTCCTGACGAAGACGCAACGGGAGCGCCTGTCGCTTAGGATTGCGACAGTGGATAAGTTTCAAGGCGGCGAGGCCGACGTAATTCTTTTCTCGCTGGTGCTTGCCCCCGGCTGCCCTTCCTCGGCCCGAACCTTTCTGCAAAAAGAACGCCGGAGGCTGAACGTGGCAATTAGCCGGGCTCGCGCGCTCTGCATTGTAGTGGGGGATCTATCTCACGCTCGGTCCTGTAATATTAAGCACATAGAATATCTCGCACAACGCGCAATCACTCCTTGGTCACCCCCGCGCCCGCCCTTCGACAGCGACTGGGAGCGCAGACTCGACACCGCGATGCGAGCGCGAGCTCTTCAGCCGATCGCGCAATACCCGGTTGGCACACGATACCTCGACTTCGCGCTCGACCCTCAAGGGGTCAAACTCGATGTCGAGGTGGATGGCAGGCGCTGGCACTTGGATGCGGACGGAAACCGGAAGGTGAGCGACCGGCTGCGGGATGCCGAACTTCGTGCCCGCGGCTGGAAAGTGCTCCGCTTCTGGGTTCACGAATTAGCGAATGATATGGAGGCATGCCTTGACCGGATTGAATATGAACTCAGGCGCGCCTGACTCAACCCGAGACCAAGCCGCGCCAGTCGGCGGACGGATATGGATCGCTCTCGTGGCGATGCTCGGGCTGGCCGTAGTCGGATTGAACCTGATCGTCTTCACAATGGTTCAGGGTGCCCAGCGCGTCGCAGAGAGTCGCGAGACCGAATTGCAGCGCCGGACGCTGATTGTATCGGCGATGGAGGAGCGAAAAGGTGAGTTGGAGCAAACTATTCGTAGCCTCGATGACAAAAGAGTAGAAGCTCAGCGCGCAAAAGAGGATGCCGAACGGAGTGCCTCGGACGCGGACAAGATAAAAGGTGATCGCGACCATGCCATGGTTGAATTGGACAAGGCGCGCTCCGAACTTGCCGAGGCCGAAAGAGGCCAAGCTGCGGCAAAGGCAGCCGAGAATGAAGCCAAAAGCATTCTTACCCAGCTAAATGCGCAGATCGAGAAATCTACCAACGATCTGGCGCAGACCTCTCAAGAGCTCAAGAAATTGGAAGCAAATCTAGCAGAGGTGAAGGACGAGATTTCAGCAGAGGAACAGTCGCGTTCGGATGCCGAGGCAAGAGCCCAGAAAGCGCTTTCCGAAGGGGCTACGGTTGAACGTGATGTCGAAAAATCGAGAGATGAACTCGAGAAGGCTGAGAGCGACCTCGCAGCCGTAAAAAAGGACCTAGCTGAGAAACAGGCTGCCTTGAGCGGAGCGCAGCAGATGTTAGCCAATGCTTCGGCCGCTGCAGACGAAAAAGGGCAGCGAACCTCCGAGGCCGAAGAGAAGGCAAAGGCTGCCGAACAGAGACGCGTCGCCGCAGAGACGCGATTGGCGGAAGCTAGCTCGACTGAGGCTACGTTGAATGACCGCTTGGCGAAGCTGAAGGCGGATACTGCGGCTGCGCAAGCTCAATTGGATGCGCAGCTTGCCTCTCTCGAAAAGATCCGAGGCGACGTTACTCAGCAAACCGCTACCTTCACTCGACTTCAGGTGGACGTAGCTCGACTGCAGTCGCAAAGTGCCGCTGCTACGCAAGATGCTGCGACCGCGGATCAGGCAGCTGCGGCGCGGACGGCGGCAGAGAAAGAATTGGCGAAGACGCAAGGCAATCTGGTGGGGGTGAGTGGCCAGCTTGCCAACGCACAGGCCGAACTGGCTCGCACGAGGGCACAGATCGCAGACACCGCAATGGACGTAGAGGCGGCGAAAAAAGCCGAGATCGCGCGGGTTGAAGCCGAGAAGATGGCGTTGGAAGCAAAAGATACCCTCGCAAGCCTGAACGACGAAATTGAAACTGCAAAAGCCCGTTTGGCGGAGGTCAAAGCCGGCATCCTTGCAGCACCTGCGACCGGCCCCGGTCCGCCCGCCACGGACAAATCTGTGCCGCCGCCCGTAGCGAAGGAATGAGAAACCACGATGTTAGCTTTTGATCCAACCACCCTCGTTCTGCCTTCGCTGTTGGCACTAACAGCTCTCGCCGTCTTAATGAGCGGTATCGCAACCATGTTTCAGATTCGGCGCGCCCGGCTTCCTGATGCGACTCGCTACGAGCATGTGCGCGAGCTGCGCGCACAAGAGGAAGGGCTATTAGCCCAACGACGAGCAGAACTGAGCATTGTCGAACAGAAAATCCAGGAGAAAGATCGTTTGATCGCTGAGGTCTCGGCTCTGGAAGAGAGGCGAGATGCCACCAACGCAGAACTCTCCAATCTCGAATCCGCGCGAGTGGAGATCGACGAGGTTAAGCGCGACGCTTCGGCTGCGGCGGCCGAACTAGCCGAAGTTTCGCAGAAGCTCGGAGCCGCGACTGACGAACTTGATCGAGTGACCGCCGATCTGGACCCTGGCCGGATTGTCGAGCGCAAGCGTGAGGTGGAGCGTCTGACAGAGGAACTTCACCAGCTGGAAGCCAAACTGCCTGAACTTCGAGCCGAGCGCGATATCGCGTTGCGGGCGCTCGAAGAGGCGCGGAGCCTAGAGGCTACCAGGGCCGCCATCCAAGTGGAAGTGGAACGGCTAAATGGTGAGGCCGAACGCCTTTCAGTTCAGGTCGAGGAACTGACTGTTATCAAGGACCAGGTGGATCGGCTGCGGGATGAACTAGCCCGTGCATCTGACGAGTTCGGCCGTGTCGAAACGCGCCGCAACCACTTGCAACGGGAGCTGGAGGACCTGGCAGAGCGAAGCGACGCTGTGGAGCTGAAAAAGAGTGAAGTTCAGGCGATCGCCGTCGACCTCGCCCAGAAACGTGAACGTCGCGACGAACTGGCGGAAGAGGTCGACAAGCTTGCGGCACGGCGAGAACGACTGCTTTCGGAAAGTGGCGGCGCTGACATGGCCGCAGTGGACGAACAAGCCATCCTCGCCGACCTCACCAAGTTGCCAACATTGCTCGAGACACCAGCAACGTTGCGGGATGCCGGGCGAACAGAAAGCGCGGCTCTGCATGACGTCACCGGCTATCTGCAAAAGCATGGGCTGTCATATAGCGGGCGCACAGTCAGGGCCTTTCACACCGCTTTGAAGATCAATGACAATGCTCAGCTCACTGTGCTCGCGGGCGTGTCCGGCACAGGAAAAAGCCTGCTGCCGAGGCGCTATGCGGAGGCAATGGGAATGCATTTCCTGCAAATTGCGGTCGAGCCGCGTTGGGACAGCCCCCAAGATCTGCTTGGCTTTTACAACTATATTGAAAAGAAGTATCGCGCGACCGATCTTGCCCGTCTTCTGGTTCATATGGACCCATTCAGAACCGTCGAGATCGATACCAGTCTTTACGACCGCCGCGATCATATGGCACTAGTGCTCCTGGACGAAATGAACCTCGCTCGCGTCGAATATTACTTTTCGGAGTTCCTCAGCCGCCTTGAAGTGCGGCCCCGCTTTCAAGAATCGCAGGATGACAAAAAGCGCAAGGACGCTCTCATCCCGGTCGACATTCGCGGCTTGAAAAAGGCACTGTCGCTTTATTCCGCGCATAACGTCCTCTTCGCCGGCACCATGAACGATGATGAAAGCACGCAGTCGCTCTCAGACAAGGTGCTCGATCGGGGCAATGTCATGCAGTTCGCAGCGCCAAAAGACTTTCCAACAATGAACGAAGTTGGCAATGTGGCGCGACCCGACGGTGCGATGTCCTTCAAGAGCTGGAGAACATGGGTCAAGGGTTCGGACAGGCTCGACGACGCGCGCCGAAACCTTGCCGGTCAGATCGTTAATGGGCTTGCTGACATCATGGAGGGTTGCGGACGGCCCTTCGGCCACCGATTGCGGGATGCCATCCTCGCCTATTGTGCCAACTATCCGGTGGAGGGGAATGGCGGTGTCGATATCCGCGTGCCGCTAGCCGACCAGATCGAATTCCGGATTCTACCCAAGCTACGTGGCCTCGATATTGAAGGCCACCGGGACCCATTCGACCGGCTGGTGAAGCTGCTGCGCGACGATCTCGGCGACAGCATGTTTGCTGACCGGATAAGCGATCTCGTTGAGAGGCAGCAGACCGGAACCGGTTTATTCGTATGGCGAGGTCTCACGCGGCAGAGTTGATCCAAGTGACGGAGAAGCGTGAAATCGAGCTGTGGCTGCGACCTTGGGCCCTGGTGGACCTGAAGCGGCGCCACCGGCGACTCCTTGCATCCGGTTCGACCGCCATCGTGGACCAAAACCGCGCTGGCCTGTGGTTATACGTGCCTGCAGGAACGACTGCTGGTGCGGCTAGTCTCACGAAACTCGGCGAGCCTGTTTCGGGGTTCTCCACGGACGATGGTCGAACGCTACTCGTCCTGCCACTTCCGCTGAGACATTCGACCGGCTCGACTGTCCCGACCACGACCGGCACCACAAAGTTCTCTTGGCACTCTGCACCGGAAAGACCCTCAAGAACCCACGATCCGCAAACGGCCGAGGAGGAAGCCGCTCGTCGCCTGATGCTGCGTGCGGAAGCGGTCTGGGATCGACTGCGCGATGTCGAGACCGCGTTGGCCGACCCTGCCAACCTATGGGAAGAACTCCGAAAGCGTTGGACGGAAGAAGGCAATGACGTCCCGCCCCGAATGGATTTGATTGTCCATCACGCGGCCGCCCTCTCCCGGACCCTCGACGAGTTGGACCGCACGCCGCGGCGCATCCTTCGACGCACGAACCAGCAGGTTCCTATTTCGCGTGTCCAGGAATTGGACAGACGCGCGATGACCTGGCTGGTGCGGCAGCCCGGCGAGACGCTCGCCGAGCGCGCGGGCGACAGGCAACGCCTTTTGGCTGTTACTCGTGAGGAGAATTTCGACACGCTTGAGAACCGGGTGCTTCGCGCATATGCCGAGCTTGCCCGATATGCGGCGCGAAGCTATCTCGATCGAAACCGCACAAAGGCACTTTCCAATCGGGCACGGAAGGTCAAGGATTTCGAGCGGCGATGTAAGCGTCTCGCTCGCGACCTTGCCGATCGCGGCGTGCGGCTTGCTGAAGCCGGGGTGACCCCCAACTTCGTGCTTCAGCAGAACCCGCGCTATCATGCGATCTGGGAGGGGTGGCAAGAGCTCCTCAAACACGATCGGATCTTCGACGAACTTTGGCAGTGGCAGGCCCGATCGTGGGAAGAATTCTGCACGCTGGCGGTGATGGTTGCCTTGGTCAGCGTGCCGGGCGCGCGTCTGATCGCGTCGGCCCCACTTAGTTTCCTTGATGAGCAGAGGCGTGGAACGTGGACCGATCACGACAACCCGTTGGGCGTTTTCCATTTGCCTAGCAGCGGCATTGTGGTCGAGGTCCGTTACCGGATGGCCAATCCCGATATGCGATTGAGAGACTTTGGCGCACCGATCTGGGTTCGTATCGGCCGTGTCGGCGATGCACAGGCCTTCCTAACCAATTTTGCTATTTGGCCAGTCTGGGACATCGAAGGGGGTTTGGTGGAGGGCGAAATTGCTGAAGTCTCCGACTTGCTCCCCTTCGGCCGCAAGGCCCAGCTCGCCGCGGGAATCGTGCTGCGCCCTGCTGCCGCGGGCAAGGAGGCCGAGATTATGGAGCGCAACGGCGTCCTGACCGCAACTATGGGAACCGATGGCAGCGCCCTTAGCGAGGGCGTAGCAGCCGTGAGAAATTTCCTAACGTCTGTGATCCAGGCAAAGGCCGGCTGATGCGTCGACTCTCCGGCATGGATATTAATGGCTGGCACGATTTCGCGGCGCGCAACTGGGAGCCAGATGACCCCCTCGTGCTGCCGCCGAATCCAATTCTTGTGGATGGCGGTATCCACGGTGTAGTCGTCCGCCAAGAATCGGGCGTCTGGATCGGTGGCCCCCAAGCCAAGTTATCGCCACATGGACGCGGCCTAGGTTGGGGAAAGCTTGGCGATCCACTTCGGCGCGTGCAAGTAACGGAAATCTGCGACGATCTCGCTAAGACTCCTGAGGAAGCGCGCGATCTCCACACTTTCAAGGCCATCGTCGACTCGCTAGCCCGAGAAGCGCACTCCGTTACGATCACGGTTCCAGACCATGACGCGTTCGCTGAGGCATCCCAAGCTCGGTTGCTGAACCTGCTCGGCCACGGCCGACGCGCTCACCGGCTGCTCTGGCGACCTGTAGCGCTTTTCCTAGATGCCCTCGAGGTCGGTTCGATATCTCGACATCTCGAGGGCGGGCTCGTCCGATTGTTGATCCACTCGAGTTCGGGCATCGAGATGCAGTCGTTGCGTCTTCGCGGGGACCGAGATCATCCGGGCCATCTCGCGCCGGAACGAGATGGCTACGGCCGGATCGTCGTTCCGGAATTAGCCCTAAGGGCGATGCTAAGACGCGCTCAAAAAGAGGTGATAATCGCAAATCCGTCGATTGAGATCGGCAGTGGGGAAAAGAGCCAACTTGCATCGAAGCTACTCTTCGGTCAGGCGAGCGCAGGTGAGACGGAGATCCTCAGGAACGACAATGGCACTTGGATGGAGATCGTGGCGCCTCGCCTTGATCCGTGCGTTGTGGTGCAGCCGTATCGTTGCGATGGCGTGGCGGAGAGCAAGGAAGTCGTAGCGACGTTTCTTGCTACCCCGCTGGCCGAGCCATACGCGACCATACTGGCCGACTCTCTGAGCGATCAAATTCCCGACCTGCACCGGTTGGAATGGTCTTCAATAGCACGCGGATCTCTGAGGGCGGCTCAACTTATCGAACGAGGTCTTCCGCACTATTTTGATCGGCTCACACCGATAGGCCTAGCGATCCTTAAAGGCGAACTACCTCACTTTGAGGACTTGGTCGGCACCAAGGCGACGCTGCCCGCGAACCGAGAATATGTCTCCCCCATCTACGATGGTTTGATTTGGGGACGCGGGAAGAAAGAGATCGATTTCTACGTGGTCAAGGGAGAGAGGGAGGTTCGCCACTGGCGCGCGCAGCAAGACGTGCCGCCAACCAAGGATGTGAATGTCGAGCTTCGACTTAGGCAAACGCCTGGGCAAAGCTGGGCAAGGCTTTCTCTGACGTCACCGGAATGGGAGCCGCTACAGCGCAGCCCAATCCTACTCGACTGGGAGAAAATCAGCGTGGTCGAGGAGAGTCCCGAGGAGATATTAACAAAGCTAAGCACTCCACCGCCAATCATCCCCGACCGAATCGTCGAGCTCGCGAACATGGAGTTCTGGACCGGCAACGCGCGCTATAGAGGGATATTGGATTGCCTTCAAGACGGGCCTTCGGGCGGTGCTGATCAGATGGCAAAGCTCCTTTCGAGATCGATGCGCGATCCTGAAACTAGAGCGAGAACACGCCCCGTCGGCACAAACGGCGAATTGCCATTGGACCTGTCGGGCGTAGCCTCCGAGGCATTTATGCAGAGCCTCAATGACATGGGCCAAATTGTCCAACTCACCCTCCGTGAGCCTCGGAGGAGGCTGCGAAACAATGATTATCTGAGATGCCTCACTTGGGTGTTCACTCTTTGCCCTGAGAACGTGCAGAACGCCATCGTTGACGCCCTGGAAGCCGACCTTCGCGGAATCGGTCATCCCCTACTTGCCCCTGCGAATGCCAGAAAGGTCCTCACTCAAGGCGCAGGGCGGGCGCTTACCGGCCCGGAACGCATTGGGCGCGCGCTTGTCGTCCTTGCCGCTCGGCCCTCCAACTCTGACACACTGAACGCGCTTGCCATGATCCTGTCGCGGCGCAATGAGGCGCCAGCTTCGCTGACCGGCGAACTCGCCCAGCGGATCGCCGATCGTCTGGTAGGCGAGTTGCGCGAGCGATTGAATAGAAGAAACTTTCTCATACGTTTTAGAAACGCCCTCTCAGCAGCTGCTGGTCTCTTTCGATATCGTGAGGTCGAGCCATACGCACTGCTTTCGGCTCGAGATCCAACGGCCCAACGTCTGCGCGACGTGCTCTCACAAATCGGCGAGGCGCTGGGGCGCGAGCGACTTCTCCTTCGCAATCAACAGGAGCTTCGAGAGACCGTCCTCGGTCTCATCAAGCTACTGGATGGGGAAGGAGACCCGAATATCCTGCACAAGATCGACAGTCTAGACGACGATGACGACGGCAACGCCGATGGCCAGGACGATTAGTTGCTAGGCAGGGTCGAATCGAGATCACGGAGAGCCATCAGTCTAGCTACCTAGAACGAAGGCTAGGCGGTGACAGTTCTCGTGGCCGTGCCGTTCACCACCTCTGAAGGTCATCGAGGAATTCGGAACCAGGATTGACGCATGACACGAGTAGCCGCTCCCTGGCGCGCGTCGCCGCGACATAGAACAGTTGCCGTTCAGTCGCGATTATCTCATCCAGTTCGAATTCATCGGCCACATCCACTACGCGGGATTCCAGAGGCAGGACACCTTCGTCGCAAGCCATAAGGACCACTGCGCGAAACTCCAGGCCTTTGGCGAGATGCATGATGCCGAGCAACGCCTCATCCACGCCGGTCCTGCCATCGACCAAGGTGCGGGTTTTGACGGAGGCAGCCTCTGCGGCTGCACGTGCGCGCGGCAATTGTTGTTGCGAGCGCACGAAAATCCCAATTTCGCCAGGTGCAAATCCTTCGCCGATCAGTTCCCTCAGCATAGCGGAGACGATAACCTTTTCTGCGTCTACGCTTTCGGCAATGACGATTTGAGGTTCCGGCCCTTCGAAAACCGATACGGTCCCTGACCGTTGATCCTCCAATCCGTCTACGTCGCGAACGCTAGATGGAAGCAGCCGATCGGCCGCCTGGCGGATCTGATGCGAGGTCCGGTAGTTGACCTTGAGAATTGAGGAGCGACCGCGAACATCGATACCCAGCCCCTTCCAGGAGAATGGCTGCTGGAAGATACGCTGGCCGAGATCACCTGCAAAGAACAGGCCATCTGGCTGCGCTGGGGAGATCGCGGCAAGAAAGCGCAGCTCGGCGACGCCTAGATCCTGCGCCTCGTCGACAACAATATGGGTGAAGGGCTTTTCCGCTCTTGTCGCGTAGGCGAGCATAACCGCCTCAAACAAGTTGGCCGGGCTCAAGAGCCCGCGCCTAGTGAGCGTTTCTCGCACCCGGGCAAATATGCGCCAAAGCCTTTCGCGCTGGCGTGCGCCGAGTCGATTCTTGCGCCCCATGCGCGGGACAGTGGCATAGGCATCATCGCTGTCGATCCGCCAGGCATCAATGACGTTTTCCCACTCAGAGACAAGGAACTGCGAAGAAAACTCACTCTTCTGCTGGTCGGCCGCGGCCTTGAGAACTGCCGTTCGCATAGTTGCCTGGTCAGCTACGTTGGGCTCGCGCCCGGTGGTGAGTGCATAGAGTTCACGCGCAGTCTGCTCAAAGGAAGAGATCGTTACACGGCCTAGGAAACCTTGCCGATCGGCCGCGAGCACAGCAAGTTTCCGAGCAAGAGCGCGTGCCAATGGATCGGAAAAGGTGGTGAGGAGCACGCGCGCATCGAGACGCGTCTTTAGAATGCGCATGACTCGATGCAGCGCGACCACAGTTTTTCCTGTCCCCGCCGAGCCCGCCACTCGTGCCGGTCCATTGTAATCGCGGTCGACAAGGCCGCGTTGCAGTGGATGCAGGAACACGGCCCATTTCTCGAAAGGCGCATCGAGTGCGGCCTGCAACTCCTCGGCGCCCTCCAAAATCCGGAACCGGCGCTGCGTGTCGGGATGCGCGAGAGGATCGGCGACCGGGGCGACTGAAGGCTTAAGCATGCCCGTAGCCGCGTATTCGAACAAAGCCTCGACAGCCTCCTGCGGAAGGTAGCCAACAAGGGCGAAAAACTCGTCCTCCGTGGCAGTGGCCAAATCGTCCAGCCAGTCTTCGGGCACTCCAACGGAAAGCAGATCGTCGCTCGACAGATCGGCAAAGAGCAAGGGCGCCTTGACGGGCGACGGCACTTCAAGCGGCAACGTCGCCTGAGCAGGACCGGCCGGTGCAGATGCGATCTCCTCGATCAATTCGCGCACCTCCACGATCTGGATCGCACCGGTTTTGGGATGCGCCTCGATCCGGCGTCGCTCTGCCCATTTGTAGGCGTCGTCATGATGACCGACGTAGACGAGCATCAGGCTTCCACCCGTCTTGTGAACGATGATGCGCAGATCCCGGTTGACCCGCACGGACCAGAAATTCGGATCCCTCGATTTGTCGATCCGATGGAACTGCAGGCCGGGCTGGTCGGGGTTCGCCTGTAGGTCGAACGCTGTCAGCTTCGCCTGCTTCTGCTCATCGTTGACGAGCTTGGCCAGGGACGAGGTGAAGCTGTCAGCGAGAATCGTGGGCATCGTTAATGCTGAAAGCCGAATGACCGTCGATGACCGGCGAGATATTGTTGCATTCGCTCCCCAGGTTTCCGGCTCAACCTCTTGGCCTTCCCTATGAGGTTGTGCTGGTTTTCGAGAACCGACTGATTGACCAACATTTCTCCCGTATCGCTGAATGAAATCAGTCCCGCATCAAAAAGCGCATCAAGCGTGGCTATTAGTGGGAGGCCGTTCTCGGGATCAAGGCGCTCGGCATTGTCGGCGTCGCGCCAAGGCAGGATGTGAGAGGCTCTAACAACGATATGCAGATCGCAGGACGTGACTGCGCACTTGTTTCCCCATCTGGCCATAACTGAGGTCCGGAATTGGCCCTGCCCGATCCGCGCATCGATAAGCTGCTTGCGTTCCGTGGGACTCAAAGCACGCGCATGCAGAATCGCCTCGATATCCGTGGCGACAGACGATCGAACGCCATGTCGGACCAAGAGTTCCAGTTTTGGCGTGACGGCAACGATATACCCGTTCTTGTATTCAAACTCCGCGACATTCTGACCGTCTGGACCCACAAACTTGAGGCATCCACCATCCATCGAGCGTGGCCGCCCAAGACTATCTGTAAACCGATACGGGACGGGTTTTCCTATCTCTTCGAAAATCCGGACGAGATGGTGCTTGAAATAATCCGTGCGCGGTCCATCGCCTTCGCCGTCACTTTTCAGCGTGTCGCGTCTGAACAGCGCGTGGCTTGACCTCGAGAACGGCTGCGAAGCCCTGGTGCCGTCCGGCTTTTCATAGTCGGGAAGCTCCACGTCCAATCTCGCGAAGGGCACCTCGGGAAGGTCAGGCATTTATTACACCTCACTACGTCAAGACGGCCAAGGGCCATCCGAAATTGAACCGACCGACGTAGTATTTCTCGTGAAGGTATTCGAGATCTGCTTCCCATTCTCGAATAGCTTCGTCGAGGCGGTCGGCATCGCGCCGTTTCGCATTCCTCGTGAACGCAGCTAGAGACTCGGCCATCTTCTTCAATCGACCCGCGGATTTTGGGGCGCCCCACGCATCCATGTAGTCCTTGGGAAAAACCGGCGGTAAGAAGGCGCCAAAAACTCGATCAAGAATAGCGCGACGAACCGGCGCAGGTTCGCCGTTTGTCTTTCCGACCCGATACTCCAGATAGCTCAACATGCCGTCATCAGTCTTTCCCGCGAACGAAAGACTATGGTCGCCACCATTGGCCTCGGTTGTTGGCCAGTTGAAGAAGTCACCCGGATTGATTTGTTTGAGCCCTCTATTGCGCCACTCAGCTTCGACTGCGTTCAACATCTTGATCGGTCCAGCCGGGGGCTTAGTCGCGCTCCCCTTGGTCAACAGCCTGATAGCATTCTTCCAAATTCGGACCAATTGATCCGGCTGCATCAGCGGCAACTTCGCGATAATCCCATCGACATTTCCGGTGCTTTTTGGCTGGCCCTGTTCATTGCGCGCTTCGCTAGCCTTCGCCTTCGTGGCCAAGCGCATTCGCTTTTCGACTCGAACGCGCAAGGCAGTGGCAGCATCGGCCGGTATTGGGTCGGCCTTTTGTCGTCGTGCCAGACCGCGCTTCCATTCAGGCCTGCGAGATCGTGTTGCCGATGTGGTCCGTATGCCCAATCCTTACACCTTAATTTCCAGCAGCTTCGATCTCTGCATGTCTCAGACGTCTATCATGTCATTGGCCTCCGGCCTTTCTACACGATTAGGAATTTTTGCCGCGAAAGCGAACACTGTCGCCGTGTTCCGCGCCTAGGGGCATCTTAAACTTTAGATCTCAACCAGCTCGAAAAACATAGTCACGATGCCATTTTAGATATGTGGCAGTCCCACTATGCGGCGGTTTCTGCAAACCGTCCGATAGATGCAGGATGCGTCGCTCGTCATCAGAAACTAGGCCTGATATCAGCAAATCACCGGCCTCGCCGAACGAGATCAAACCTCGGTCGAACAAGGCGTCGAGATGTGCAACGAGGGGCAGTCCGTTTCGCGGGTCGAGCCTTTCCTTGTTGCTCGAGTCGCGCCACGGCTTGAGATGCGAAGCGCGAATGACTTCACCTACACCGCAGCCAGTGATAGCGCACTTTCCACCCCAAAAGGCGAGTGTTTTATCTCGGAATCTTCCTTGTCCAAGTCTGGCGTCGATCAGCGCAGCTCTCGTCGTTGGCGCAACGGGTAAGTCGGCGAGATCTTCTTCAATATCGGACTCATCTGTGCAGTTCCGTTTCAACTGTTGAGCCGGCAAATCTCCGCGCAGCAGATCAAGGATTCGAAGCGCGGTTTGGCGCGAAATCTCCTGATAGGACCCGAACATTCTGACTAATGAGCTTTTTCCGGAAATTGACTGAGGATCTAGTTGGAGAGGTTCCGCCAATGGCACGTAGGATTCTGCAGGGCATATCCAGTTCGGCACCCAGTGGATTTCGTCCTTCCAGTGCCGTGTGAATCGTTCTTCATCATCCCGGAACAACTTTCTCACACGCGCGACTGACCAAGCATCCAGACGAAATCGGTCGTCAATTCCAAGCCGCTTCACAATTGAAAGGCGTCGCTTTTTTTGCGTCTCGTCGATGAGGGATGTCGCATTTCCTGCGACTGCAATGAGAAATTGTTGCCCCGAATGCGCGGCTATCATGAACACAAAAACTCGGCCATCATGCGCCTCGAGAGGCTGATTTCCAAAGCCCTCCGTGTGGAAGGCCTTCCATCGTTTGCCATCTTCGGTGAACTCTAATTGTTTTGAGTTATTCCATTCCTCATGCCCATATCCATTTTCTTTGGGATAGCCCGAATGAACTATTGCTCCGCTGGGTTGGAGATAGCCGTTAGAATTCCAAACCACCGGCTTCAGCAGATAAAGCGCCATTATTCTCCCCCTAGACCCCAAACGCCTTCACAATTTCGTCTACAATCACCTAGACCGCCATCTATAGCATTTGTCAGACTATTCTTCTTCCTCAGAAAAGTCTTCTTCGTTAGGTTTTTGGTTCTGACGATTCAACGGCACTTGTCGGAAGTGCGTAACATCCTTGCCAAAGATGCCACCCTTCAAGTTCTTGATCGGTTCGCCCGCCATGATGAGGATGGCTTCTAGATGATTGAGCACATTGACGCGATCGGTCCGGATTTCGTCGGGAACCTCGCGTAAGCCGCGAACATCAACCGCGGTCTGCCAATCGACATCGCAGATTCCGAACCATGAAAATCGTGTCCATCGTTCAGAAAGAACGCTATGCGCGTGCTTGCGGAGTCGAGGATAGAGGCGTCGATCCTTGCCGCCTGCCTGACCCACATAGATTAGCCGGAAGGTGTCATCGTAGAGAGCGTAGATGCCACGCTGCTGGGAGAAATCTACTCGGCCGCCGTTTATCTTGCGCACGCCGAGCCCAATAAGCCTTCCGTGCCGCCGCTGCTTCCAGTCCACTTCGTGCTTGCGCCAGAAGAGACCGTAATTTCGGATCAGCCGCCCGCCCTCTTCCATAGCCCCCTCACACCCCAAAAACCTTCAGCACTTCGTCCCCAAAATGATTGATTACTTTCACGGCGATGCGTCCCGTTGCAGGGCGAGGAAATGGCCGTGACGTGTCGGAATAGAGGGTTGACCAGGCGTCCTCGTCGATCTCTGCCTTCAGCGCGGTTTTCAGCGACTTGTATGGGTCGTTGGCGCCGAGGAAATAGGCGTGGCGGACGAAGAAGCTCTCTTCGTTGTAGTCGGTATCAATGAACCAGGCTGCAATCCCCTTGACGTCGTCCGAGCGGATCTCGCCGGTTGATGGGTCGAAGATGTCGACACCGTTGACCTTGATCTGCAGCTCGCCACCAGCTGTCTCGATCAAGTCGACATCTGGCTCGCCGAAGACTACGAAGAGATTGCCTTTGCCCGTGTTCTTCAGATTATCAGCCATGTGCAGGTCGGGGTTCATGCGCGCCTTCAGGATAGGCAGCGGGCCGAGCCGATGGAGGTCGCTTGCCTGAGCCTCGAAGTTGAAGGCGCAAGCGATCAGCGCGTCAAACCGGGCGTCAGAGGCTTCGCGCGCGGCGGCGGTGATCTGGCTGCGTGTTAGCGTGCCGAATTCCGGTCCGATCAGGATGCCCGCACGCTTTTCGCGCCCGTCGCCATCGGTGTAGCGGCCCTCCGCTGCCAGCCAGTTGCCCGGCCAGGGTTCGACGGAATTAAACCGAATGGTGTCGCGTTTCTCCTGCTGCTGGACGCCCGCGGAGCGTAGATGGTCAAGCACCATCCGGCCGAAATCGATCTCTGGCACATTGGCCGGCGTCGGCTGCGTGCCACCCTCGTCAGCCTTGATTTGCGCCCCGAGCGTGTCGTCACGCGACGTAACGACACGGTGCGGCGACAGGCTCTCGACCGTGAAGGGTCCAGCGACGCGCACCTTCGACTTGTCCTCATAAGGGCGGTCGTAGAGCATCTCGACATCGGCCGCGCGTGCTATCGAGGCATCCATCTCCTTTTGTCGCGCGATTCGGCCTTCCCACCAGGCCTTGTGAAGTTCGCGCACGCGGGCAGTGATGAGTCCTGCCTTGGTGGCGCCTTCCTTCGTTTCCAGCCAATGGTCGAGGTCGCGCGGTATTTCCCATTCCTCGAAGCCATTCTGTAGCTTCTCGTTCAGCTCGCCGCGGATTAGTCCCAACGGATCCCGCCACCTCTCCCATATCACATCGATCTCGGCATTATTGGCGATGGATTTGAGGGTAATGTGCGGAGCTCGTTCATAGACAAAGCCCTGACGAATGTCCCCTAAGGTGGGCGTCTGAGGCTGGATCTTACCGGAAATCTTCTGCTCCTGCGCCCGGCCGCCCGCGCTGTCGGCAAGGTAATAGTAGGAATAGCGAGCCGACATAAGCCGCGTGCGGGCAAGCGCCAGCGCGACCCGCGACGTGTCGATAGTGATCCAGCGCCTGCCCCACTGTTCGGAGACCGATGCCGTCGTGCCGGAGCCGCAGGTCGGGTCGAGCACGAGATCGCCGGGGTCCGTGGCCATTAGGATGCAGCGCTCGACAACCTTCAACCCCGTTTGCACAACATACACTTTTGATCCGCCATACTGGCTTTGGCCAACCGTGTCTGACCAAATGTTCGTCAGTGGCATTGTCGGATAGTCGTCGAGATACCTGACGTAGCCAATCCCCGTTCCAGACGAGTAGATCCGATTTGCTCGAGCGAGCCGAGCGATACCCTCCCGTGTTGTCGACCAGCCCCGGGCACCAGAAGGGCGGAAGGTGCTGCCTCTAAAGTCGATAGGGAAACCCATTGCAGAACCCTCACCAGCGGCACGGCCTTGTCTCTGTGAGGAGAGATCGCCAATCGCTACTAGCCGGCCATCATTTGGAGACGGCGAGACCCCAGTTTTTTCTTCAAGGGATAAAGGGCGCCAGTCAAATGGCTCTCGTTCCACAAAGCGGTAACCGGTTGTTCCTTCACCGCCCAAATTCTTCTCTTTTAGAAGTGGCCGGAACTTTGTATGTGTTCGTTTCTTGCCATACCATAGGCAGTAGTCAGTAATTCCTGGGACGAAGTCTGCTGTTTGACCAACGGTCTTCGCAAATACGATCTCGATAATCCGGTTCTCCTCCCCGAAAACTTCATCCATTACGGCCCGAACACGATGCGCGTTTTCGTCGCCAATCTGGACGAAAATCGAGCCACTCTCCGACAGAAGCTCGTGTGCGACCATCAGTCGGTCCCGCAGATAACTGAGGTAGGAATGAATGCCGTCCTTCCAGGTGTCGCGAAAGGCTTTCACCTGTTCCGGCTCGCGCGAGACATCCTCCCGTTTCCCATCGATTACGCGACTAGACAGGGTGGAGACCTGCCAGTTCGAATTGAATTTTATTCCATAGGGCGGATCGAAATAGATGCATTGCACCTTACCACGCATCCCCTCGCGCTCGGCAAGGCTGGCCATCACCTGCAGCGAGTCGCCGAGGATGAAACGATTCGTCCAGTGCTGCGCGTGCTGGTAGAACTCGGCACGAGCCTCTGGATCGGCAAGGCCATTGAAATCGGCAAAGAGGTCCGGCGCGTCGGTGTCGGCCTCACGGCGCACATTCGACCGACGCTTGAGATCGTCGACGATTGCCTTGGGGTGCACTTTCTCCTGCACGTAAATAGGTGGCGCATTGACCACAAGGTCGGACCAGTCCTGCCGGTCCTTACCGCGCCAAACAAGCTGTGCGTCCCCAAGCTCGAGCTCGCCAGTCTCGGCAAGCTGTCGCATCTGATCCTTCGTGATACGAATGCGCGCGCCGTTCCAGACTATCTGCGGGTCGAGGTCGGGATCGCGGTCTCGCTCCTCCCCACTCGCGAGCGGCCTAGGCCTTGCGATCGTCATCTGGCGTTCGGCACCGCCTAAGATTTCCGCCTGCTGCTCGAACAGCGAAGCCATCTCGGCCGTCGGCACATTGATGCGCCGCGCAGCGTTGTGGGTGAGGGCGTCGATCTCGTGTGGGGCTTTAGCCATCAGACTGATAATCCGTCGTTCACGAACGCGTAGCGTTCCTTGATGTAGGTCGCCCAAGGATCGCCAACAGGCGCCTGCGCGAGCAGGTTGCCGAACAGCGCTTCCGTGGTGTGGGATACGAAGCGGTCCGGATGAACTAGCAACGAGCGAAAGAACTCGAACGTATCGGTGGCACCGAGTTTCGCAAACTTTGGCGACGTTACAGCGTGAAGCTTCCGATTTCCTGTGGGCGAGATGTGCAGAACGCGAACAATGTCGGCGTCGCCGCTCTTCTCCATCTGATGCGCCAACATCTGCTGGCGCAGAAGCTGGTAGAATGGTTCGTAGAAAAAATCATCTAGCGACAGGTTGGGATCGGCCCTAAGAGGCCCGTTAGGGGCAAGCATCAGGTCCTTGTATCGCGCGCGCCTGGTGACATGGCCGCCGCTTGGTGCAGCCTCTCCACCCCTTATCCGCGAACCGTCCCGCAGCGGCGCACCATAGCTTTCGGTATACTTCCACTCGACAAGAAGGCCCTCGATCCCGCTGACGGTCTTGAAGCGCATGAACGCGTCGGCGCTTGTGCAGTTTGCCCCCCTCTGGAGGGTCCCCTTTCCTCTTACCTCGTTCAGATAGTCTCGGGTGCCTACCCATTCAAAGCCGATATACCAAGGCTCGCCGTCCGGGCCTCGCTCCACCTCCAGCATCTCCGGAGGGTCGATATCAAGCGCGTATCCAACCAAGGCAGAAAGCCTCGTCGGGTCCTCGGCTAAGGGCATGAGAAAGTTTAGGCAGCACGATTGTGATGACAGCATGTGGTTACTGTGCCGATGCCAAGTGATCGCATTGGGTCCATCGCGCCGGAAGTAGCGTTCAGCTTTGTCGGCGATCGCAGGGGCCAAGTTCGCAGCACGTTCGGCAAAGCGATACGGCACCCCCTTAAACGTGGTTCTGGCAGGCGCTGTTGTGTCGAAATATGAAAGTTGCCGCTTCAGTTCTGCGGTGGGAAAGCGCGGTCGTTCGTTTCGGCGAGAATCTGGCGCTTTGGCCATTGGGCTTCTTTCTACAGTTCTGGCTCGGCACACTGGGGCCTTCATGGGAGCTTGCGCTCCCTATTCCGAGTTGAATGCATGTTCGGCCGTCACCTCGGAAGCAACAGGTTCTGGAATTTTAAGATCGCCGCGTAACGTTCCTAAGAAGTCATTGCCCTCCTTGGCGAGCCGCTCAGCTCGTAATTTGAGCCACTCCGGAAACTGGCCCATGTCAGTCGTAGCGAGCGAGGGCGCGATGAACTGCTGTGCGAGCTTGGTCTCACCGATAACGTATTTGGCCACGTAGTTCATTGGATCTTGCTTTGAAATGCGAATATTCGCCTTCGGTCCAATCAGCGCGATGTTAGCCAGCGCGTTAACCAACGCCTCCGGTTGGCTGTCTCCTACGAATGCCTTGGGGAATATATGGTGGAATTGTGGGGTGAAGCCTGAAACTAGCTCGTCTGCCTCGAATCCTATCCTCATGTGTGGCTTGTCCCAATCGACCGCGCCGGCCTTGTAAATCAGTAGATAGAGCAGCAATCGGCCGAAGCGGGTATCTGAGTAATCGCGCATGAAGTCGTCAGAACTCAGCATAGGGAGATAGCGAATTCTTGCTAGCAGGCGCTCCAGCGCGTTTTTCAGATCCGAGGACTCAGCTATTTCCTTAAGATCCTCCTCCATTGAGCTCGTCGAGGACGTCGAGTAACGGCCGAAGCGAGACGCCTGCAAGAACCAATAGAAAATCTGGTCGAAAGCTCCATCGGGGTATCTATCCAAAAGTGCAGTTAGCGGCACCAATGCGTTGTCCGAAGGAAGAAGCGCGTTACCCGTAATGCCGTGCTCACGGAGATGTTTGGCTGCCAGCGCCCAGGCTTTCTTGGTGCGTTCCCATGTGGGCATGATATGCGCGGCGTTCCAAAAATCGGCGTCAATGTCCATGTATCGAATCCGCTTCTTTCCGATACCTGTGAGAGTGCGAAAGACCAGATTCGGTGTAACGTCGAAGCCAGCGACGCTGAGACTCTCAATGTAGGGAAGGTAGTGTTCGCGAACCCAACCGGGAGTCCGTGCCGCGACAACGCCGAGATAGATATCCGCCTCAGTGACGCGAGTGCCACGGCTATTCAAACGCGCGAATATCTCAACCACGTCCTCAAGGTCGTTGTCGACGGTGATCAGAACCACTTCCTTGTCCCGGATTTTCCGCAGACGGTCCAACCGGGTATAGACCTCGGTTACGTCCATGCCGTCGCAGAGACCGTCTAGTTTCACATTCTTGGCAATTTCCAAAAGTGCCTTCTGATCAGCCTCAGTCTCAAGATCGAGGTTCAGAATTTCTCGAACGGGAATGTATCGTTTTGTAGCAACCTTTCTGGTCGCCGCGTTCGCGACCACGAAGAAAGGTGGGAGCTTGGCGTGGACATCGAACCTGATGTCGTATTTGTTGACCAGATCGTTCCACGGCTTTCCTGCGTTCCACCAATACGGCTTGCGCCCGCTGAGGATGCACAGCGCGGTCGTTCGTTGCTGCCCGTCGACGACCCACTGCTTCGGGGCTTGGCCGTCCGTCGCGCCTTGCGTCTCTGCGCCTAAGCTGCTGTCCCAGATGAGCAGTGTGCCGACTGGATAGTTCAGCCATAAAGACTCTGCCAGATCACGGACCTGGGTGGTCTTCCAGACGAACCCTCGCTGGAACTCCGGGATGCTCCACTCATGTCCAACAGAGCGCTTAACTATGTCTTTGACCTTTACGGATTGGTATCCCATTGCCGCCCTTCAATGCGTCTGTAGTAGTGAGTCACCGGCGACAGGTCGGCGCGTGTTGACCAACGTCGTCACGAGATTTGCCCATTCTTCCTCGAACGCAAAAGCATCGCGGAACTCCGCAAATGCCCACCGGCCAAAGTTCCTGAGGTTGTTTACGCCCGGAACCCAAAAAGCGCGCATCGTCTCGGCCTTTACCTGAGCGTTCAAATCCTTGAAGCCCTTGATCTCAATCACGAGTTGGAGCGGATCGTCCGCTCCGTTCCCGTCATCCAGGAGCACGATGAAGTCCGGCAAATATTTGCGATTGGTCGAACCGTCGCGGTAGGGCACTTCGAAACCGAGGACCTGGTTCTTCACGTAAGCCAACGTCGATGGGTGGGCCTCAACGACACGGGCGAACTCACCTTCCCAGTCGGAGTCGCAAACCACGTAGTTGACATGGGACTTATCCGCCGCGGTCGTCCAAAGATTTGTCTTCGTGGTGATAAACGAAACGTGGCTCGTGTTGCCATACGGATTATAGGGGTCGAGCATGGCCTTCACGACGGGCTCGCCGCCGGCTCCGGCTTCGTGGACGATTGCTTTGTAGATCAATCCCGCGGCGATATCTGCGAGCTCGGCGTAGGTGAGCATGCCGGCTTTGGTCCCGCCTTTCATCACCAGATAGTCCCTGATCCACCGGCGCGTAATAGGCTGTATCTGATTGTAGAGATGGTAAGGCGGCGGCTGGTCAGGGTCACGGAAATAGCGTTCGACAAGCTTCTTCGTGAGGTGCACCGCAACGGTGTTCGGCCTCATATCATCAAGCGCATCCGGAGAGATGTCATGGCCTTCTCCGACAAGGCCCTCAAGCCGGGCGGTGCAGGGGCCGACGAGCTCGGGCGTGAGCTCAAGCTTCGAATCCCCGGTGAATGTTGCGCTGATGCGATCATCCGGCAGATCGATTCGGTAACCAGCGACGCGAGGGAAGCGGATCGAGAGGCGCTCTCGCTCCCGAACCGCGAAGACGCGCGTAACCGGCTTTGGCGGCTTTCTCACCACGTCCTGCGGCTCGGTGGCGAAATCGAAGGGGATGCCGAGAATGTCGGCATATTCGGTGTCGAACAGCCCGGTCTCCGGATTGATCTCATAACTCTGTCGCCGCAGACCACGGCCAATCACCTGCTCACACAAAAGCTGGGTGCCGAAAGCGCGCACGCCGAGGATATGGGTAACGGTATTGGCATCCCACCCTTCAGTCAGCATCGAGACGGAGACCACGCACCGTATGCGTTCGCCGAGCCGGCCCTTTCGCCCAACGGTGTTCATCACCTCACGCAGCAAGTCCGCGTCGGAGATGTTTGACGCCTCGGCAGCTCCTTCTCGAGCAGCTTTTTCCTGCCGGAACAACTCGATTTCGGCAGCCGCGATCTTGCGGAAATTCTCGTCGAGCGCCTCGCCGGAATCGACCTGCTGACTGTCGATCAGCAGCGTATTCATGCGCGGGAGCTGATTGCCATATTGGTCGAAATTGCTGAAGAGCTTCAGATGGCCGCGATGGATGTTCTGGCGCTGGCTCTCGACATCCCGATCCCATCCAGAAATCCATTCGTAGACGAGATTGGAACTCGCCGTGTTGTTGCAAACGACGATGAAGACTGGCGGCACGCCAATGGCCGCCCGCTCCCAGGTCTCATATTCTTTCTCGTAGTGGCTGTAGAGAGCGTAGAGCGCCGTCTGCAGCTTGGCAGGCAGTTGCAGCGGATCGAGTTCTCCCGCCTTTCCCTTGCCCTTCTTCGGCATGTCCTTGCCGATGTAATCCCACAGGTTGCGGAAAACGGGTGTCTCGGCATTTACGGCGTTGTCGGAAACGGGAACGCGAGGCAACTTGACGATACCGCATTCGATGGCGTCAACGAGCGAGAAGTCCGACACGACCCAGGGGAACAGTGTCCCCTCCTCGTAGCCGGAACCACGCAGGAAGAAAGGCGTCGCCGAAAGGTCATAGACGGCGCGAACCCCGACCTTTCGCTTCAGAGCTTCGATCCCGGATATCCAGAGCCGAGCCGCCTGGTTATTCTTTTCTGCCTCTTCCCTCTCCTCACCCTTGAGCGCCAGTTCCTCTTCAGTCGGAGGGCGTTCGCGGTAGCAGTGGTGCGCTTCGTCGTTGATCACGACTACGCTCTTCAACGAAAGCAACTCGCCGCATGCGCGCTGCAGCATCTCGCCTTCAGTCTCCTTCGTGACGAGTTCCTCGTTGCGCCAGCCTGACAACACCGCTCGCCCGGTCTTGTTGGTGTCCAGCTTCTCGCGCCGTTGGAAGGCGTGATAGTTGGTGATGACGATCTTGGCCTTGCCGAGATCAATCATCAGCTCAGGCGGAACGAGCTCCCGGGTCTGGTAATAGTTCTCGCCGTCGGCTGGATTGAGGACGCGCAAACGGTCCTTGATGGTGATGCCTGGGGCAATCAGCAGGAACCCCTTCGAGAACAGCGACGAGTTCGGCTGTCGTGAAGCGTTGATCACCTGCCAGGCAATCAACATCGCCATCACGGTCGTCTTGCCGGCGCCGGTGGCAAGCTTCAACGAGAGCCGAAATAGCTCAGGGTTCGCGCCTGCGTTCGCTTCCTCAAGGTGGCGGAAGATGTGCGCATATTGGCGACGGCCGCGCGCGACTTCTGTGAGCCAGATCGCCGCCTCGACAGCCTCCACCTGGCAGAAGAATGGTTTCGCCCCCTCAAAATCGTGATGGCGCCAATGCTGCAACAGGCGTTGGGTCGTCGGGGTCACACCCCAGTCGTTCGGGTTCGGCAGCGAGCGCCAAACTTCCAGATGTCCGCGGATCTCGTTGATGATCGGGGTGGGGTTGTAAGCCTGGCCATCGGCTGCGCGATCAAAGCCGAAATCCTGCTGTTCCCGATCGCCTTTCTTGACTTTTCTAGCTCTGGGAACCGGCGTGACGTATTTCGACCTCCGGCGCCCCTCGATCGGCGGGTGTTCGAGCGGCTGTCCATCCTCACTCAACGCATGATGACGCGTCGGCGCCAGATACGGCGAATTGAGAATCGGATTCTGGTAGAACGGTTTCGTCATGGCCCCCCGCCGAACGATTGCTCGCGGCGGCGACATTGAACCGGAAATGGTCCGCGGATCAACCCAGTAGAGGCCGCAAACTATGTTTCACACAATTCTAAGGCGCTGTTAACCTCTCAAGAAAAAGACCGAATCCATTTCTTATTGATTCATCGCACGGCTATCGATTCCGCAGTCGACCCATGGACACCCACCCGATATCGGCGTCGACTAAAGCTCGATAGAGATGGCGTTCGATCGAAGGGGCTTCTCGAGGCATCATCGGATTTAAGTGCTGATAAACCCACCGCAACAGGCGAACGCCGTATTGCTGCACGTCTGCGTTGGCCAATTCGCCGGCTCGGTGATTTTGAAGCCGTAGTCGCGGCGGGTAATGCGATTTACCAACATAGAGGCCAAACGGATCTTCGAAATGGGGGAAGTCCAACAGCACCACATAAACATAATTCACATACGAGATCTCACCTCGACCCAAATTCGTCCACTGCCCGACCTCATATCGAGTCCTCGATTTGATTTTCCGCGCGGCCTCGTAGGCGATCTAATGCGTCTCTCTGTTGAAACAGTTCCTGGTGGCATGATGATGAGTATCCGATGAGCGCAGTGATCCTATCGCTTTCGTGGTTTTCTCCCAGCCCAAACAACGAGGTCAACCGCCATGGCCACAGCACAAGTTGCCAGCGAGGCTGCCCTGCATCGTCTACGAAAGGTGGCAAATGCTATCCTACACCTTGATCATGAACGCGATGACGGCCTGGCCAACTTGGATTCGATGCGGCTGGAGAAGGAGATCATATCGCTTCTCTTCGTGCTGCGGGCGCTCATCGAGGGCGCCAAATAGAGGGCAACGCAACGGATTGCCCGTCGCTTAGTCGTTGCTCTCGCTATTGCCGCAATATTTCAATGTCGCCTCTAATATGAGCTTTTTCATTTCCGGATTCAGGCCTATGGCGCGGTCCGAGGCAATCCGAGGTTCTACAGGCCGGCTTGGGTCGTTTTTGAATAGCGCGATCGGCTCGCAAGCCGAGTAGCGATCACTATCCTCGCTGGCGCTAACGACTCGGTCAGATGCCATCTCTTCGAAATGCTTTCTTATGAAGGCGATGTGTCGGGCCGCAGTGACCAAATCTTCCTCTGCGATCGCAAGAAGGAGCGACGGGTCTTCGTCCTCGCGAGCACGATCGTGCAGAGATTCGAAAAAATCCGAAAGGTCGCCAAATATTTCGACGCCGGCGTCGAAAATCTCAACGTTGGAAACGTGTGACTTCGCTACCCCGAAACGATCAGAAATAACTATCCCCTCTCTTAGGAATTCTGCGAACAGTTGCTTCCTAGAAATTGTTTTCGACCTTCTGAAAGGAATAACATTGCTGCTCATCGCACTATCTCCTTGTTAACGGCCGTCTCCGGAAATTCGATCTGCGGCGTAGCGGCGGTGGGACCCTCGGTCATGCCGCCTGTGCTCTGTCGGTCCGACATTCTCCTAGCCTCCTTTCACCTTCCATCCTGGCAGCGTCCAGCGAACCTGCTTGTCGAGCCGGTCAAGGATTTTCTTTATCCGGAACATGTCGGTGTCAGCCTTCGACCTGATGAACAGGTCATGAGGGCCGACCTGCTCGAGTTCGAGCAGCGTGTCATTCAACTCCTTACGCTTGTAGCGATTGATGATGCCGGCCAAGGTCGTGGCAGCCTCCAATAGGCACTCGACAGTCAGCTCCGCGCGGCCGACCGAGTCGGTCAGGTGCGTTGGCAGTTCCAGGCCGTCCAAGTCAGACGGAAAATCCGGGCCTCGGTCATCGCCGAATTCTGGCGGTTCGATGCCGGCCATGCGCAGGGCAATCTCGGCATCCACCCAGTTCGAATCGAAATGCAAGAAGGCAAAGAAGGGCTGCCTCAGAAAGGGCCTCGTCATTTCTGCAGCATCACTCTTGGCTCTGGCTGCTGCCTTTCGACGCTCGTAATGCCGTCGCTGCCGTTCGGCGTTTGATAGTGCCATTTTCGTCGCCCCTGATTTCACAGCGTTAGTATCAAAACCTAACGCTCGTGTCAACCAGATTCTAACGGAGCCTGGTCAAGTCCATGAACGCCGCAACAACTTCATCACGATATGTCCAGCCCTACCCTGTCGTATCAAATAGGCGGCCGCCAACGCGATCGATCAGGGGATGCTGACATAGGTTCGTGCCTCGCGCGTTCACTTTTAACAAAGCGCGTCATTCGGTCGGCCGATGAAACGAGTCCGAGATTCCAAAGCGCCAGCCGCAAAGCTGTGTGAGCATCGAAAGAGCGTGCTACAGGCGCCTACACCATTTTCCCGCGTGCCCACTCTGTTCCCTTATCTCGCGCATTTCAGAAAATCGATGAGACGCTTGCAACCCGCAGTCGGCGATGGCACTTGATTCACAATTCACCTTGGGGAGGGGAAACCATGAGCCGTCTACTCGTATCCATACTTGGTTTGATCAATGGCGTCATAGCGCTCGGTCTGATCCTGGCCGGCATAGCGCTGGGTCAGGTCTACATGCCCAACCAAGCAAACGCCGTGATCTTCGGCGCCGTGGCGGGTCTAGCTGTCGCTGCGATCTTCTGTGGCGGCCTGGCCGCTCTGCTGCTGATCGAGAGCCATTTGCGTGTTCTGGCCGACGAGATGCGCGAACGGCTGCGCGTCGAGGCCTGGAGAGCCAAGCAAGCCAAGATCGCTGCGAAGGCAGAAGCCAAGGCGGCAGCAAAGGCGGCAAAGACAGCTGCCGCTGCCAGCTGACCCATCAGGATATGCGGATCCTGTCCTCCTCGGTCTGGCAGCGCGCTTCAAGCGCTGCCAGGTCGTTCGAGGTAGTCATCGGGAGCCATCATCTGTTTTGTCCGCCGGACGGTCACAGGCAATGATGTCGGCGGTCTCCGCGCCGGTGAGTGAGGCGGAAATCTCGCTTGCCAGATGCCCAATGCCGTTGACGGCTGCCGGGGGTGTCAGAGGTCTCTTGTCAGCCCGATCCTCTTCCATCGCGTCCGGCCATATACCCGCGTGTGCGAGCGCCTGGGCAATCTCCTGACACCTCGTCAATTCAGGGTCGTTCGGGTCGGGAGCCTGCGGGTAGGCCAAGTCTTCAAGCAACCGGTGCCATACGTCGGTATCGATATAGTGATCAGTCATCTCATTTCTCCGAGTTTCGACTACGATTCAGACATGAATCTTCCAGCACCGTTCGCAAAGCCAGAAAATTTCACAAAAACAGCATGTTAAGGTCACCAGCGACTTACATGCAGCTCTATAAAAAAGCCCGGCGCGTCGATGACGGCCGGGCTATACACAAAGGGAGGGACACACCACCCGGATAAGCACCGGAAGATGATGATGTGTGTTATAGCAATCGGGTCGCCGGCTATCACAGGGTGCGACAGCCTGCCGCACCCCCTCGCCGATAGTTAGAGGGTCGAGGACGTTGAGAGGCAGGTCGGTGATCGTCACCAGGTCGACACGCGACACCAACCTTCGCTCGCCCGCGCTCGGCGCGGTCTTTTTGATTGTCCGTCTTTGTTGTCCTGGTCGGTTTGTCGAACAAGACACAGACACATGCGGAATAGAGCTATCCCCCCCTGTCAGAAAGCTGAATAAGAACGAAGAGCCGAAGCCCTCCGCCGCTCTCTGACAAGAGGGAACTCTTAGAACCATGCGTCTAAAGAGAGTTGGAGCTACTAGGCGTTTATCAGACGCCGGATGGCGGTTAGCTGGACCATCCGTAAAGCCGTATCCCGGTTCCTCTCGGAACCCTAACGGTCGGCACCTAGCGGTGCCTCACTTCCGGCGAGCACGAAACTCAACAGGCCGGAAGTATCAGGGCGTCCCTACCCCATCCTGTGGGGCTTTCGACGGAGCCTGAATCTTTTAAGGCGAAATTCGTCTCGAAATGAGAACTGGATTCAACCGGGTCAAGGTATCTCCGCGAAGGCCGATGACCGATATACCATTTGTGGCTTTGGACACTCTGAGGATGGTCTTGTATTCCATCGCCCATTTGAAAAGACGCGGTCGCATGTGCGACCCCAAGCTATGTAACCCACCCGGTGATAGCCGGGCGGGTCTCTCTTCTGTGGGATGACACCAGTATAGCAGAATCTTGCCGGGGTGAATGAAAAAAGTTCTGTTTTTGTTTCCCTCTTGATGTTAAATCCGATCAGACATTCTCCCAGTCCTCGTCCTGACATAGGTGACCTGGCCGAATTCTTGCGCTCCCAGCGCGTTGCGCCAGATCAGACACAGCGCTGCCCAACCGAGTCACAGGGACGTTCGTGCAGGATGGGCATGCCGGGTTTTTGGGGGCGGAGTTTTCAAAGCCAGATCGTGGAAACCTAGAACCACGACCGACTTGTCGCGGTATCCGCGTCCCCACCATCTCTTCGGCGGTTGCGACCAAGACCATCTCAAATAGCTCAATTTGGCTTGCCCCGACCTTCTGGATTTGCCAGCCTTTGACACGGCGACGCGTCGCTGAGCCAGTCTTGAGGGAGGTATCCGTCTCACGGCCAAATACATATTCGCCCTTGGGGTGTCCGGGTTTCTGACAAAGCCAGGTCGCTTGGTGTGCCTGTTTACAGGGAGCTTGGTGAGCTTGTTCCGATAGTTGTTCGCTGCTCTGTCGTCGTGCGGGTGTGATGGCCGCGTCTGGTGAGCTTGCCTGTCTGTTTTAGGGTGTGTCGCTGATGTTTCCCTGGTGCTGATTTTTGATCGGGCTGTTGGAGAAGGAACGTTTGGGAACCTTCGCGGAAACATACTAGCTTTGGTTGAAAGCTGACTTTACGGAATATGTTTCCCTCGGCGTAAACATCTGGCAAGCCTATGTTGACATGGACTTGACCCTTCGTTGCGGAAATTGGAGGCAAATGCCCGCGTGGGAATGGCGCTGCCAGACACGCCCCACTAGGATGGGTGGTTCCGGAATTTTCCGATCTGGTGGCGCCAAAAGGCATCCGGATGAATGGACCGCGGTGCCCCTAGGACTTCGCGCGGCTGGAATCGTTCTTTGACTAATGTCGATTGGTTCCTAAGGCGCTAGACGCATCACTCTTCACGGTCGGCCAACCAGCTGATCAAGCAAAAAACGCGATTGACGTTGCACGCATGATGTCTGGTCCACGAGCGGGTTCCTTCGACCGCTCGGCGTAGATGACAAGACAACGCACAGCCGACCAACTCGCTGTGGATTCGCAGACGACCCATGGTGGCAGCCCGACGGTCGTCATCCAGACGATGTGGTATTGTTGACGCTTTCGCGTTCCGGTGCGAGCTCGATTTTCGTCGGAACCCATCTCCCATAAACGCATGCGCAGGCGAACTTGCTTTTCACGTAGGTCATCGTTCATGAGTCAAACATGGGGCAGGTTCCAGATGGCTTTTATCTTCTACGACACTGAGACCACCGGCGCTGACCGATGTTTCGATCAGATACTGCAGTTCGCAGCGGCTCTGACCGATGATGATCTGAACGTCATCGACAGTTTCGAGATACGTTGCCGGCTGCTCCCACACATCGTCCCCTCCCCAGGCGCCATGGTGGTCACTGGCGTGCGTGTCGATCAGCTGTTCGATTTGCAGATCCCCTCGCACTACGAGATGTGCAGGCGAATTCATGAGGTCTTGACGGCTTGGTCTCCCGCGACCGTGGTCGGCTACAACTCGATCAGCTTCGACGAGGAATTGCTCCGACGTGCCTTCTATTCGAGCCTTCTTCCGATCTATCTCACGAACACCGGCGGCAATTCGCGATTGGACATCATGCCACTTGCGATTGCTGCACACACGTTCGCGCCGGAAGGGTTCCATTGGCCCATCAATGAAAAGGGACGGACAAGCTTCAAGCTTGATCGGCTGGCTCCTGCCAATGGCTTTGAGCACAGCAACGCCCATGACGCTCTTGCCGACGTTTATGCCACCATCCATATCGCCCGGCTGATAAAGGACCGTGCCCCGGTGGTTTGGGAATCCGCCATTGCATACCGGTCGAAGTCCACCGCCACCCAATACGTTGAGCTGAATCCCGTCTTCGTAGCGACGCGCCTGCGCTTCGGCCTGTGCTCCTCCTTCCTGGTGACCGCCATCGGAACCAATCCGGACAATTCGGGCGAAGTCTTCTTGTTGGATCTCAGACAAGATCCGCAGCCCTCTCCACGATGACCGACGAGGAACTGGCGGCATACATCGCGACGAAATCGCGGCCTGTGTCCTCTTTGAAACTCAACGCATCGCCCTTTGTTCTTGCCGATCGAAACGGTCGGCGAAAAAGCCCCTGGATATGATTTGGGGATCGAGGAGATCACTCGCCGAGCGGAGCTCGTGCGCAGCGACGAAGGTCTGCGCCAGCGGGTAATCTCAGCTGTTTTGCAGGCTCGCTCTCCTTTCCCAGAGAGCCCTCACCTCGAGGAGCAGATCTACGGCAGCTTCTATTCCCGCTCGGACCAATCCTTGATTGACGAGTTCCGCGATGCGGGATGGCCGCGTCGGCTCGAACTCTCGGGGCAATTTGAAGACCGGCGCCTCAGGGGGCTTTCGCGGCGACTGATTTACTTTGATGCGCCTCACGTCATGCCCGCCAACATGCGTGCAGACTATGCTCGTGCCATTGCGGCCAGAATTCATTCGAGGACCGAGACGACCGGCCGTTGGACCACGCTTGAAGAGGCGATCGCGGACGCCCTGGAAATGTTGGCGGATGGTCCTCCGGAACGCGAGGCAATCCTTCGGGAACACCTCGCTAGGCTGGTTGGCCGGCGCGAGGAGGCCATGCTGATTTTGGACAACCCGGACATGGCGTCAAAACCCATTAGAGATGATCGACCGAGTCTGGACGCTTCCCTACCCTTCGTTGGAGGAAGTTGAATGCGACTCAAAAGCGGTCCAAGGAAGGTCGACTGCCCACCAAGCTCAGCCTCCTGCTACTGGCATCGCGACCAGGACGGAGCCAGCCTCCACCTTCGCCGGATAGGTCCGCAAGTTGATGCAGGGCGGCAGGCGCTTGGCCGCGCCGGTGCGGTAATCGAAGGCGCCGGCATGTTTCGGGCATTCGACCTCATAGTCCATGACCAGCCCGTCGGCGATATGCACCGCCTCGTGGGTGCAGAGCCCGTCGGTGCAAAACACCTCATCATCGGGCGAGCGGAACACGGCGTAGGTGCGGCCGCCATGGTCGAAGCGGCGGGCGCCTTCCTGTTCGATTTCGTCGAGGCCGAAGGCCCTGATCCAGCTCGTCATTTTCACACCCATGAAGTTCGATCGCAGTGGGCCTCCGGGACGGCGTGATTGCCGCCCCGGCGGTCCGGAGCTAGTTCTTGTTGAGATACTCGGCGGCGTTCGCCGACGTCACCAGCTCGAACGGCACGTAGACGACGCGGTCGACCTTCTCGCCCTTGGCCAGCGCAAGGGCCGCGTCGACGCCGCCGCCGCCCTGCCCCTTGGCGTTCTGGAATACCGTCACAGAAAGATCGCCGGCCTTCATCGACTGCAACCCGTCCTGCGTGGCGTCGATGCCGCCGACGACGACGTTCTTCATGTCGATACCGTTGGCCTTCAGCGCCAGGATGGCGCCGATAGCGGATTCGTCATTGTTGGCGATGACAGCGTCCGGCGCGCCGCCGGCGGTCAGCCAGTTAGTCATCAGATTCTGCGTGTTGTCGCGTGACCATTCGGACGACTGCTTGTCGACGATCTTGATGAAGTTGCACATGTCGGTGCCGAAGATCTGCTCGACATCCTTAGTCCGCTGCAGGGCCGCCTGGTGGACGAGGCTGCCCATAACGATGTAGGCGTTGGCACCTGCCGACTTGCCCTTGGCGCGCAGCATCTTGCACACCTCGAACGCTTCGAGGGTGCCTGACTCCACCTCGTTGGAGCCGACATAGACCTGTTTCTCCGGGAGGTTTGCCATGTCTGACGGTTCGAGGTTGACGAAGACTAGGGGAATGCCGGCCTTGGCAGCTTCGTCGCTGAGCGTCCTTGACGCATTGGTGTCGACCAGTGTGACGATGATGGCGTCGACACCGCTGGCGATGAAATTCTTGACCTGGTCGAGCTGCTTGGCGACATCGTTCTGCGCGTCCTCGACCTGGATGCCGGCGCCCTTCTCCTTGGCGCGGGCCTGCATGCCGTCCCTCAACAACGTCTGGAAATTGTTATCGAAATTGACGATACTGACGCCGATATTGGCGGCAAAGGCGCTGGTCGACATCGTCACGGCGAACGCCGTCGATATCAAGGCTGCCAGCGCTGTCGAAAACAGAAGCTTCTTCACGGGTTTCCTCCCTCTGAAGGGGTGCCGGTTCACCCCTTTCTTGAATACCGGCCCTTGCGGGATGCCTGATGGACGGCGCCGCTACCTCGCCGCGTCGGAGTTGGCGCGCGCCTTCTTCTTCTCGTAGCGGGCCTGCATGCGGGCCTCGCCTTCCTTGCTGCCGTCGTGAAAAGTGCCCAACCACCTGTCGAACGGGATGAGGCCGTCGCCGTAGTTCACCTCGAAATATTTGTGGTGGAGGTAGTGGATGTAGGCATGGCTATTGACGCTCGTGTCCGCGCCAAGCTCGACCTTGTCGAAACCGACATGGCCGGGAATAGCCCCGAAGCCGGCATAGTTGAGCTGATAAAGTGCCAGCAGCGGGTTCGACGGGATGATCAGGTGCCAGAATGCAACACCGAGATATCCGAACTGCTCGACAGGGTGCATCGACAGCGACGACCAGGGCGACGGGTTGACGGAGTTGTGGTGCACCGAATGCACCCATTTGTAGAGCGGTGGCCAGTGGATCGCCCGGTGCAGCAGGAAGAAATGCGTCTCGTGGATGATCGGCACCACCAGAGCCAGACAGAACAAGTAGACTGGGTGGTCGGCAAAGGTCAGCCACGGGACGTAGCCATTGGCATAGGCGTAGAGGATCAGGACCTCGATCGCCGTCCAGATCGGCATGCCAGTGCCGAAGGTGCGCAGCATGTTGTCGAGGTTCTGGTTCTCGAAGAAGAAGGCCTTGCTCTTCTGCTCGGAGGGCCATTTGCCGTTATATTTGAAGCGATTGCCCTGGGTTCTCAAGATGTAGAGTCTAAGCTCGAAAGCGCCAAAGAACAAAAGCAGTGCGGCGCAGTTGACGAGGAAGAGGCGTAGGGTCCAGCCGAAGGCGAGCGTCTTCATGACCTCGACATCGGGCAGCACGTAGTGCCACCACGCCACCGCCGAGAGCGCGAACAGCAGATTATAAGGCAGAAAATAGTGCGGCAGCCATTTCAGCAGCGCCAGCGGGCGCGGTGGAAAGGTGAATAACGGCGCAGTGCCGGCCGGCTCGCTGGGAGCCCAGTCGCCTCGTTTGTTGCGCGTGCCGTATTTCAGGTCGTCCATGGCGATCTCACAGGGGTTGGGAAAGGGTCAGGAAGCGGTCATAGGCGGCATCGTCCATGTCCACCTGGTGCTGAGCCTCGGGGTAGCTGCCTTCGGCCACGTCGCGGCCGAAGGCGCGGAAGGCAGCCACGCGTTTTTCTTGAAGCTCCGCCTCCAACGTGACGAAGTCGGCATAGCGCTTGGCATGGCGCGGATAGTGGCCGGAATGGGTGCCCAGCACGTCGGTGGAAAACAGATATTGCGTGTCGCACGCAGAACCGCAGCCCATTCCCATGGTGATCAGTGGGGTTGAGCGAGTGATGTGGTCGGCAAGCCGCACCGGCACCACCTCAACCTCGATGCAGGCGGCTCCCGCATTCTCCAAATCCTTGGCCGCGCGCAGCACCTTGAATGCCTCTTCCGCTGTTCGGCCGATAGCGCGGAAATTGGTCCAGGTTGCACGGTTCGGCACCAGGCCGACATGGCCGGTGACCGGAATGCCTTCGGCCGCCATCGCCTCGATGAAGCGCGGCGAGTGCGAGCAATAGACTGCGTCGGCACCGCGCTTCAGCATGGCGAAACCCAGCCGCACCGCCTCGTCAGGCGAAGCGACCGCGCCATGTGGCATGCCGACCGAGAGGAAGGCGGAGGGCGCTGCCTGCCGGATCAATTCCAGATTATGGTCGGGCTCGCAGGACAGGATGACGATATCGCAGGCTACCGCGGCGGCCGCCTCGGCCGGCGTATCTACATGAAGCTGCAGCCATTTGCGGCTGCCCTTGGCGCTCCTGAGATCGTAAGCCGTCGGCTGTCTGGTCAATGGTCGTCCTCCCATTTGCGGAGCGCCATCGCATGTGGAAGAATGCCCCCCCCGAATTGCCACCGATCTGTTGCAACCCAACCTTTCTCCGAGGGGAAAGGGCGATCGTCTGCGCTTGGCGCCGGCCCTTCTCCCAATGGGAAAGGCGGATGCGAAGCTGCTGGATGAGGGGGGCGAACTCGATATGCGATCGCCATCCGTTCGCAGGGGGTTAGCACTGCGACAGGTGCGAAAGCTCGCCAAACCTTGATCAAATCAGATCAAAGGTTCTCGGCTGTGAAGGTGACGAAGCGGATTGGCGGGTTTTCAACCGGTAGATCGTGCAGGTTCAATGTCGCCAGGACGAGGTCCATGGCTCGCCTGGCCTGCGCCTCGGGCGCCTGGTCGAGCACGACAGCCATCGTGCCCTCGCGAAGTGCGATGGCACTGCGCTCGGTGAGCTCATGGCCGACGAAGAAGACCTGGCGTCCCAATGGATGCCGCGTCAATACATCGTTCAGCGCGGCGTTCGCGCCCCCTGCATTGTAGAGGCCTGCAAGGTCGGGCCAGCGCTTTAAGGCTTCCAGAAGCTGTTCGGCGTTGCGGTCGCCATCGTCATGACCGAACAGGGCACCGACCAGTTCGAAGTCGTCGGTCGCCCTCTCCATCAGATAGTCGAAGAAGCCGCGGACGCGATCGCGATGAACGCGGTAGATCTGACTGTGGCAGACCGCGACCACCTTGCCCGGGCGCCTTTGCATGCGCGACAGCATGAGGCCCGCCATGCGCCCGGCTGCGTAGTTGTCGATGCCGACATAGGCGCCGCTGGTGCCGGAAATCTCTGTGACGATCTGCACGATCGGGATGTTTTGCCTCTCCAACTGGCTCAGCGCCGCGCCAACCAGCGGATGGTCGGGAACCGCCAGGATGAGGCCGGCGCGCCGCATCTCGGGATCGAGGATCCGCCGCGCGATTGCCGCCGGATCCGCCTCGTCGAGAAAGGTGCGGTGGACGGCGATCGTGCGGTCGAGCGTCGCTGCGATACGCTCGAAAGCGCGAGACAGTCGGGCAAAGAAGGTAGCGTCCGGGCGGACCAGGATGACCTCGATCCTGATCACCCCGCGATGCGCCTCCGGCAGGCGGCGCGGATAGTCGAGCGAACGCGCGGCGGCGACAACCTTCTCGACTGTGGCAGGCCTGACGCCGCCTCTGCCGTTGAGCACGCGCTCGACCGTCGCCGTGCCAACCCCAGCGCGTCGGGCTATCTCAAGGAAAGTGGGTTTAGGAATCTTGGTTCCCCGCTGTCACGACGCCGAAGGCTAGCCAGCCCCACATGCATTTCCAAGCCAGATCTGCTGACTCCCTCGGAGAGCCATCCCGGAGTTGTCGACATCGATTGCGCCGGCTGTTCTGGAGTCGGCCGCTCCCAGGCTTTGAATCTTCGACGTGATCGGTCGGCGGGTCGATGCCCGAGGTCGCAGGGTATCAGACATCGGCTCATCGCCCTATTGGCAGACACCCCAATCGAACGGCGTTATTCATCTCGTTCGCTCATTCGGCGTCGCTTCTCGTTTAGGCGCTTCTCCGGCGGCCATGCGGTGATGATGCGCTTGCCATCTGACAGCACATAGACCCGTTCGCCGACGCGATCGATTTTGACCGAGTAGATCGACACCTTTTTCGATCGCTTCTCGATCGCCTTGGCATAGCCGGTCTTGATGTCCCGAACCATGTCCGAGAACTCTCCAGGCCCAAGAACGATCCCGTAGCGGATGAGTAGCTGACGATGAAAATGCCAATGCTTTTTGGGGATAGAAGCGCCGAGCCATCGCGGATTGAAGTGTGGCTTCTTGCTCATTGGCTGCTTTCATCGCGCTCGAAGATCTGCCGGAGTCGCTGAACTCGATCCAACGTTGGGGCCGGGTCGGTATCGCCACTCGCGAGCCTGATGAATTCAATCCATGCGAGTTCATATGGCGTGATGGCTGTCGCGGTGCGCCGCCGACACGAGATCAGCGACACTTCGTCATGAGCACCCGTCATTTGCCGAAGATCCCGCGTAGCGCAGCTCTGGCCCTCGATGTCAGGCTCGGGTCCGAGTAGTTGGAAGCCTTGCGGATTTCCTCTAACCAGGCAGTCTCGTTTTCGGTCACAAGGGTCCCGAATATCTTCCGGATTGCCAACTCTGTGGTGTCGCCGCCGAGCTGCTCGACGGCCATCATGAAGAGCAGAGCAGGATCGCATTCGAGTGCCTTGGCTAGGGCCGGGACCCGATCGAGCGGCAGCTTGCTGTTGCCGGCCTTGATGTTCGTCAGCATGTTATGCTGCGCGAAACCGGCTTCGCTCGAGATGAGCGACTGTGTCTTTCGCGGCTTCAGTTCAAGAATACGCCGTTCGACGAATTTTGCGAGCCTTGTTTCAGAATAAGGCTTTGTCGTTGTTGGTTTAACCATCGATTTCTCTTTCATACGCACAACGCAAAATGCATTGATTGATATGAGTTATAATGATCGACTGATGGGTTATTTCGCTGGACAGACGGCGAAATGCTTGAACTCTTCGTTTGCCTTGCACACGCTCCTTAGCGCCTCTGCGTTGCCAGTGAGGCTGCTGATACGACTAGATCGCCGAACGAGGGAGTGGATTAGCTAAAATGTAGCTAGTGATATAAAACGTCATATATGAACTTGACATATACAACGTTTTGTATCAAATAAATCCCATGTCGGAAAAGAGCCCGAGCTATTCGCAACAAGCGATCTCCCTGCTACGCCAGCGCGGCATAGCTCGCCTCTCCGAATTCATCGCTGAGGGGATCACGTCAGCCACAATAGCTCGAATGGAGAAGCGGGGCGAACTCCTTCAACTAAGCCGCGGCCTCTATCAACTTCCCGACGCAGACCTCGACGTCAACCACTCGCTCGCCGAAGCCGCTAAACGTGTCCCCAAGGGGGTCATCTGCCTCGGTTCTGCACTAGCCTTTCATCAACTTACGGATACCATCCCATCTCGGATCTGGATGGCTATCGGGTCAAGAGACCGGCGCCCGAAAGTGGAGAGCCCACCCCTCCAGTTCGTGCGTTTCGGAAGCGGGTCGCTAGAGGCGGGGATTGAGGAACACTTCATAGAAGGAGTTCCGGTGCGCATCTACAGCCCTGCCAAGACGGTTGTCGATCTCTTCCGCTATCGCCGGCAAGAAGGTAGGCGTTTTAAGCAAAGCCCCGGACTAAGCCTTGCTATCGAAGGACTCCGCGAGGCACTACGCAGCGGCAAGGCACAACCATCCGAAATTGCCTCCTACGCTCTTAAAGCGGGCATCTGGGGCGTTATGCAGCCATATCTCGAAACCCTAACGGCTAATGGCTAAGACAATCACCAATATGGGCGCTTCGGTTCGCGCCCGGCTTCTTACCATCGCAAGGCAACGCAAGCAGACCTTCGATCTCATCCTAACGCGCTATGCAATCGAGCGCCTCTTATACCGTCTTAGCATCAGCCCCTATCAGGATCGCTTCGTTCTAAAGGGTGCCATGCTGATGACGACATGGTTCGATGTCCCCTTCCGGCCCACTCGCGATCTGGATCTGCTTGGCTACGGAGATCCCGAAACAGAAGGTATCCTACGCATTTTCGCCGAGGTCTGCGAGATCGACACCAATGACGGCGTGGTGTTCGACAGCAAAAGTCTTGCGGTAGATCGAATCCGGGAGGAAATGGAATATGGTGGCCTGCGCATTCGCCTCAACGCCGACATTGGTGGAGCCACGGTGCGGGTTTCGATCGACATTGGCTTTGGTGACGCGACAGACCCCGGCTTAGAGGAACTCGATTATCCAATTCTCCTGGACAATCCGTCCCCACACCTTCGTGCCTACTCACGCGAGACGGTAATCGCAGAAAAATTCCAGGCCATGGTGATGCTCGGCCGCGCCAACAGCCGCATGAAGGACTTCTACGACATATGGATGCTCGCAAGAACGCATACGTTTGACGGTGAAAGGCTGGCGCGCGCAGTCGCCGCCACCTTCAAACGGCGCAACACAGACATACCGATCGAAGCTCCTGATGCGCTTACCACCGGCTTTGCTGAAGATCAGGGGAAACAGCAGCAATGGGAAGCGTTTGTCCGGGGAGTTGAAGCAGAGGCGCCGCCGCTTGCCGATACGATTGCCGAACTCGCAGAGTTCCTGATGCCCATAGCTGCGATCGCTCGAGAACGAAGCGCTTGATGAGCATGCTTTCACGAGTGCCCCCAATCGGCCGAGGCAGCTTCATCTAGTGATCCATAATCGGCGCGTCTAACCCCCACCGTTGACGTTCGGAGTGCCGCCATAGTCGCGTGCAATTCTCTTGGTATCATTGATGTAGCTGAAGGCGTCCCACCCTGTGGCGCGATTCAGTTCTGCCAGCGTTGCTACCTCTGATCGGTGAAGCAGGTCGTATATAATCCGACGTTCCGAGCGTTCCTGAGGCTTCCTAAGATCCATTGCGCTCCCCCTTTTGTCTGACGCCGAAGACGGGCGAGTAGCGCAATGACGCACTCATTTCCGCCCCGATTAGACTCTGCTCTCGATGTCAGCGCAAAAATAAGCAGCAGACGCAAACTGATGTAAGTTCAGGATTGCGTGCCACTCGCGCTCCTGCTGCGTTCCGGAAAATTGCGCGCAGTCCTGCAATGCCAGCCCCACGACCGAGACTGAGGCCGGGAAGGCGTAGGTCCGATGATGTAAAATCTTGTTGCACGCCTCCCGGAATGTGAGCCCATCGTCGCGCCCATCCCTGAGAAGCAGACCGACCTTCCTATCCGCTAGCATCCTCCATTCGTCGTCTCTCGTCTCGGGAGGATATCTTTCAAATACGATGTTGCGGATCATCCCCGCCGTAGCGAGAAGCCGCTTGAGGAGCATGGTCTCGATGCTGTCCTGGCAGTCGTCCAGGAATATGTCGGATTCCGGATTCCTAGTGATTGCCTGCTCGACATTCTGGAGCGCGATCACCAGACAAGAGATCAGGAACGCATCTTCAATGATGCTCGATGTCACAACAGCGTTGTTATCCAAGTCTCCCTCCCTGTAGCCGGGTGCTGCGATGACCAACGCGCCCAAGCATGCAAACATGACCGCCCGAACGCCACCTGCCAAGAGAGCCCCGTTCTTTGCGCAGAATACGGTTATGGCACCCCTGTCTCGCCCCACCTAGGAAAGATTACGCAGGCAGCGGAGGAACAAGCCTCAGGACCGCCGGAGTGACTCAGACCGCGATTGAGGTGGATACGTATTCGCAGACTTCCTTGCAGACCAGATCCATATGCAGCGGAGCCCAACGTGCCGAGGAGTTCCATTTTGGCGGTGCCAGGCTTGGGATAATCGAGATTTCTGTTGTCCCAGCTCGGACTCGGGCAGTCCTGTCCGGCGTCGTTGGAACCGATGGCAATTGAACTCCCAATAGGCGACTTAGTGGATCGAATCCGACGTCTGGTTCCCTAGAAGGACTCACCGCAAACTATCCGGCAACACCCTCCGTATTCCCACGGCCTCAGCAAGCTTTCGCAGTCATGATTTTGGCAACGAACCTTGGATATGACGAGATGCGATGTCATTATGGACACGCGACCGTCCCCGATGGCGGAGTGCGGCGACAATAAGGGGGTTTCGATGCGCGACGTGACCGAACTTTCCAAGTCGTTCCATGGGGTCCTTTATACCCCACAGTCGGCGGGATACAACGAGGCCCGCAAGATCCATAACGGCATGATCGACCGCAGGCCGTCTTTGATTGCCCAGTGCAAAGGGATGGCCGACATTGCGGATGCGGTCAGGTTTGCGCGAGCGAACGACCTCGAGATCTCGGTCAGGGGCGGCGGTCACAATGTTGGTGGTCGTGCGGTTGCTGACGATTGTCTGATGATTGATCTCTCTTTGATGAAAAGCGTGCACGTCGACGCTGCGAAGCGCACTGCGATCGTCGGTGGAGGAACCCTGTGGAAGGAGTTCAACCGGGAGGCCCAGTTATATGGTCTCGCAACCACGGGCGGTGTTGTTGGGACCACTGGAGTTGGAGGGTTGACCTTGGGTGGGGGGATCGGATTTCTGATGCCAAAGTTTGGGATGGCGTTGGACAATCTGTTGTCCGTCGATCTTGTGATGGCCGATGGTTCCGTGATGACTGCGAGTGCCGAGAGTAATCCAGACCTGTTCTGGGCCGTTCGGGGCGGCGGCGGCAACTTTGGCGTCGCGGGTTCTTTCGAATTCCAGGTTCACCCGGTCGGTCCCGAAGTCCTCGGCGGCCTGGTTGCGTTCCCGTTCTTGGAAGCCCGCGAGGTGCTGACCCAATGGCGCGAACTCACGCTTGAAGCACCCGATGAGTTGATGCTCGTAGCCGGGCTCATCACTGCTCCCGATGGATCAGGCAGCAAGCTCATTGCCGTCGTTGCGTGTCATTGCGGCGCACCAAGCGATGCTGAAAAGGTTATGGCACGGATAAGAGGCTTCGGCACTGTAGCCATGGATGCGCTCGGTCCCATTCCCTATACCCAGCTCAATGGCATGTTGGACGATGGCTTCCCAAAGGGAGCATTCAACTATTGGAAGTCTTCATTCATTCACACGCTGACCGATGAGGCGATCGGGGCAGTCATCTCGTTGTATGAGGGCTGCCCGGTGCCGAGTAACCAGGTGCTCCTCGAGCACTTCCACGGGGCGGCCGCACGAAAGCCAGCCGACGAAACCGCCTACGCGCTGCGTGATACCGGATACAACGTCGCAATCATTGGTCAGTGGTTTGATCGGACCGACGAAAGTGCCGCGACATCGTGGTGCCGAAATACTTATAGTGCACTCGAGGCCTACGTAGGACCGCGTCGTTACGCTAACTACATCGGTTCAGATGAAGATGCCGATGCTGCAGCTGTTGCAGCTTACGGAGCGAACCTCCCCCGACTCCGTGAAATCAAGCGCAAGTATGATCCCCAGAACGTGTTCGCTCACAACGTAAATATTCGCCCGTCGTGAATAATCCAACTCAAGGCGGAACAGACAAAGGGCGACGCTGCTAGTTGATTGCATCCAACGTCTGGTGCCCTCGAGTCGCGGCGGCGGTGATTTTGTCGGGCCGGCCTTCCACCTGAAGGGCTTTGGGTTGGTGTTGTGGTCGGCGACGTATCGGTTGATGGCGGCCTGTAGATCGACGATACCGGCGAAGACACCGCGTTTGAGGCGTCGTTTTGTCAGTGCCGCGAAGAACCCCACGACCGCGTTCAGCCATGAGGCGCTGGTGGGGGTGAAGTGGAAGGTGACGGGCGGATGGCGGGAGAGCCAGGCGATCACTTTGGGCCAGCACGGTTTTCTCGATGGCGTTGAGGAACCGGATGAACTCCTGGTGGCGATGGCGCTGCATGCACCGGCCAATTACCTTGCCTCAAGGACGTCGAGGGCAGCAAAGGGCGCGGTGGTGCCGTGACGCTTGTAGTCATGGGTCATGGTGCCGGCGCGGCATAGGGCAGTAACGGCCGTATGTGGCCTAGAATCCGCATGGACGACTCTGCCGACAGTCGAGGCGACAATGAGCATGAAACGACTGAACGCCAATTCGCGCACGGGTGCAATGGCTCGGCATGTCGCCTTCGGGTCATTCGCGTCGCATCTGACCGACTAGCCTTAAGTAGCTTTAATAACCTTAGCAGGTTTGCATATCGTCACCAGGAGGCAGCAAACGATGATGCGAAGCTCCGTTGCCTTCACGGAACACAAAGAGAACATCCGGTGTGAATCTCGGTGTGACTTTTGGTCTCGAAACCCACACCGAGACACCATTTGTTCTAATGTCGCCGATTTTGTTCCGATAAGGGTCTTGCACCATAACCCTTGAAAATATATGGCTTTGCGCGGTCCGGAGTGTAGCGCAGCCCGGTAGCGCACTTGACTGGGGGTCAAGGGGTCGTCGGTTCGAATCCGGCCACTCCGACCAAACAACACAGGCGACTAGCTGCTTCCCCCAAGTGGCCATGCAATTTCTCAGCCCCACTGCAGCGACCAGCAAGATGCGTTCTTACGGTGTCGCACCGGCATGTCGCTCCAAGAAAAATTCGATCGGGCCGGTAAGAAAAGCAGCCTCCTGCTTGATCTTCTCGTCGCTCCATTCCCACCACCGGATCGCCAGCAACTTCCCAATGACATCATCTGAAAAGCGATAGCGGATGAGCTTGGCCGGGACCCCGCCGACGATGGCGTATGGCGGCACATCCCTGGTGACGACGGCCCCGGCCGCGACAATGGCGCCATCGGCGATGTGAATGCCTGGCATGATCAGCGCATCGCGGCCGATCCAAACATCATTGGCAATGGTGATGCCCACGGGTTCGCCACCGTGCTCAGTGGGATCAACTGATTCCATCAAGCGGCTATGGATCGGGAATGTGGTTGCAGCCCAGGGCGTGTGACTTCCCCCCGAACACTCAAAGCTGACATTGCCGGCCACCGAACAGAACGCCCCTATGGTCAACGGAGTGGCGGCAGACGTTCCAAACACCTTCCTCCGGCTCACCCCATAGGTGTGACGTCCGAGGATCACGCTTGAGGGCAGCCTGGATCGAAACGGATTCCTCATGCATAGCCACCCCGTCACAGTGACTTCCTATGCTTCTGATGCCACAAATCCAAGGGCGTCCGCCACAGACGATATCTACCGGCCTTTGCAACCTGCTGGCCGACTGGCACCGAGCCGTAAGCGTTAAAGAACGCATGTACGCGCGGCTCAGCGAACTGCTTTTTGCCTCGGGTGTTGTAGTGCCGGATCGGCAGGCGATGCGGGCTGATGGTTCGGCCATTTTGAGAAAGGGCTACCCCGAGGCAAAACTGCTCCGGCGCCCATGTGTCGGTCACCTCATGAACCACCTTGATAGCGGCGAAAGCGTCAACCATAGCACTGAGGCTTTCTCGGTGAATTCCAACGACGCCGCTGTTCCACATCGGCTCCTGGCCGGTCAAAACCTGGCCGCCGATGCTGATGTTCTTGCCCGGCAGCGCACGTTGATAGATGCGGTGCTTCCCTTCGCACAGGCGCATGATGGAGTGGATCGCAGAAATCGAGTGGAAGCCCTTCGACGGGTCACCCACCGGGTACATGTCGGTGTCCATGAAAAGCAGCCGATCAGCTCGCCGCAAAAGCTCACGCATCGTCCCGGCCTTGATGCCGAAATGATAGCTTCCACCGAAAGACCACTGATCTTTCTGTTCGGTCGTTATAAGCATTGTCTCAATGGGATAACCGCGAAAGAGTTCAGGCCTGTCCGTTGCGACAGTTATTCTGGCGGTCGGGCAATGGTGCAAAAGCTTGAGGGCGCTGAGCAGCGCGCCGCGATGGTAAAGCTCGTTCTCACCATAGGCGATGTAACCAAAAACGTCGTTCATTCCGCCACGTATAATGGGTCGTTCAATCTTCTACTAGCTGCGCTCGCAGTCGTTTTGCTCCCAGAAATCTCCTGCTGAAATCAGCCGACGATTCGCTACTGGCACACATCAACCCATTCGGCGCCGACAATCTGTGCCATGCGCTGCGGGCTGAGCCTTACAGCGGCGTTGGTGGCGCCGGCCGCGGGCACGACTTCATCGAAGGCGCGCAGCGAGACGTCGCAATAGATTGGCAGCGGCGCCGGCAGGCCGAATGGGCAGACGCCGCCGACGGGATGGCTGGTAATCGCGACAACCTCGTCGGCGTCAAGCATGCGCGGCTTGCCGCCGAAACGGTCCTTGAATTTGCGGTTGTCGAGCCTCGACATGCCGCCGGCCACGATCAGCATGGTCTCACCGCCGACGCGCAGGCAGATGGTCTTGGCGATCTGCGCCGGCTCCACGCCATGCGCCTCAGCCGCCAGCGCCACCGTCGCGGAACTCGCTTCGGTGACGAGCACTTCGACATCGGGCGCATGGGCAGCCAGGAAGGCGCGCACGGATTCAAGGCTCATCTCGGCATTGTCCCATTCGAAAACGGTTAGCGTTCACACTGGATAGCTTCACGCTCGGTCGGCGGCAACCTCCCCGCCCCTCGACGGCTGCAGCGGTACCAGGCCGGGCGGGTCGCGCCGCATGTCAGCAACACAAGGCGCATCCCCCGTGCGGGAGATGTGTTCGGGCTGCTGCATTGGTAGGTCGCAATGGATCAGGGCCGGCGCTGATGCTGTGCTCCCACGACCAACCGGAGAGATCATCATGCTCAAGCTCGCCTCGGCTCTGGCGCTGCTGCTTATCGGGACGGCGCCGCTGCTTGCCGACGACATGCCGATAAACGCGGACGCCATCAAATGGGGCCCTGCTCCTGCTGTCTTGCCCGCCGGCGCGGACATGGCTGTCATCGCCGGGGACCCCTCGAAGGATGGCATCTACGTGCTGCGGTTGAAGCTGCCGGCCGGCTACAGGATTGCCGCGCACAACCATCCCACCTCGGAATATGTGACGGTGATTTCCGGCAATTTTCATATCGGCATGGGCGACAAGCTCGACGAGACCAAGGGCATCGAACTGACCGCCGGCGGCTTCGGCGTAGCCCCACAGGGAATGAACCATTACGCCTGGACGACAAGCGCTACGATCGTCCAGGTTCATGGCGAGGGGCCGTTCGCGATCACCTACGTCAACCCGGCGGACGATCCGAGCAAGAAGTGACATTCGCCGTTGGGCGAATGCAACAAGCCCGCCAGGGCAAACCATGGCGGGCTTGTTGAACGACGCTTGGCCGTTGTTTATGAAACGGACCGGTTTTCCACAGGCGCCGTGGGCGCCGGGGCATCGATCAGGGCCGTTTCCGGCAATTGCAATGCTGCGGCGATCCGGCGAAGTTTCGTCGGATCGGTGTCCTTGCCGCTCTCTATGTCGGCAATCTCGCTGGTCGACAGACCGCAGGTCAGGGAAAGCTCTTCAATACTGTATCCCTTTGTCTCCCGGATGGCTTTGAGGCCGGGGTGCTCGAGCGCAACGTCGGCCGCCAGCCTGGAGAAGGGTTCGTGTTTTGCAGTTTGGGGCATTGGCAACTCCATGGGGCTAAAGAGTTTTGGATCAAATGATAGGGTGTTGCCTGAGAGCCGGGACAATGCCCGCTTGACGGCGATTTGCCAAGGCCCAAACCGACCGTCACAGCATCGTGAACCGGCGTCAAAACCGCAGGCGCCAGGGCACATATAGGATCTCCGCCCCGATCTCCCAATCAAGTTCTTTTGAAGGGCCGAACGCCGAAGTGTTCAGCGGTTTTGCGCCGCTCGCGCGTTAGCCTGATGTTGCTGGCAGCCGCATCGGGCCAGCTTTTCCCAAGAGGATCAGATCCATGACATTCAAGACATCAGCCATCGTGCTCGCCACGATTTCAGGCCTCGCTGGCGCGAGCATGGTCGCGGCGCAGGCCGCCGAGGCCGTGCGCATTCGCGGCACGGTGACCGCCTTTGCCGGAGCGACGCTGACGGTGAAGACCCGCGAAGGCGCTACCGACGCCATCGCGCTGGCTGAAGGGTGGAAGATTTCCGGCGTCGCCAAGGCGGATGCCGGGGATATCAAGCAAGGCGATTTCCTCGGCATTGCCTCTGTTTCGAAGGCCGATGGCGGCAGCGGCGCGCTTGAGGTGGTGATCTTCCCGGCCGCGCTGAAGGGCGCCGGCGAAGGCGACCGCCCGTGGGATCTCGAGCCCAACAGCCGGATGACCAACGGCACGGTCGCCGATGTCACCGAGATTGCAGGTCGCACGGTGACGCTGACCTACGACAATGGCCAGAAAAAGCAGATCGCGATCCCGCAGACGACGCCGGTGGTGACCTTCGCGCCGGCGACGCCCGCCGACCTCAAGCCTGGCGCTGTGGTGTTCGTCAACGCCGAGCGCGGCAGCGACGGCAAGCTGACCGCGGGCCGGGTCGTTGTCGGCACCAACGGCGTCATTCCGCCGATGTAAGTTGCCGACGAAGCCGCCATACACAATCCAGAAACAAAATTCTACAGTCCGGAAAAACTGTCGAAAAGTTCGGAGGCGATAGTCATGACTGCGGGGTTCACCGGGACCGATCTTGCTCGGTGACGGTCAAATTCAGCCCGCGCAGAAAAGGAAACGAAGTCATGAAGAAGTCCCTCCTGTCGGCTCTCGGGCTGGCTTTTGCCCTGGCTGTCTCTCTGCCGCTCATCGGCGCCAGCAGCGCCGACGCAGCATCGCTGCACAAGAAGCATCACCATCATCATCATCACAACAAGCATCACCGCCGTCACCATCACCACCACCACCACCACAAGGTGGAGGCCAAGAAGGCCTGACACGGCCGACTTGCCCAACGGGAAGGCTGGCCCTGGAGTCCTCGCCAAGGCCGCCTTCCCGTTGGTTTTTGCCAGGCGACACGTGGAAAAGCTGAAGGCAGGATTCGATGGCGCCGATGCGCCAGATCGCGAGCAACCACAGCGCACCCCAACCAACGTATCAGGCGCAAGGCCGACAACACAGCGGTTGCCAGTTGCAGGACACCTCGGGTCTCTCAATGCTGTCGGAACCCGCTAGGACGGCGCCGCGAACGCGAGCACTATTGCGATCAAAATCAAAAGCGGTCCCATCCATTTGAAATGCTTCGCGACCTGCAGCCACCATGGCTGCTGACCTTTCTGGGCCTGAAAAGGACTTTGGAGCAGCCCAAAACCAACGCCTGTCATCCACAGCCCAGCGCAGAACATGATGAACTCGTCGATGTAATTTGCGACCACGCCCGTCTCCTCCGCCGGTACCTTTGGACTGGCATTATAGTCGCAGCCGGGAGTGGCAGAAAGCGCGGTGCCAAGTGGCGGCAATGACTGCTGCCGCCACCTGACAAGAGCCGGGCGCGGACTCGGTCTTGGCCGGCCATTTGGGCACGCCACGGTGTGACCTTCGCATGGGATGCCGCGCCGCTACCTCAGCGGCCTTCACGCGAAAATGCATGATCGATGCCGGCCCCGCCAGGCGCCGTCCGTTGGCGAAGGCTAAAAATCGACGTCGCGAAAAAACGCGAAGAAAATTCGAACCACGCATGAACCTTTGCTTTGGAGGCCGCACTAACCGGCATGGACGCCGAGAAGGCGATCCCAACACAGAAGGACGCCATGGTGGCGATCCTCGATCCAGAGAAGGAAATGCTCAAATGACCAACTTCAAGCGCATCACGCTCGCCGCGGCCCTCATCGTCTCGGCCTTCGGTTCGGCTTCCGTTCCGACCTCGGCTTTCGCCAACGGCACGCATCCCACGGGCGACGGCGGCGCGGTTTGCAAGGGCTCCGGTCATTGCCTGGTGCTCTCGATCGAGTGCAAAGGCACCTATACCGACGCCACGGACAAGAATGGCACTGTCTATGGCAAGTGCAGCCAGACCGCGCAGGTTTCACCGCAGGCCAAGATCAAGCTCGCCAAGTAATCGGCCGCAGATCAGGGAAATGGCGGTCGTCCGCGGGACGGCCGCCATTTTCTTTTTGTTTTCGTGAATTGTTTTAGCGCCGGCTGAGCAACAAGCTGGCGAGAAGGCCGACCACGACCAACCCAACAGCAGCGGCTGTTGCCGGACGATCGCGCGCCGTCTTTTCGATCGCCCTGCCCTGCTTCCTGATCGCCGGCAGCGCATCGCTGACAAGGTCGGCAAGCTGCCCATAATAGTCCGAAGCGGCATCGCGCCCGTCCTCGTAGTAAGCACCGCCGCGTTTGGCCACGACTTTGCGCAAGGCGGCGAGCTCTTTGGAAAGGGTCGCGACCTGCTTTTCGAGATCGAGATCGGAGAGGGTCGAAAGCGATGCCATGATTGTTTTCCTTCTTTTTGAGAGAAGGCCAAACGCATGGCCGCAGAACCGGTTCCGGTCTGCTTGCCCGAGGCAGCGGAAAGGTTAGCGCACCTGGTCGAGCAGGCGCTTGCACTCCAGGAGGTCAAACAGCGCCTCCTGCAGCAAGGCCCGGTTGTCGCGCGACAGTTTCGATGCGCCGGGCTGGACCGGACCTTCCTCCTCGGTCTTGCCCAGGCCGAAAAAGCGGCGGCTGGGTTTTACCTTGGGCTGGCCGACCAGCATCTCGTCATCCATGCCGCGCGGCTGGGCGGCTGGCGTCAGCGGCACCTGATCGGCCTGCCTGCGCTGCGAGATCGCTTCGACGGCAGCCATGTCGCCATTGCCGATGGCGACCAGGAAATGGTTGCCGTTCTCGCGCAGCAGTTTCTGCACGCCCTTGATCGTGTAACCCTGGTCGTAGAGCATGTGGCGGATGCCCTTGATCAGTTCGACATCCTGTGGCCGGTAGTAGCGGCGGCCGCCGCCGCGCTTCATCGGCTTGATCTGGTTGAAACGGGTTTCCCAGAAGCGCAGCACGTGCTGCGGCAGATCGAGATCCTCCGCGACCTCGCTGATGGTGCGGAAAGCGTCGGGGCTCTTGTCCATGGGCGAAATCCTCACGCTGGACGGCGATCCGGCCCAGTCTGCCGAATCGGGTATCATTTCAGCGGTTTATGAAACAATATTCAAGCCCGGCGTCAAAACGGCCCGGCGTTTTCAACCGAAGCCTGCGGCAGAACCTATTTGCCGCCCTTGGCCTTGCTGTTCTGGTGCGAGCGCAGGATACGGCTTTTCAGCACGTTCGACGACTTGAAGGTCATCACCCGGCGCGGCAGGATCGGCACTTCCTCGCCGGTCTTGGGATTGCGGCCGATGCGTTCGTTCTTGGAACGGACGTGGAAGGTGGCGAAGGACGACAGCTTCACCGTCTCGCCGCGTACGATGGCTTCACAGATTTCGTCCAGCACCGCTTCGACGAGTTCTGCCGATTCAGTGCGTGACAAGCCGACCTTACGGTAAACAGCTTCGGCAAGGTCGGCGCGCGTAAGTGTCTTTCCCCCCATGCGACCGTCCCATCAGTTCAAAAAACATAAATCGATACAGGTAAAGGCAGAGCCTAAGTAATTGATCCGGCAAGGTCAAGGACCGAAACCGGACCGTTCGGCACTTACCAGCGAACGAGAACCGCGCCCCAGGTGAAGCCGCCGCCCATCGCTTCCAGGAGCACGAGATCACCCTTCTTGATGCGACCGTCGGCGACGGCCACCGAAAGCGCCAGCGGCACGGAAGCAGCGGAGGTGTTACCGTGCAAATCGACGGTGACCACCACCTTTTGCTCAGCAATCCCGAGCTTCTTGGCCGAAGCGTCAATAATGCGTTTATTGGCCTGATGCGGCACGAACCAGTCGAGGTCGTCGGCGGTTATGCCGGCCTGCGAAAACGTCGCCTCGATGACGTCGGTGATCATGCCGACGGCGTGCTTGAACACCTCGCGGCCTTCCATCCTGAGATGGCCGACGGTGCCGGTGGTCGAGGGACCGCCATCGACGAAAAGCTTGTCCTTGTGGGCGCCGTCGGAGCGCAGGCTCATCGCCAGCACGCCACGGTCGGCAATGCCGCCAGTGCCCTCATCCGCTTCCAGCACCAGCGCGCCGGCGCCGTCGCCGAACAACACGCAGGTCGAGCGGTCGCTCCAGTCGAGGATGCGCGAAAAGGTCTCCGCGCCGATCACCAGCACGCGCTTGGCGAGGCCGCCTCTGATGTAGAGGTCGGCGGTGGTCACCGCATAGACGAAGCCCGAGCACACCGCCTGCAGGTCGAAGGCAAAGCCGTGATGCATGCCGAGCCGGTTCTGGATCTCGACGGCGGTCGCCGGAAAGGTGTTGTTGGGTGTCGAGGTCGCCAGCACGATCAGATCAATGTCGGCAGGCGAAAGACCAGCATTGTCGAGCGCTGCGCGCGCCGCCGCCTCGCCCAGGGATGCCGTCGTCTCGTCATCGGCGGCGATATGGCGCTGGCGGATGCCGGTTCGCTGGGCGATCCACTCGTCCGAGGTCTCGACCATGCCTTCGAAATCGGCATTCTTCATGATGCGGCGGGGCAGCGCAGCACCGGTGCCGCGCACGACTGATCTGATCAAAGCTCTTTCCTATTCCTTTTCGTCGACGGTGGCGTCGGATTTCCTGTTTGCCTGGGCATGCGGGTTGCGCGCATGGAACAGGTCGAGATCGGCCTCGATGCGGTCGATCAGATTGTTGCGCACCATGTCGTAGCCAAGCTCGATGGCCGCCGCGAAACCGTCCGAATCGGCGCCGCCATGGCTCTTTACCACGATGCCGTTCAGACCCAGGAAAACACCGCCATTGGAGCGGCCCGGATCGAGCTTTTCGCGCAGGCGGTCAAAAGCGCCCTTGGCGAAGACATAGCCGATCCTGGCCATCAGCGTGCGGTTCATCGCGGCGCGCAGATAGCCTGAGATCTGGCGCACAGTGCCTTCTGCCGTCTTGAGCGCGATGTTGCCGGCAAAGCCTTCGGTGACGACCACGTCGACCGTGCCCTTGCCGATGTCGTCACCCTCGACGAAGCCATGATAATTCATCGAGGCCATGTTGGCCTCGCGCAGCATGCGCCCGGCTTCCTTGACCTCTTCCTGTCCCTTGATCTCCTCGACGCCGACATTGAGCAGGCCGACTTTCGGCCGGTCGATGCCGAACACCGAGCGCGCCATGCCGGTGCCGAGAATGGCAAAGTCGATCAGCTGGTGCGCATCGGCGCCGATGGTGGCGCCGACATCCAGCACCACGCTCTCGCCGCGCATCGTGGGCCAGATCGCCGCGATCGCCGGACGATCGATGGTCGCCATCGTGCGCAGGCAGAATTTCGACATCGCCATCAGCGCGCCGGTATTGCCGGCCGAAATGCAGGCCTGCGCGCTGCCACTCTTGACTGCTTCGACAGCCTTCCACATCGACGACTTCCAGCGGCCGTGGCGCAGCGCCTGGCTCGGCTTGTCATCCATCCTGACCGCGACTTCGCAATGGTGGAACTCGCTGACCTCGGCCAGTTTGGGGAATTTGGCGAGTTCGGGGCGCACCAATTCCTCGCGCCCATAGATGACGAAGCGGATGTCGGGACGCCTGACGGCGACCGTCATGAGTGCCGGGATGACCACGTTTGGCCCGTGATCGCCACCCATGGCATCGATGGAAATCCTGATCACGCGGTCTTTATCTCACTAGCTTGGGCCAGGGCACATGGCCCGCGAAAGAAATACGAAACTCGCGAAATTCAGGGGCTCGCGAAGGTTCGGCGAAAATAGCGGTTTTGGGCTGCCGCACAACCGGCTTTTCTCCGATCGCTTCGTGTTTTAGGATTTTCCAAGCAAGGATCGCAGCTTTTGCTGGAATTCATTCTCGACGGGCTCGTTCGGGCCGGCGGCATCGAGCGAGGCGCCTGCCTTGCGCGGATAGGGATCGATCGCCAGCCCGAAGAACTGTTCGGCGAGCGCGCCGACGTCGATCGTGTCGCCGGAGAAAGTTTCCGGGCTGTCCGGCCCTTCGGCGTCGAGCAGGATCTCGCCGCCGCCTTCGAACCCTTGCCGTCCGAGCTTGGATTGCTCCGGCAGGAACAGCGCCTCGACCTCCTCGTCGATATGGGCCGCGACCGGCTCAAGGGTGACGATGCAGGCCTGGGTGATATCAGCCTCAACGCGGCCGCTGACTTTGACGCCATTGCGCTTCCACGGCGCCACCAAAAGCTCAGCACGGTAGTTTTCGACCGAAAGCAGCTCGTGCTCGCGCGCAAGCATTGCGCGCTGCGCGGCGTCGGCGTCGATCACCACCTGCAAACCTTTGTGCGGCAGGCGGCCGACATTGGCCGCGAATGAGACCGGGCTAGGCGTGTCCACATGTTTCATCTTGGTCTCCCCTCCTCACTCCGCTTTCGCGACGGGAAACGCCACGGCACCGGAAACGATCAATTCGGACGGCTGTGCTTCAAGCTGCCTTGCGGCATCGATTACATAGGACGCCAGCGGCAAGGCTTGCGGCCAGGCGCCGGCATCGGGCCTGACATTGCGCGCCAGGGCGGCAGCAAGCGCGTCGCGGTCGCTGCGTTCCAGCGCGTCGTCATAGGCGGCGGTACGGCCGTAGAACATTTTGGCCAGCCTCTTCATGCGCTTGGGCACGCCGACATCGCCAACGCCCAGTTCCCGCAGCGAATGCTCGACATCGAGAAAGAACTCGTCGATCAGCACCTGCGCGACCTCATGCGCGACGCCCTCTTCGCCGCGGAGCCGGTGCTGAAACAGGAACATATGCAGCGACAGCATCTCGAAACGGCCGAGCGGCGTATCCGGCACATTCCAGTGGGAATAAAACACGGTCTGCCGCGCCGCCGCCACGATTTGTGCGTAAAGCGCCTCGGTGATAGCGCGGTTGGCGTTGCGTTCGCGGCCAAAAAGGCGCTGGAACATTGAGGGTGGTCTCCTGGGGACCGATTGTTTGAATGGGCCTTGTTGCATCGGCAAGCAAGCTGGTTTACCGGTTTTGCCGCCCAGCGCAAGTTGCGGCCAGCTAATGGAGTTGTTGTTGCGCGCGCTGAAATTCAAGTCGACTTTTCTGCCTGGGGCCACCGCCGCGGTTTCGCTGGTGCTGGTGGCTTCCGCGCTGTCGGGCTGCAATTCGTCCAAGATGTTCGGCGACCTTAACCCTAGCGAGACGCTGACGCAGGGCTATGTTATCGACCAGCAGGCGGTCGATTCGGTGCCGGTGGGCTCCAGCCGCGAACAGGTGCTTCTGGCGCTCGGCACGCCATCGACGAAAGCCACCTTCGACAATGAGGCGTTCTATTACATTTCGCAGACGCGCAAGCGCTATGTCGCTTTCGACAAGCCGCGCCTGGTCGACCAGAAAGTGCTCGCGGTCTATTTTGGCGAGGACGGGCGCGTCACCCAGATTGCCAATTACGGTCTGAAGGACGGCAAGATTTTCGACTTCATCTCGCGCACCACGCCGACCGGCGGCAAGGACCAGAACTTCCTCAGCCAGATCATCAAGGGCGCCAGCAAGCTGGCGCCCCCCATTCCTGGCGGCGGCGCCTAAGAAGCGACCGCCTTCCTCAGATTTTTGCTTCCCCCGAAGCGACACCATCTCAGGCGACCAAAAGCCCGCGGGAGCGATCCTGCGGGCTTTTGTTTTGAGGTCATGCGGCCGCAACACCCGTCGCGCTTTGCCGCGCGTGGCCTGTTCGGCCGCCGGGCTCCAGCGAGGCGCGGTGCACAGCCGCACTCTGCCGCGCTTCCGAAGGCGTCATGCCGAAATGCCGGCGGAAGGCGTGGTTGAAGGTCGAGAGATCGCCGAAGCCGGCGTCGAAGGCGATGGCGCCGATGGTGCGGTGTGCCAGGCGCAGGTCGGATAGCTTGCTGCAAACCAGCGCCAGCCGCCGGCCAAGCACGAACTGCGACAGCGAGGTACCCTCACCCTCGAACAGCTTTCTGATATAGCGCGCGCTGACGCGGTGGCGCCCGGCCAGCGCGTCGGACCCGACATCGCCGGAAGCCAGATTGCTTTCGATATCGGCTTTGATGGCGCGCAGCCGCGCGGCGCGTATGCCGCGGCCTGCGGCGACCTCAGTGGCGTCCTGCGTTGCCCCGACCACGACCGCGACAAGGTCCTGTATGTGTTTGGCGGCAAGCCAGCGCAATTCGGATGCGGCCAGGTTCGGCTCCTGCATCAGCAGACGGACATAGCTGGTCAGCAGCAAGAACTTTTCGCCCACGCATGACATCGGCGTCATCAGGGCGGCATCCGCATTCGCAGCCATGGGCCCGAGGGCTGCCTTGGGGATGGTGATGAAGAGATGATGCGACATCGCCCGCTCGATCACATGCGGATCAGAGGAGGACAGAAGGATTGCCTGGCCGGCCTCGATGCTGGCCTCGCGGCCGAGATGCGAGAAGGTGGCAGCGCCCTCCAGACACATGAAGAAAATGTAATCATCGGTCCCCTTGGCCATGGCGCGGGAACGGATGGTGCGGAAGGCGGTGGTCCTCGAATCGGCAATGCCGACGCCCGGCAGCCGCAGGATGGTCGCGTCGACGGAGAGCTTTTCCTCCGTGACGTTAAAATCCATGTCGGTCACCATCCGGCGCAACAGGTCGCAATAGACGTTTCGCCATTCCGCTCGCGGCCACATGGCGGTCGAAAAGCGCGCATACGCAAACTCGGGGGGTCGAATAGTCATGGGGTACTCCCAAGCGATTGTCTTCATTTCACTGTCGTTCGTAGTCGAGGCTCGTTCCATGAACGGCCTCTCATTCCGACGGCGGCAATCGGGGGGCAGTGGATGGCTACAATGATTTGCGCACTTGGACAAAAGACTATTTACGAAGCTATGGATGAGCTTAGTTCATTCATGCTAAGAAACCCAGGGGCAGGATCGGGTAACGGCAAATGACAAGACGGCTTCCACAACTGGAATCCATTCGTGCTTTCGAGGTCATTGCCCGGCTGGGCAGCTTCAAGCGCGCCGGCGATGAGCTGAATGTTACGCCAAGCGCGCTCAGCCACCGCATCGCCGATCTCGAAGCCGATCTCGGCGTGCTTCTGTTCACCCGCCATGTCCGCCGCGTCGAACTAACGCTTGAAGGCGAACGATTGTCCGCGGGCGTGCGACGCGCATTGCTGGAAATCCAGAGCACGGTCGCGAGTGTCGCGCGCAACGAGCGCACGAGGCTGAGGGTCACTGCCATTCCTTCGCATGCCGTACGCTGGCTGGCCCCGCGCCTGCACAGGTTTCGCAAAAAGCATCCCGAAACAGAGATCGACATCAATGCGGATCTTGCAGTCGTCGACCTTTCGCAGCGAACAGTCGACATCGCATTGCGTTTCGGCGGCGGACACTATCCGGCCGTCGAGACCGAATGGCTGATGGCAGATGCGATCTTTCCTGTCGTCAGTCCCGACTATCTCGCCGCCAACGGCCCGGTCAGAGACCAGCACGATGTGCTGCGACTGTTCCGCATCCTCGACACGACGGCCGAAAATGACGAGAGCGGCGCCAATTGGCGCCACTGGTTCGAGAGAAACAATCTGCCGCTGGATACGGTTGGCGACGGCATGAATCTGAATGGCACCTTGTTGGCGGTCGAAGCGGCGGCGAGCGGTCTGGGCGTCGCTATCGCGAGGAAGTCGCTGGTCGAGTGCGATTTGCGGACCGGCAGGCTCGTCCGCCTCCTGACGACGGACATACCGACGAACTGGAACCACTACGTCGTCGTCCACCCGTCCATCTCCGCCTGGGAGCCTGCCAGATCGTTCATCAACTGGCTGAAGGCGGAAGCCGGCGACAACACCGGCGCCGGTTGACCTCGGCGGCCGTCCAGGAGCTCTCATCGGAAGGCGTCGGGGCTCACGGACTCATCGTATCGGCCAGTTGCTCATCCTTGCGGCCCGACTGGTTCGCCGCCTTGGCGGCAAGCGCTGCCGCCATCTGGCTCTCCAGCTCGCGCAGCTTGGCGTCGAGTGTCGCCATGCCGCCCCAGGCGAATGTCGCGCGGTATAGCGGTGCGATCTCGGGCGTCAGGAATTCGACCAGTTTCGTCCTCGACCCAGACCTTGAGCACCTTGAACAGGCGGGCATCGATCAGCTCGCTATGCCAGCCCATGCGGGCGGCAATGCCCTGGATGGTTTCGGTCGAATTGGGCGTGCTGAGCAGCACATGCGAGCCGGAGCGCAGGCGCATGTTCGGGTCGAAGCCGATGCCGAGCGGCGCTTGCTGGTCCAGAACCGTGCCGCACGGCAGGATTTCGATCAGCGAGCCGAAATCGTCGCCGAGGCAGACAAACCATGCCCCCTCAGGAAATGGCGGCGACGGCGCACGAACCGCGGTGGCGACAAGCATTTCGGCAAGGACGCTGGCGACGGCCTGCGGATCGCGGGCGTTGAATGAAGCGTGATGCAGCATGGCAATACTCCTGTTTTCAACGGCGGCGGCCGGCAGAAGTGCCGACCCATGCCGCGGCGTTCCGCAAAAACTGAATCACCGGCTGAGCGTCAGGATGACCGCGGCAAACAGGCAGGCGTATTCGGCCAGTCCAAGCACAAGGCGCAAATTGTGGTTGGCCGCCCAGCTGTCGCGCGTCTGCGCCCAATCATCGGGGATGGTCACCGACGTCCAGCTCTGCACCTGTTTGTTGAGCGGCACCTGACGGCTGACGGTGAAGCCAATGTCGATCACCACCAGCGCCGCGGCGACGATGGTCAGGATGCGCGGCAGGCCGGCATCGACCGCAAACATCGCCATCGCCGCGATCAGCACCAGCGTCGTCAGCCTGACGAACGGCATCACCCGGGTAAACGTCCGGTCGCGCATCTGATGCATGGCCATGTACTGGCCGGAGGTAAGATCATCGATGCGAAAATCGTGGATTACGCCCGAGACGTAGATGCCGGCAATAATTCCAGCCAGCGCAAGCGAAGCCGCCATCAAGAAAATGTCCATGTCTTTTCCCTGCCCGAATGTCGTTTCCCTGGCCAAAATCGCCGCAGAGGCGAGCCCGACACCGCGTCGATCGCAATGTCCTGGCCAATGACCGGGGTATTAAAGCAGGCGAACGGTCCGGGCTTGGGTAGGATGGAACGATGTTTTGGGCAATGCGGCCCTCCGATTGCGTCGGAAACATCAAGTGCCGTGAGATCGAAACCTATCAGCAAACCTTGACGCGTACTTGCCAGCGACCGGTCAAATTCGTATCAGACCGTGCTGGCCAATGGCGCATCACGCTGAATTGGGAGGAGCATCCGTGCCGGAAAAAACCCGGACAAAACCGACAGGCTGGATGGCGACCGGAACGGCTGACGGCCAGGTGGTCACGCCTGACTGGATACCCATCGAGCCGGTGGCGATCGATGGCGTGAGGGTCAAGGAGATCAGGCCGGTCGCAACCTCCACCGGCTATCTGACCGAGATCTTTCGCGAGGAGTGGGAGCTCGATTCGGAGCCGGTCGGCCAGGTCTTCCAACGCACCTTGTATGCCGGCGCGGTGACGGGCTGGCATGCACACGCGGTGACCACCGACCGGCTGTTCTGCTGCGTCGGCAGCGTTCGCATTTCGCTGTTTGACGGACGCAAGGCCTCGCCGACCTTCGGCGCCGTCTGGCACAAGATTATCGGCCCGTTGCGCCCGGCGGTCGTCATCATTCCACCCGGAATATGGCACGGTGTTGTTTCGCTCGGAGCGGAGACGGCGGTGCTGCTCAACCTCGTCGACAAGGCCTATGCCTACGATCAGCCCGACCATTGGCGCCTGCCGCCAGACACCGACCACATTCCCTACAGACTGGTGTAGCGTGGAAGCATCGGCGCAGCGCGATCAGGCCGGCGGCGAACCGCTGGTTTCGATCGTGATCGCGACGCACAACCGGCCGGCAGCACTGCGGCAGGCATTGACCAGCGTCATGCGCCAGACGTTGCAAGGCTGGGAAGCCTTGGTCATCGGCGACGATTGCAGGCCGGATACGGCGGCCGTTGTCGCTGAATTTGGCGATGCCCGCATCGTCTACATCGATCTTCCTGTCAATTTCGGCGAACAGTCCGGTCCCAACAATATCGGCTTTGCCAGGGCGCGTGGCCGCTTCGTCGCCTTGCTCAACCACGACGATCTGTGGTTTCCCGACCATTTGGCGGCGATGACCGGCTGGATCGACGCCTCGGGCGCCGACGTGGTGCTGGCGCGCGGTGCCGTCATCCAGCCGCCGTCGGCGGCCGGCAATCCTGTCAATTCGATCTTCGGGATCGGCAAGGATGGTTTTTACGACCCCGTCACGACGGAAGGATTTGGCTCAGCACACATGTTTCGCCGCGCTTCGTTCAGCCTGCTCGGACCTTGGCGACCCGCCAGCCAGTGCTTTTGCGAAAGCTCGCAGGACTGGCTGTTTCGGGCATGGCGAAAGGGCGCGGTGATCGCGACGATGCCGCACCTCACGGTGATCAAGCTGCATTCCGGCATACGCAAGGGTTCCTATCTCGGCGACAATGCGCAGGAACAGAAGGATCTTCTGGACGCCATGCAGACGCCGGACGCCTTGCGCGTGAAAATCCTTGGCTGCGCGGGCGAACCCATTCGCCTGGCGGCATCGAGTTATCTCAGGCGCAGGCTGATGGCGGCTCTTGGCATCCATCCCCGCGCCCGCGCCTTCCGCCGCAAGTATAAGCGAGGCGCCTTCCTTGCCAAGCTGCGGCGCCTGCGTGGCCTGGCGCCGATGCCTGAGCGCGAACCTGGCGTGAGCGAATTGCTCGATCGCTACAGCAAGCGCGGCGATGCCGGCACCGAGCCGGATGAGGGTTGACTGCCACCAGCGTAAATCTCAAACAAAAACCCGCGGGATCGCTCCCGCGGGTTTGTTCCTGAAGCAGTGGCGTTGCCTTAGCCGTGCGCGAGCACGGCCAGCAGCAGAAGCGCCACGATGTTGGTGATCTTGATTGCCGGGTTGACCGCCGGGCCGGCGGTGTCCTTGTAGGGATCGCCAACCGTGTCGCCGGTGACCGAAGCCTTGTGCGCTTCGGACCCCTTGAGGTGCTTGACGCCGTCCTTGTCGACAAAACCGTCCTCGAACGACTTCTTGGCATTGTCCCAGGCGCCGCCGCCCGAAGTCATCGAGATGGCGACGAACAGGCCGTTGACGATGACGCCGAGCAACGAGGCGCCGAGTGCCGCAAAGGCGGACGCCTTGGAGCCCGAGATCAGCTGCACGCCGAAATAGACGACGAGCGGCGCCAGCACCGGCAGCAGCGAGGGGATGATCATTTCGCGGATCGCCGCCTTGGTCAGAAGGTCGACGGCGCGGGCATAGTTCGGCTTGGAGGTGCCGGCCATGATGCCCGGGTCCTCGCGGAACTGCTTGCGCACCTCCTCGACGATGGCGCCCGCCGCGCGGCCGACCGCCGTCATGGCGATGCCGCCGAACAGGTACGGGATCAGGCCGCCAAAGATCAGGCCGGCGACAACATACGGATTGGAGAGGTCGAAGGAGACATCGCCCATGCCCTGGAAGTATGGATATTTGTCGCCATTGGCGGCAAAGAACTTCAAATCGTTCGAATAGGCCGCAAACAGCACCAGCGCGCCGAGGCCGGCCGAACCGATGGCATAGCCCTTGGTCACCGCCTTGGTGGTGTTGCCGACCGCGTCGAGCGCGTCGGTGGAGTGGCGCACTTCCTTGGGCAGGCCGGCCATTTCGGCAATGCCGCCGGCATTGTCGGTGACCGGGCCGAAGGCGTCGAGGGCGACGATCATGCCGGCAAGGCCGAGCATGGTGGTGACCGCGATCGCCGTCCCGAACAGGCCGGCGAGCTGGTAGGTCGAGATGATGCCGCCGACGATGACGATTGCCGGCAGTGCGGTCGATTCGAGCGACACCGCAAGTCCCTGGATGACGTTGGTGCCGTGACCGGTCACCGAGGCCTGGGCGATGGAGTTCACCGGGCGCTTGTTGGTGCCGGTATAGTATTCGGTGATCACCACGATAAGACCGGTCACAACGAGACCGATCAGGCCGCAGATGAACAGGTTCTTGCCGATGATGGTCATGCCGGCGACGGTGCCGACCTCGCCCCAGCCGACGGTTGCCGAGGTAGCGACGCCGAGACCGACGATCGACAGCAGGCCGGTGACGATCAGGCCTTTGTAGAGGGCGCCCATGATCGAGCCGTTGGAACCGAGCTTGACGAAGAAGGTGCCGACGATCGAGGTCAGGATACAGGCGCCGCAGATGGCGATCGGATAGAGCATCGCCGCACCCAGAGCGGCGGTTCCGCCGAAGAAGATGGCAGCCAGCACCATGGTGGCAACGACGGTCACCGCATAGGTCTCGAAGAGGTCGGCGGCCATGCCGGCGCAATCACCGACATTATCGCCGACATTGTCGGCGATGGTGGCCGGGTTGCGCGGATCGTCTTCGGGAATACCGGCTTCGACCTTGCCCACGAGATCGCCGCCGACGTCGGCGCCCTTGGTGAAGATGCCGCCGCCCAGACGGGCGAAGATCGAGATCAGCGAAGCGCCGAAGCCGAGCGAAACCAGCGCATCGATGACGATGCGGTCATTGGGCTGCAGGCCCATCGGGCCGGTCAGAATATAGTAGTAAATCGACACGCCGAGCAGCGCCAGGCCAGCCACCAGCATACCGGTGATGGCGCCCGACTTGAAGGCGATGTCGAGACCGGCGGCGAGGCTGTTGGACGCCGCCTGCGCGGTGCGCACATTGGCGCGCACCGAGACGTGCATGCCGATGAAACCGGCGGCGCCCGAAAGCACGGCGCCGATCAGGAAGCCGACCGCGGCGGTGATCGAGAGCAGCCACCAGGCGAGCACGAGCACGACCACGCCGACGATGGCGATGGTGGTGTACTGGCGCGCCAGATAGGCTTGCGCGCCTTCGCGGATGGCGGCGGAGATTTCCTGCATGCGTGCGTTGCCCTGATCGGCTGCAAGAACCGATCGTGTCGCCCAGATGGCGTAAAGGATTGAAAGCAAGCCGCAGGCGATGACGGCAGAAATGATGGTCATTGCCGAATTTTCCTCGATTGATGGCCCAAAAGAACCCCTCCCTGGGCCGTTGGTGCGGGGAGCGGAAAGCCTAGGCGGAATCCGTCCTTCGCAGCGGTGTATGCGAAACAGGGCTCGGAACGTCAAGATATTGTTCGGTTTTTGCCCCGCTTTCAGCCAAAAGGTTTAGGCCACAACATTCCCGTGGCCGATGCCTTGCTATTAGATCGGTTGAAATGACGCTGCGTCGGTCAATGCTTTGCCCGCAGTCCAGCGAAGGTCAGTCGCCAGTCTCCTGCCCCATCTTGCGCGCCGTGTAGCGCTCGATGGCGGACAGTCCGTCATAGATCAGCACCGCCAGCGCCGCGACGATCAGGCCGCCTTGCAGGACGAAGGCGAGATTGTTGGACAGCAGGCCGGCGATGATCACCTCGCCCAGCGTCTTGGCGGCAACCGTCGAACCGATCGTCGCCGTGGCCAGGCTGATCACCACCGACAGCCTTATGCCGCCCAGAATGATCGGCGCACTCAGCGGCAATTCAACCTTGATCAGCCTTTGCCAGCCGGTCATGCCGGCGCCGCGCGCGGCCTCCATGATGTTGCCCTGCAGCGTCGTGAGGCCGGTCAGCGCGTTCTCGAAGATCGGCAGCAGGCCGTAGAGAAACAGCGCAATCAGCGTCGGCTTCTCGCCGAAACCGACGGCGGGCACCGCCAGCGCCAGCACCGCCACCGGCGGAAAGGTCTGGCCGATATTGACCAGACTGCGCGACAGCGGCAGGAATTCGGCGCCCGCCGGCCTGGTCACCAGGATGGCAAGCGCCACGGCAACGATGGTTGCGGCGACGGTAGCGATCAGCACGGTCCTGAGATGCACCAGGGTCAGCGTCAGCAGGCTGCCCTGATTGTAGATCGCCGGCGCATTGTTTTCGGTCAGCGGCTTCAACAGCGGCTCGAACCAGCCGGGATTGGTGACGAAGGCTATGAGAAGCACCACCAGGGCAAGCCTGAGCAGCGAAGGCAGCCAGGCTTTTAGACCGGCCCCTTTCATGCCGGTCTCGCCGCGCGCTTCACCAGCCCGTCGACGGTGACGCGGCCGAGAGGCTTGCCGTCTTCGCCCTTGACCGGCAGCGCCGGCCGGCCGGACCACAGAAGCTCGGCCAGCGCGTCGCGCTGGCTGGCGTCGCCTGGGATCGCCTCGCCTTCGGCAGTCCCCTTTTCCACGGCCTCGCGCACGCGGCCGAGCGACAAGAGCCGGAACGGCTTTTCGCTGGCGCCGACCAGGGTTTCGACGAAGGCGTTCGCCGGCCGCGCCAGGATCTCTTCCGGCTTGGCGTATTGCACCAGCTTTCCGGCATCCATGACGGCGATCTTGTCGCCCATATGGACCGCCTCCTCCATGTCGTGGGTGACGAGGATGATGGTGGTGCCGAAGCGCTTCTGGATTGCCAGCAGGTCCTCCTGCGCCTTGGTGCGGATGATCGGGTCGAGTGCGCCGAACGGTTCGTCCATCAGAAGCACATTGGGCTCGGCGGCGAGCGCGCGGGCGACGCCGACACGCTGCTGTTGCCCGCCGGACAGTTCGTGCGGGTAGCGCGGGCCATAGGCCTCGGGGTCGAGCTGGTAGAGTGTCATCAACTCATCGACGCGGGCCTTGATGCGGTCCTTGTCCCAGCCCAGCAGGACCGGCACGGTGGCGATGTTCTGCGCAACGGTGCGGTGCGGGAACAGGCCGTGGCCCTGGATAGCGTAGCCGATGCTGCGGCGCAGCTCGTAGCCGGGCAGCGTGCGGTTGTCGTTGCCGTCGAGCTTGATGACGCCGGCGGTCGGCTCGACCAGCCGGTTGATCATTCGCAGCAGCGTCGTCTTGCCGGAACCGGAGGTACCGACAATGACGCAAACCGTGCGCGGCTCGACGACCATGGACACGTCGTCGACCACGGTCGTCGCGTCATAGCGCTTGGTAATGCCTTCGATCTCGATCATGCCGTTTCAACCCTGCGCCTAGTGGCGGTCATTTCGATCACTGCGTCGAGGATGATGGCCGCGGCGAAGGCCAGCGCCACCGTCGGCACGGCGCCGAGCAGCACCAGGTCCATTGCGGTCTGGCCGACGCCCTGGAAGACGAAGACGCCAAAGCCGCCGCCGCCGATCAGTGCGGCGATGGTGGCCAGGCCGATGTTCTGCACCAGCACGATGCGGATGCCGGTGAGGATCACCGGAAAGGCCAACGGAAACTCGATGCCGAACAGGCGCTGGCCATCGGTCATGCCCATGCCGCGCGCTGCATCATTGGCCGCGCGGGGTACGCCGGCAAGCCCGACCACGGTGTTGGCCACCACCGGCAGCAGCGAATAGAGGAACAAGGCAACGAAGGCGGGCGCGGTGCCGATGCCTCTGATACCGAGCGCTGCGGCACCCGGAACATGGGTGGCGACCCAGCCGAGCGGTGCGATCAGCAGGCCGAACAGCGCGATCGAGGGTATGGTCTGGACGATGTTGAGCACGTTGAGCACACCGGCGCGCAACCGTTCGACGCGATGGCATAGAATGCCGAGCGGCAGGCCGACGATCACCGCCGCCGCCAGCGACCCCAGCGCCAGTGTGATGTGCTTGGAGCCTTCGGCCCAGAAACTATCGGCGCGGTTTGCATATTCCTTGAGGATCGACAGGCTGTCCCACTGCCCCGATATCAGCAACAAGCCGATGGCCAGCGCCGCGAGGACGAGCACGCCGATGCGGGCCGGTGGCGACAGGTTGAGCCTGGTCAGCACGTCGGCGAGCAACAATGTGAAGGCAAAGATCAACAGCCAGAAGCCGGAAGCCGGCGAGATGCGGGCGAAGGTGTTGCCGGCCGGCATCAGGAAGGTGCCGGCGACACCGATCAGGATGGCAAGGGCGGCGAGCGCCACGACGCTTGCAGCCAGGCGCAGGACAAGTGGGGTTTTCAGCAACGCAACAATTGCGGCCACGACGACGACCGCCAGCAGCAGCGGCCCGACTGTGGCCGGCAGCGCCTCGAGGATCGAGCGCGCCTGACCGGGAACGATACGATTGGCGCGGAAGGTGGCGAACGGGGCCAGAAACGCCGCATAGGCAACGATCGCCGCGATAACCACGCCGAGCTTGTCGAAACGCAGGGTCATGGATGCCCCTCATGAGGAGCGATTTTCCACGTTGCGCAGACTACGCCGGTGATCGGCGAAAGCCGACGCGAAATCCGATCTCCCCCCTTGCGGGGGAGATGGCCGGCAGGCCAGAGGGGGGTGTGAAGGATCGCCAGCTTTCGAGCGTCGGCTTGTTCAGAAGCAACCCTGTCGAGGCACGCACCTGCTACCGGTTGTGAGGTCGGCGGGACAGCACCCCCCTCTGTCCTGCCGGACATCTCCCCCGCAAGGGGGGAGATCAGCAGCTTCCAGAGAGGGGTGTCTCGCACCAGCGTCACGATCAGCTATGCGCTGACTACTTCAAAAACCCGTTCTTCTTCAAAAAGTCCTCGGCGACACCCTTGACCGGCTCGCCGCCGACCTGGACGCGGCCGTTGAGTTCCTGCAGCGTGACGAGGTCGAGCTTGGCGAACACCGGCTTCAACAGCGTCTCGATCTCCGGATGCTCTTTCAGCACCGCTTCGCGGATGATCGGCGCCGGCTGGTAGACCGGCTGCACGCCCTTGTCGTCGGCGAGCACGACCAGGCCGGACGGCGCGATGCCGCCGTCGGTGCCGTATACCATGGCGGCGTTGGCGCCGTTGGTCTGGTTGGCGGCAGCACCGATTGTCGCGGCGGTGTCGCCGCCCGAAAGCGTGATCAACTGCTCCGGCTTCAGCGTGAAGCCGTAAGTGGTCTGGAACGCCGGCAGGGCTGCCGCCGAATTGACGAACTCGGCCGACGCCGCCAAAACCACCGTGCCGCCGCCGGCGACGTATTTGCCGAAGTCGGTCAGGGTCGCCAGCTTGTTGGTCTCGGCAATCTCCTTGCGCAGCGCGATCGCCCAGGTGTTGTTGGCCGGTGACGGCGACAGCCAGACGATCTTGTTGGCGTCATAGTCGAGCTTCTTGGCGGTCTCATAGGCCTTGGCGGCATCCTTCCAGACCGGATCGTCGGCCTTCTCGAAGAAGAAAGCGGCATTGCCGGTGTACTCGGGATAGATGTCGATCTCGCCGGCAGTGATCGCCTTGCGTACCACCGGCGTGCCGCCGAGCTGGATGCGGTCGGTGGTCTTGATGTTGTTGGCGTTGAGCACAAGCTGGATGATGTTGCCGAGCACGCCGCCCTCGGTGTCGATCTTCGAGGAGACGACCACCTGGGCATTGGCGGAGGCGGCCGTGATGCCGAGCGCCAACGCCGCGCCGGCCAGAATCTTGACTGAAAACATTGTGAAAACCCCTTGCTTTGGACCGAAATGCGGTGGCCGCATATGAGCATGGCTTCAACGCCCCGTCGGGGCACACGGTTTCATAACAATGGGTACAGACGCAATAATTTTGTGCGGTCGCCGCGATTTCGGCCGCCGCCATGCTGACACGTCGTGCCAAGCCAAAGATAGAACCGGATCAGGCGCGGGCTTTGCGCGATCCGGTCAGTTTGAGCGCGCCAAGGGCGACGAAGCAGAGGGCGACGACCGGGAAAACCAGCCAGTTCAGCATCTCCCAGCCCCAGGCATTGTAGATGGCGCCCGACATTAGCGAGGCGAAGGCGACGGAGCCGAACAGGACGAAGTCGTGGAAGCCCTGCACCTTGCTCTTTTCGGACGGATGGTAGCTGTCGGCGACCATGGAGGTGGCGCCGATGAAGGCAAAATTCCAGCCGAGGCCAAGCAGGATCAGCGCCGTCCAGAACTGCCACAAATGCAGGCCGGACAATGCCACCGCGGCGCAGCCGATGAGCAGGACCAGGCCGGTGGCGACGATGCGTTCGGCGCCGAAGCGATGGATCAGCGATCCGGTGAAGAAGCTCGGCGCAAACATCGCCATCACATGCCAGGAAATGCCGAGCGTGGCGTCGTCTGTCGACAGGCCGCAGCCGACCATGGCCAGCGGCGCGCCGGTCATGACGAAACTCATCAGCGCATAGCTGCCGACGGCGCAAAACAGCGCCGCGACAAAACGCGGCCGGGTGACGATATCGGACAGCGGCCGGGCGTCGCTTGACGCGACTTCCGCGTGGCCGGGAGCCTTGGCCGGGATGCGCAGGAATGACAGGATGATGGCGCCGGCCGCCGCCAGAACCGGAATGGCCACGAACGAGCCGGCAAACATCACCGGCGCCAGCAATTCGCGGGTGAAGATGACGATCTGCGGCCCGAGGATCGCGGTGATGACGCCGCCGGCCAGCACGAAGGAAATGGCGCGCGCCTTGAATTCGGGCGGAGCATTATCGGCGGCGGCGAAGCGGAACTGCTGGACGAAGGCGCCGCCGACGCCGATCACCAGCAGGGCGAAAGCGAACAGCCAGAAGCTGGCGTGGAACAGTGCCAGCGTGGAGATGACGCCGCCAAGCGCGGTCACGATGGTGCCGGTCATGAAGCCGCCGCGCTGGCCGAGCCAGCGGATGATGGCCGCGGCCGGCAACGCGCCGAGCGCCACGCCGATGTTGAAGCCGGTGATTGGCGCCGTTGCCAGCGACTTATCGGGGCCAAGCAGATATTGCCCGGCCAGCCCGCCCATGGAAATGGCAATCGGCGCGGCCGAACCGATAATCGCCTGCGACGTCGCCAGGATGATCGCCGTGCGGCGCGCTTCCCTTGCTGCGCCGGGGACGGTGCCGGTCACAATGCGTCCTTGCCGCGCCCCTCGCCCCGCACCCGGCGCGACACACGGTCGAGCACGGCGTTGGTCAGCTTCGGCTCGTCTTCCTCGTAGAAGGCCTTGGCGATGTCGACATATTCCGAAACGATGACGGCCACCGGCACGTCGTCGCGCTTCATCAGTTCGTAGACGCCAGCGCGCAGGATGGCGCGCAACGTCGAATCGAGTCTGGACAGCGGCCAGTCTTCCGTCAGCGCCTGGCGTATGATCGGATCGATGGTCGTCTGGTTCTCGACGACGCCGGCCAGGATGGCGCGGAACCACTGCGCGTCGGCCTCCCGATAAAGCGCGCCGTCGACTTCCTTGCCGAGCCGGAACGCCTCGTATTCGGCGGTGATCTCGAAGACGCCGCTGCCGGCCACGTCCATCTGGTAAAGCGCCTGCACGGCGGCCAGACGGGCGGCGCCACGCTTGTTGGCGTGGCGTATCGCGGGCTGGCCGGGCGAAGCGGGTTCGCTCACGATTGCGCTCCCAGCTTCTCTTTGAGCGCGATCATGGTCAGCGCCGCGCGCGCGGCAAAGCCGCCCTTGTCACCCTCCGAGCGCTTGGCGCGCGTCCAGGCCTGCGCGTCGTTCTCGGTGGTCAGGATGCCGTTGCCGATCGCAATCGCTTCCTGGACCGAGAGATCCATCAGCGCGCGACTCGATTCATTGGCGACGATATCGAAATGATAAGTGTCGCCGCGGATGATGGTGCCGAGCGCGACAAAACCATCATAGTCCTTGCCGCCCTCGCCCATGCCGTCGAGCGCAAAAGTGATCACGGCTGGAATTTCCAGCGAACCGGGAACGGTGACGACGTCATAGGTCGCGCTAGCTTCGTCGAGCGCGCTCGTCGCGCCGTCGAGCAGTGCGTCGGCAAGATCGTCATGAAAGCGCGCCTCGATGATCAGAAGGTGGGCCTTCTTCTTCGGGCGAATGAACGCTTTGCCGTGTTGGGATGTGCCAGCCATAAATGTCTCCGGGGGTAGCCGGTGACTTAGGCCGAAGCCGGTTTGATCGCAAGCGGAAGATTGCTGGAGGCGAAGCCTGGCCTAGCGCGTCTTTGGGCTGGGCGTCGGTAGCGGCCACTCGCTGCAGAGGCTTTCAGCCCAGACGAGAACAGCTTCGTGATCCACTACACGACCCCCGTCTACATCGGACATTGCTTCGCGCGTAAGCCGCTTTTTCTGTTCGATTGTGAGTCTTGCGGCCATCAAAGCCCCTCTTTCGCCGCCTCGACTAGGCGCGCGGCGTAGCGGGCCATGGTGTCGATCTCGAGGTTGACCTTGTCGCCGACCTTGCGCTCGCCCCAAGTGGTCACGGTCAGCGAATGGTGGATCAGAAGCACGTCGAAACGGGTGCCCTCGACCTTGTTGACGGTAAGCGAGGTGCCATCAAGTGCGACCGAGCCTTTTGGCGCGATGAATCTCGCCAGTTCGCGCGGCGCCTCCAGCGTAAAGCGCACCGCATCGCCTTCATCCTTGCGCTCGATGATTTCGGCCATGCCGTCGACATGGCCCGACACGATGTGCCCGCCGAGTTCGTCGCCGATCTTCAGTGCCCGCTCGAGATTGACCTTGGTGCCTGATTTCCAGCCCGACGCCGTGGTCAGCCTGAGGGCCTCTTCCCAGGCTTCGACCTCGAACCAGCGTGCGTTGGACCCGCCATCTGGCAGCGCCGTCACCGTCAGGCAGACGCCGCCGCAGGAGATCGAGGCACCGATGGCGATCGTCGCGGGGTCATAGCCGGTGTCGATGCGCAGGCCGACGCCTTCGCTCAGCGGCTTGACGGCCGCGACGGTGCCGATATCGGTGACAATTCCAGTGAACATTTCAGATATCTCTCACCCATTCGGCATAGCTGTCTTCCCCGAAGCGTATCTCGCGCAACTTGCGGAAGCCTGCCGGGATATGGTTGGCGTCGATGGGCGACGCAATGCCGCCCTCGCCGATCGCTTCCGGTCCCTGGAACAGCACGATGCGGTCGACCAGTCCTTCGGCGAGGAAGGCGCTGGCTACCTTGGCGCCGCCTTCGACCAGAACGCTGGCCATGCCGAGCGCGCCGAGATCCTCGAGCAGCTCCGGCAAGGCAATGCCGCCTTCATGGGTTTCGGTGCCGATGAAGCGCACACCGGCACGCTCCAGCACCGACCGCCGCAGCGGGTCGGCCTCCAGGCTCGCGGCGATATAGAGCGGCACCCGGTCGATGCCGGAGACCAGCTTCGAGGCTTCGGGCAGCCTGATCTGGCGGTCGAGCACGATGCGCGCCGGCGAGCGGTTCTCCAGCCCCGGCAGCCGGACGGTGAGCGCCGGATCATCCTCCAGCGTCGTGCCGATGCCGACCAGTATGCCATCGGCTTCGGCGCGCATCAGATAGACTTCGCGGCGGGCGATATCGCCGGTGATCGCGACCTGGCCGGCGCCGTGCCTGCCGATCTTGCCGTCGCTGGAAAGCGCAAGCTTCAGAATCACTTCCGGGCGCTTTTTCAGGGACCGAATCAAATAGCCGGCCATCTGCTCGGCGGCTTCCTCGGCCAGCACCTTTTCGACCACTTCGATGCCGGCGGCGCGCAGGATGGCATAGCCTTTGCCGGAGACGCGCGGATCGGGATCGCTGGCGGCGCCGACGACCCGCGCCACTCCGGCATTGACCAGCGCGTTGGCGCAAGGCGGCGTGCGGCCATGGTGGGCGCAGGGCTCCAGCGTGACATAGGCGGTGGCACCGCGCGCCAACTCGCCGGCTTCAGCCAGCGCTTCGGTCTCGGCATGCGGCCGGCCGCCAACAGCGGTGACGCCGGTGCCGACGATCATCGGGCCGGCGCCATCGTCGCGAACGATGATGGTGCCGACCGAAGGGTTGGTCGAGGTGCGGCCGGCATTTCTGCGCGAGAGCCTCAGCGCTGCGGCCATGAAGCGGCGATCGAGGGCCTGCTGATCGGCCTTCCCTGACGTTTGGCTTGCCATGCTCAGCCGGCGTCCTCTTCGCTCTTCAGCTCGTCGCCTTTGAGTTCGTCACCTTTGAGCTCACCCAGCACATCGTGAAAATCCTTGGCCTCACGGAAATTGCGATAGACAGAGGCGAAGCGGACATAGGCGACGTCGTCGAGCGACTTCAGCGCTTCCATCACGAGCCGGCCGACCTCGCCCGAGGCGATTTCCGTCTCGCCGGAGCTTTCGAGCTGGCGCACGATGCCGGTGACGGCGCGGTCGATGCGCTCGGGATCGACATTGCGCTTGCGCACCGCGATCTCCACCGAACGCAAGAGCTTGTCGCGGTCGAACGGCACCTTTCTGCCGGACTTCTTGACCACCACGAGGTCCCGCAACTGGACGCGCTCGAAAGTGGTGAAACGGCCACCGCAATCGGGGCAAACGCGCCGCCGGCGGATCGCGGCGCCATCCTCGGCGGGGCGCGAATCCTTCACCTGCGTATCTTCGGACTGGCAATAGGGACAGCGCATGGAGAGCCTTCGGGTTGGCGATTCTGGCGGAACGATAGGCTTAGAGGTTTTTGCCGGGACGGCAAAGGTTCGGCAACGGCCGCTCGCGCCCTCAGAGATAGCGAGGCGGGAGGAAAATTGCCAGCCGCGCCAGATATGTCAGGGGGCGACGTCCTTGGTCGGGAAGCCGCAGGACGTTCCGAGGTTGCGGTAGGCCTTGGTGAAGCCATCCATCGGGATGCTGGCGACAGCCTGCTTGCCGAACGTCACATCGAGCGAGATGACCTGGCGCATGGCCCGCAACAAAGCGAGACTGGTCTTGGCCTGGTTGTCGACGGTCCAGCTCGGGCGGCCGGCATCATTGGAATAGACGGTCGCGGAAACCTTGACGCCGGGGTCACCGAAGGTCGCGGCGATCTTCTTGCCGGTCGGCAGCTCCTTGTTGGCGATCGTGAACATGATCGCGGGATAGGCATCGGGCGGCAGCGCGTCGCCGGTCGAGATCGAAAGCGTCAGCGTGCCGGCATTGCCGCCGCCATCGACAAAGGCCGTGGAGGCAGCGCAGGTCTTGCGGGAATCCTGGCCGGTGTCGAGCGCATCGATGATGGTGGTCCACCTGCCAAAGGTGTTTGTGGCGGGGATATCCGTGCCCGGCTGCGTCTGCTCCTGGGCGATCGCGCCCGACACGGCGACAGCGGCAAGCGAGCCGAGGGAGGCCAGAACGGCAGGATGGAACATGCGCATCGTCAAATCTCCAACAGGCCGCGCCGCCCGGACAGCAAGCGGCGCAGAGCGCGGGATAAAAGACGAAGCGCCGCTGGCGGTCAACCGAGATAGGGATAGAGCGGGAAACGATCGGTCAGCGCCACGACCTTTGCCTTCACCGCCGCCTCGACCGCCGCATTGCCTTCGTCGGAATTGGCGACCTTCAGCCCGTCCAGCACTTCGGCGATCAGCTTGCCGATCTCGCGGAACTCGGCCTGGCCGAAGCCGCGCGTGGTGCCGGCCGGCGTGCCCAGACGCACGCCAGAGGTGACGAAAGGCTTTTCCGGATCGAACGGGATGCCGTTCTTGTTGCAGGTGATGTTGGCGCGGCCGAGCGCTGCCTCGGCGCGCTTGCCGGTGGCGTTCTTGGGCCTGAGATCGACCAGCATCAGATGGTTGTCGGTGCCGCCGGAGACGATGTCGAGGCCGGTTTCCTTGAGGCTCGACGCCAGCGCCTTGGCGTTGGCGGCGACGCTCTCGGCATAGAGCTTGAAGCTCGGCTTCAGCGCCTCGCCGAAGGCAACCGCCTTGGCGGCGATGACATGCATCAGCGGGCCGCCCTGCAGGCCGGGGAAAACCGCCGAGTTCATCTTCTTGGCGATGTCCTCGTCATTGCACAGGATCATGCCGCCGCGCGGGCCTCGCAACGATTTGTGCGTGGTCGTGGTCACGACATGGGCGTGCGGCAGCGGTGACGGATGCACGCCGCCGGCAACCAGGCCGGCGATATGGGCCATGTCGACCATCAGATAGGCGCCGACCGCATCGGCAATCTCGCGAAAGCGCTTCCAGTCCCAGATGCGCGAATAGGCGGTGCCGCCGGCCAGGATCAGCTTCGGCTTGGTCTCATGCGCGGTCTTTTCGATCGCGTCCATGTCGAGCAGATGGTCGTCCTTGCGCACGCCATAGGAAACGACCTTGAACCATTTGCCGCTCATATTGACGGGCGAGCCGTGCGTCAGGTGGCCGCCGGAGTTCAGGTCGAGGCCCATGAAGGTATCGCCCGGCTGCAGCAGCGCCAGGAAGACCGCCTGGTTCATCTGGCTGCCGGAATTCGGCTGGACATTGGCGAAGTTGCAGCCGAACAGCTTTTTGGCGCGCTCGATAGCGAGTTCCTCGGCGACGTCGACGAACTGGCAGCCGCCATAATAGCGCTTGCCCGGATAACCCTCGGCGTATTTGTTGGTCATGATCGAGCCCTGCGCCTCGAGCACGGCGCGCGAAACGATGTTTTCCGAGGCGATCAGCTCGATCTCGTGACGCTGGCGGCCAAGCTCGTTGCGGATCGAGCCGAAGATCTCCGGATCGGCATCTTCCAGCGTGGTTTCGAAGAAGGATTCGAATTTGTTCGACGCTGCCGCTGCAGTTGCCATGGCCTGAAATCCTTCGGTTCGGGGCATTTATCTATGCATATCGTTGCCCCGAAACCGCTGCACGGTTCCGGGCGACATGCATTGCCGCGCCATTAACACAGTTGTTTTCGCCTCGCCACGTTTGCAGCGCGAAATTTGCTGGCCGGATTGCGCCAGAGCGGCCCTGAACCGCTATTTTCGCTCCTGCCGCCCCTGCAGCAAGGCTTCGGTGAGCGTGATCTCGGTAAACAGCGCCTGCGCCGTATGGTCGTTGATCGCGCCGCTGCTTAACATGTCGCACACGGCGATGCGCTCGGCCTCGATGCCGGCAAGCCGCATTTCGAGCTCCAGCCGCCCGGCTTCGCGGGCCTCCGCCCGGGCGTCGTCGGCCTCGTCCGAGGTGGCGATGCGGCGCCGGTAGCCGACGACGATGTTTTCGGCGGCGGCAAGCCTGGCGCCGGGGACCTCGCCCTGGTCGTCGTCGCTGGCGCCCGCCATGCTTTCGACGCGGGCGATGGCCGCCTTGGCGGCGCCGATGCGGGCGAGACGCTCCTCGATGGCGCGGCCATCCTCGCCCGGCTCGACCAGCCCGCGCGCTATCTTCGGCAGCGCCACGCTGGCGATGGCGAGCGAACAGATGATGACGCCGGCGGCGAGGAAGATCACCAGGTCGCGCGCGGGAAAAGGCGAGCCGTCCGGCATCGCAAGCGGGAGCGACAGGATGCCGGCCAGCGTGATCGCGCCGCGCACGCCCGCCACCGAGCCGGCAAGCCGCACACGCATCCCGAACGGCTCGGCCTTGCGCTTTCCCCATTTTGCCTTGAGGCCTGCCGCGATGTCGCCGACCCAGATCCAGAGGAAGCGCAGCGCGATCAGGCACAGCGTCAGCGCTATCACCGTCGCGACCGGCTGGATGATCGGGTAATGGCCGGTCAGTTCAGGCGGCACGCGGCGAATGATTTCGGGAAGCTGCATGCCGAGCACGATGAACAGCGCGCCATTGTAGACGAAGGACAAGGTCGTCCACAGCGAGATCGTCTGCATGCGCGCCGAGACGCCGAGGAAGCGGAAGACGCCGGAGCTGCCGGTCAAAAGCCCGGCGGTGACCGCCGCCAGAATGCCTGAGGCATGCAGATGTTCGGCGACGAGATAGGCATGAAGGGCAGCAGGACCATGACCAGAACCTGCGCCTCGGCCGGAACGCCGCCGATGCGATTCAGAAGCTGCAGCAGCCTGGCGGCGATGAACAACGCGGCGATGCCGGCCAGGGATGCCGATGGCGACGGCATAAACGAAGCTCAGCGATGCATCGGCGAAGGAAAAGCTGCCGGTCACGGCGGCGGCGACGGCGAAGCGGAACATGACCAGGCCCGAGGCGTCGTTGAGCAGCGCCTCGCCTTCCAGAATATGCATCAGCCGCGCCGGCACCAGGCTTCTGTCGACGATCGAGGACACCGCCACGGCGTCGGTCGGGGACAGCACGGCGGCGAGCGCGAAGGCGACGACCAGCGGGATGCTCGGCACCAACCAGTGCAAGGCATAACCGAAGCCGACAATGGTAAAGAAGACCAGCCCGATGGCCAGATCGAGGATCGGTCCGCGCAGCGCGATCAGCTCGCGTTTGGGCGCTCCATAGGCATCGCCGAACAAAAGCGGCGGGATGAACACCAGCAGGAAGAGTTCGGGGTCGATCTCGACATGGATGCCCTTCACCGGCCATGCGAGCGCGGCGCCGATGGCAATCTGCAGCACCGGCAGCGGCACCCGAACCAACCGCACCAGTGCGCCGGAAAGAGCGACGAAGACCAGCACGGCGAGGATGAAGATTGCGACCTGCATGGCGCGATTCCGGCTGTTTTGAGGACCATGCGCAATTGCCGTTAGTCCGTCCAGATGGGCCTGCGGCGCAACGTCCGGCAGTGTTCATGGCCTGCATGGCTGGCGGCCACCAGTCTTCTTCTGTTGGGATGTCGAACGGAAAAGGCCGCCTCACGGCGGCCTTTCATAAACAATTCAGGCACCTAGAGCGAAGAGGTGATCTGCAGTTCGCTGGCGCCATCGAGCGCGTAGACGTCGTCGCGGAACTGCACGACGCCCGGACCCGTCGACCAGGCCGACACATAGAGGAAGTGGACCGGAACCGGGTTGACGACCTGCACCGGCGTGTTCTCGCCGGTCTTGATGGTCGCCTCGAAATGCTGGCGGTCCCAGCCGGGTGTGTCGCGCAGGATCCATGTGACGAGGTCGCGCACGTTCTGGACACGCACGCAGCCCGAGGAATCGAAGCGCATCATCTTGCCGAACAGGCTTTGCTGCGGCGTATCGTGCATGTAGACGCCGTCGGGGCTGGGGAAGTTGATCTTCACCGAGGCCATGGCGTTGCCGGAACCCGGATCCTGGCGGAAGCGGTATTTTGCGGCATCATCCGTCGACCAGTCGACAGTCATCGGATCGACTTCGCTGCCATCAGGCGCAAACAGCCGGATGTGGCTGTCCTTGAGATAGTCGGGGTTCTTCCGCATCAGCGGAATGATGTCCTTGCGCACGATCGAGACCGGCGCGTTCCAGTAAGGATTGACGATGATCTCGTTGATCTTGGAATTGACCACCGGGGTCTGGCGGTCGATCTTGCCGACGATTGCGGTGTGGCGCAGCACGACGCGATCGTTCTCGACCGCCTCGATCTGTGCCGCCGGGATATCGACCAGCACATAACGGCTGCCCAGCGTGCCGGCCTTTTCGCGCAGGCGCTCCAGGTTGGTCTGCAACTGACCGAGGCGGATCTGCGCCGAAACGTTCATCGCGGCGTAGGTGTATTTGCCCATGGCGCCGTCGGCCGGCAGGCCATGGCGCGCCTGGAAGCGCTTGACCGCGGCGTCGACGTAGGAATCGAACGATGTCGAAATGCCGGCGCTCTGCGCCAGGTCGCCCGAAACCATCAGCCGCTTGCGCAGCGGCACCACGTCCGGATCGTCGACGCCAAGCTGCAGCTTCTTGGTCGCCGGCACCTCGCCCCAGCCGCCCTGGGCGACGATGTTCTGATACTGCGCCACCGCCTGTTCGGTGAAGGCGACCGTCTGCAGGCTGAAGATCGGCAGCGTCGAGGCGACCTTGCCGCCCTCCGAGGCGCGGGCATCGAACTGGTCGTCCCAATTGCCGCGGCCCGATGATTTCAGGATATCGTCGATCACATCCTGCGCGCTGGCGGCATTGGCAACCATGGCAACGGCGAGCGCGGAAGCTCCGGAAAGGAAAAGGCGGCGGCTGGTTCTCATGGACGTTCCAGACATTCTTGTCGTGTTTGGCTTCTAGCGTTTGGCTGTTGCAGCGTTCGGCTACGTGCTCGATCTTGGGCGATATCGCCCGCACTCTAAAGTTGGCACTGTTAACAATTAGCCAACCATGACCTGCATCACTGAGCCGTGAAAAGCGGACCGCGATGCGACATTACAGGCGCGCGAACAGCTTTCGCCGCCGCATCACCCGCATCCCCGCTTCCACCGCGAATATGGCGGCAACGTGGCTTACGCCGAATTTGGAAGCGCCGGCGGCTCGAAAAGAAAAGGCCGGTGCTTTTCGGCACCGGCCTGTTGGCTGAGACTTTCCTCCGGCCGCGCTTCTTCCGGCGCAGCTGCTATTCAATGGCCCGCTGATTACATCCGGTAGGCGATGGTGTCGTTCCAGAAGCGGTCGAGGCGCTGCAGCGCGCGGTTCATCTGCTTGAACTCTTCGCTGTTGATGCCGCCGACCTGTTCGATCGAGCCGACATGGCGCTCATAGAGACCGGCGACGACTTCCGCCACTTCATTGCCCTTCGGCGTCAGCGAAACGCGGACCGAACGGCGGTCGATGCGCGAGCGCTGGTGGTTGATGAAGCCGAGATCGACCAGCTTCTTCAGATTGTAGGAGACGTTCGAGCCGAGATAGTAGCCACGCGAGCGCAGCTCGCCGGCGGTCAGTTCGGAATTGCCGATATTGAACAGAAGCAGCGCCTGGATGGCATTGATGTCGGAACGGCCGTTGCGGTCGAACTCGTCCTTGATCACGTCAAGCAGACGGCGATGCAGACGCTCCACCAGCTGCAGCGATTCCATGTAAAGCGAACGGATAGCCTCGCGGCGATCGTCGGATACGTTGGCGGTCTTCGCCGCCGGACGCGAATTGATCATTGTCTTTGCCTCTCGTTTGTCGCCCTGGTGATTTTTTGTTTTTCACCTTGATTGCGACACTATCGAATACTCATAAAATTCGACTTAAACGCTAGGGCTAACAAGAGCTTACCGGTAATAGGTTTCGCAAGACGCTTAATGAACGGTCACCCGAGCAAGGATAATTAACCTAAAGATTTACCCAATGGCTGCGGGGCGGCGTTTCAGGCGCGCGCGGGGCGCTTGCGCATCCAGATAACGACGCGGAAGGCGATGTAGAGCAGCGCCACCGCGGCATGCGAGAAGACGATCAGCGGCCGGTGGCCGTACAGATCGGGGAAGCCGGCATACATGATGGTCTCGGTCACCGCGCAGATGAACCAGATCACCGGGCCCCACGACGCCAGCATCCAGAGGCCGGCGGCGGCGAAGGGGAAGAACACGGCCAGCATCACCGCCACGACCTGCCAGTGCACCGGCATCAGGTCGAAGCGCCACAGCGGGCCGGGATAAAAGCCGATCAGCCGGATCCAGTACAGGATGCCGAACAGCAGGCAATATCCCGCTATGACGCGCTGGAACCAGGCGAAGATGATCTCGACACCCGAGGGCTGCAGCACGATGCGCCGCGACGTGACCTCGCTCACAGTTCGAGCTCCCGTTCGAGCGGCGCGAAATAGGCGTCCACCGAAGCAGCGTCGACCTCGGCCAGGCTTGCCGGCCGCCACTGCGGCGTCGAACCCTTGTCGACGAGGACGGCGCGGATGCCTTCATAGAAGTCCTGCCCGGCCAGCATGCGGTTGAGGATGCGGAACTCCATCTTCATGCAGGCTTCCATCGACAGCGTCAGCCCGGCGCTGATCTGGCGCCAGGCGACATTGAGGCTGGTGGGCGAGCGGGTGCGGATGGTGGCCAGCGTCTTGGCGGCAAACTCGTCGGCGCCGGCCGCCCGCTCCAGGCTATCGAGGATTTCGGCGAGCGAGGGTTGGGAAAAATGCCGGGCAATGGCTTCTAGCACCGGCTGGCCGGTCTCGCGCCTGGCCGGCACGAAAAAGCCGCGCAGCACCGATTCCGGATCGCCATTGGCGCAGAGCCGGTCAAGAAAGGCAGCCTGGTCAGCGGCCTTGATGGTGTGGGTGGCCAGGCCAGACCACAGCGCATCGCCATAGCGAATGCGGTTGCCGGTCAGCGCCAGATACATGCCGAAGCTGCCGCCAAGGTCGGGCAGAAGATGGCTGCCGCCGACATCGGGGAAGAAACCGATGCCGACTTCGGGCATGGCGAACTGGGCGTTCTCGGTCAGCACGCGCTGCGAGCCGTGGAACGAGATGCCGACGCCGCCGCCCATCACGATCCCGTCGATCAGCGCGACATAGGGCTTTTTGTAACTGTTGATGCGGGCGTTGAGCCGGTATTCGTCGGCGAAGAACTCGACCGGCGGCTTCACGGCGCGGGCCTCGTAGACGTGCATGATGTCGCCGCCGGCGCAAAACGCCCTGCCCTCGGCCTTGACGATGACGACATCGACGCCGGTATCGCGTTCAAAAGCGTCGAGCGCCTTGTCCAGCGCCTTGATCATGCGATGTGTCAGCGCATTGAGCGCCTGCGGCCGCGTCAGCGTGACGACGCCTGCCTTGCCCAACCGTTCGAAGCGGATCTCGTCGCCGCCGCCAAAATCCATCGTCAGAGAATCCCTCCCCGCGCCTGCGGGACTGAAGTGCTAAAGGTGGCGCATGGGTGCGTCAACCGGCGGGTGCGGTTTGGATTTTCGCAAGGCAACGCGACCGTGCTTTGCCCCCGGCAGAAATGCGCGCAAAATTGCCGGGCAAAACAGCCTTTCTTCTGATGCAGGGACAACGCATGACGCTTGAAACCGCGGCGCCGAACCGTAGCTGGGGGATGCCGAAAAAGTTCGACCCGGATGATGTTCTCAGCCGCCCGCTGATGGCCAATCTGGCGACCGTGACCGCTGACGGCGCGCCGCGCAACGCGCCGATATGGTTCATCTGGGAGGACGCTGCGATCTGGCTGCTCGGCTCGACCGGGGCAAGTGCTGTCAAACACCTCGAACGCGACCCGCGCTGCGCCGTGGAGATCGTCCATTTCGACAATGAGGCCGGCATCCTGCTGCATCTCGGCCTGCGCGGCTCCGCCACCATCGAGCCGATGGCGCCGAACCGCTTCAAACGGCTGCTGCACAAATATCTCGGCCCGGAGGCGACCTGGAACCGCTGGTTCATCGACAATGTCGCCGACATCGGCCATCCGGACGGGCGCCTGATCCGGCTTGCCCCGAAGAGCATCTTCACCAACAATGTGTCGTTCTCCAAAACCGGCCCCGAGCTGGCGTGGCCGCCGAAGCCGTAAGCAGCGCGTTATCGACTGGCACAATCGTGTCGCATTGGTCAGCGGCAAGGCCTCGTGGTAAAAGCCGCCTCGACCCGGAGTTTTTGCGATGAACAAATTCACCCCCGCGACGAGCAACAAATTCGCGCCGGCAAAGCCCGGCGGTGCGCGCAGCGTCGACGAGATCACCGGCAGCCGCCGCTTGCGGCGCATGCGCAAGGCCGACTGGTCGCGCCGCCTGGTGCAGGAAAACCGGCTTACGGTGAACGATCTGATCTGGCCGATCTTCGTGATCGACGGCAAGAACACGCGCGAGCCGATCGCCGCCATGCCCGGCGTATTCCGCCTGTCGCTGGACCTCGCCGTCAAGGAGGCCGAGCGGGCCGCTAAGCTCGGCATTCCGGCGATCGCCACCTTCCCCAATGTTGAACTCAGCCTGCGCGACCTGACGGGATCGCACATCCTCGACCCGGAAAACATCGTCAACCGCGCCACCCGCGCCATCAAGGACGCGGTGCCGGAGATCGGCATCATCACCGATGCCGCGCTCGATCCGTTCACCTCGCACGGCCATGACGGCATCTTGCGCGACGGCATCATCGTCAATGACGAGACGGTGGAACAGGTGACCGCCGCGGCCGTCATCCAGGCGGCGGCCGGCGCCGACATCATCGCGCCGTCCGACATGATGGACGGCCGCATCGGCGCCATTCGCGACGCACTCGACGCCAACGGTTTTTCGGATGTGGCGATCATGTCCTATGCGACGAAATTCGCCTCCGCCTTCTATGGCCCCTACCGCGAGGCGGTCGGCACCGCCGGCCTGCTCAAGGGCGACAAAAAGACCTATTATCTCGACCACGCCAATTCCGACGAAGCGGTGCGCGAGGCCGAGCAGGACCTCGCCGAGGGCGCCGACATGCTGATGGTCAAGCCTGGCCTGCCCTATCTCGACATTATCCGGCGGCTGAAGGACGAGTTCCAGATGCCGACCTTCGCCTACCAGGTTTCGGGCGAATATTCGATGATCAAGGCGGCGGCCGCCAATGGCTGGATCGACGGCGAAAAGGCGATGCTGGAATCGCTGCTCGCCTTCAAGCGCGCCGGCTGCGACGGCATCCTGACTTACTTCGCGCCGGAAGTGGCGCAGATGCTGAAGGGTTAGCCGGAACCTGGATGCTCCGGGTTCCGGCTTTTCCTCACGCCTTTGGCAAATAAGGAATCGTTCCGGCGAGATCGGTATCGTCGATCAGCTGGAAGCGGCTGTCGCTGCCCTTCCGGCGCTCCGCCACAAACGGAGCGTATTGCGGATCGTTGGTGAAGGCTTCGGCTGCCTTTGCCGACGGAAACGCCATGATGGCGATCAGGCTGGTGTCGAGCGGCTTGCCCTCCAGCGTCTTCACATTGCCGCTGCGGGCGAGATACTTGCCGCCATGCTTGTGGACGAGGTCATGCACCGAAGCGGCATAGGCCGGCACCCATTTGTCGTCCTTCACCTTGATGTCTGCGATCACGTAAGCGGTCATTGTCCAACTCCTCATGGATCGGCACCGGACTGCCCGGTGACGTGACCGCTGCCTCGCATGGCGGCGCCGGACCGCTCCAGTCACAGAACTGTACCGGGGGTGCCAGTACAGCTTCTGTACTGGCTGAACTCAGGTTTTCTGAATAAGGTCCGGCAACATCTTTTGGAGCTCACCACATGACACAAGCCGGTTACAAGCAATTCTGCCCGCTCTCCATGGCCGCCGAGCTGCTCTGCACACGCTGGACCATGGTGCTGCTGCGCGAACTGGTGGCGGGATCGACCCGCTTCAACGATTTGCGCCGCGGCGTGCCGAAAATGTCGCCAACCCTTCTGTCGCAACGGCTCAAGGACCTCGAGGCCGGCGGCATCGTCGAGCGGACCGAGATCGCGACCGAGAAGGGCGTGTTCGAATACCGGCTGACCGAGGCGGGCCGGGATTTGCGCCCGGTTGTCGAGGCGATGGGGTTTTGGGGCCAGAAATGGGTCGAGGCCAGGCTGTCGCTCAAAAACCTCGATCCGTCGCTGCTGATGTGGGACATGCGGCGCAATCTGAACCCCAATCCGCTGCCGGACGGGCGCACCGTGATACAATTCCTGTACCATGACCTGCCGGCGTCAAAACGATCGTGGTGGCTGATCGTCGAAAAGCAGGGCGAGGTCGATCTTTGCTGGTACGATCCGGGCTTCGACGTCGATCTCTACGTCTCGACCGATCTGTGCACCATGACCTCGATCTGGATGGGGCTGACGACAGTTCACAAGGAACGCGACAAGATCAGCCTGACCGGCGATCTCGACGTCGCCGGCAAGATGCAGATCTGGCTTGGGCTCAGCCCGTTTGCGGTGATGCCGAAGCGCGTGGCGGCTTGAGTCCCTGCGCATTCCACAGATCGGTTTGCCTCTAAAAATACTAGTTGCAAAATGCAATCAGTTTGAGTACTGATTGCAAATCACAACTGGTCACCAAAGGGAGTCTTCCATGTCCAAACTGCGCGTCAATGCCTTCACCTTGTCGCTCGACGGTTTCGGCGCCGGTCCTGACCAGGACCTGCAAAATCCGCTCGGCGTTGGTGGCGAAGATCTGCACAAATGGATGACCGGCACCCGCACCTTCCACGAGATGGTCGGCAAGGATGGCGGCAGCACCGATGTGGACGACCGGTTCACCGTCCGCAGCTTCGACAATGTCGGCGCCTGGATCCTCGGCCGCAACATGTTCGGCCCGATCCGCGGCGAATGGCCGGATGAGAACTGGAAGGGCTGGTGGGGCAACAACCCGCCCTATCACGTGCCGACCTTCGTGCTGACCCATCACAAGCGCGACCCCATTGTGATGGAAGGCGGCACCATTTTCCGCTTCGTTACCGGCGGCATCCACGCCGCGCTCGAACAAGCAAAGGCTGCGGCCGGCGGCAAGGATGTCCGCGTCGGCGGCGGCGTTTCCACTATCCGGCAATATCTCAAGGAGAAGCTCATCGACGAGTTGCATCTGGCTGTGTCGCCAGTGTTGCTCGGGAGGGGCGAGAGCCTGTTTGCCGGGCTGGATATGCTGAAGCTGGGTTACCAGTGCACCGAGCAGGTGGCCACGGCGCTCGCCACGCATGTGACGATCAAGCGGGTATAGTGGCGAAGTAACAGGCGCAGGCTTCTTTCTCCCCGTTTTGCGGGGAGAAATGCCCGGCAGGCAATGAGGGGCAGCGCTGCTTTTGGAGGTTAGCAGCGTCCGACGGCTGTGAATTCGTCGATGCCGGCGCTGCCCCTCATCCGCCCTTCAGGCACCTTCTCCCCGTGAAACGGGGAGAAGGAAAAGTGCTCAATACTTCTCCGGCACGTAAAGCTCGCGCGGCAGGACCTGGCGCTCGTACTCCGGGTTGAACACCCGCTCGGGCAGCGTGATTTCTTCGTGCGGCACGTCCTCATAGGGCAGCTGTTTGAGGAGATGGTCGATGCAGTTCAGCCGCGCCCGCTTCTTGTCGTTGCCTTCGACGATGTACCACGGTGCCTCTGGGATGTTGGTGCGGGCAAACGTCTCTTCCTTGGCCTTGGTGTACTGCTCCCAGCGCACGCGCGACTGCAGGTCCATCGGCGACAGCTTCCACTGCTTCATCGGATCGTGGATGCGCATCATGAAGCGCATCTGCTGTTCCTCGTCGGTGATCGAGAACCAGTATTTGACCAGCGTGACGCCGGAGCGGACCAGCATGCGTTCGAACTCCGGCACATCGCGGAAGAACTCTTCGACCTGATCGGGTTCGGCAAAGCCCATCACCCGCTCGACGCCGGAGCGGTTGTACCAGGAGCGGTCGAACAGCACGATCTCGCCGCCGGCCGGCAGATGCGGCACGTAGCGCTGGAAATACCATTGTGACTTTTCGCGCTCGGTCGGCGCCGGCAGCGCCACGACGCGGCAGATGCGCGGGTTGAGGCGCTGGGTGATGCGCTTGATGACGCCGCCCTTGCCGGCGGAATCACGGCCCTCGAAAACCACCACCAGCTTCTTCTTGTGGTAGGCAACCCAGGACTGCAGCTTGATCAGTTCCGACTGCAAGCCGATCAGGTCGCGGAAATACTGCATGCGATCGATCGACGGCGGATGCGCGTTCTTGTAGATCTTGGCGATCTCCAGCGACAGCGCCGGCTCCGAGATTTCCAGCTCATAGTCCTCATCGAGCGTGTCGGCGAGTTCGGCTTCCAGCCAATCCCTGGCCGCAGAATTCTGCTTTAGCTCATTCATTTCCACTGCTCCGCTTGCCGGCTGACATGAAACCCTGAGCCGACTTGATATAGGCCGGCAATGACGGTTTTATTGCAAGCCGCCGGCCAGCCGGTCATCACTGCAAACCAGCGAGCATTGCCGATCCATCGCCCTGGGATGGGACAAGCCGCTCAAATTGTCCTACAAATGGCGGACCCGTTCGGGCTTCCCCGCCCTTTCCTGCTAAAACCACCTCCCCACCAAAACTACGAGGATCTGACATGGAATACCGCACGCTTGGCCGTTCCGGCTTGAAAGTTTCGGCGCTGACCTTGGGAACCATGACCTTCGGCGGCAGCGGGCCGTTCGCTGCCGTCGGCAATTCCGATCTCGCGGAGGCCTCGCGCATCATCGACACTTGCATCGATGCCGGCATCAATCTCATCGACACCGCCAATGTCTATTCCAACGGTCTGTCGGAAGAGATCATCGGCGAGGCGCTCGGCGGCAAGCGCAAGAACGACGTGCTGATCGCCTCCAAGGCGCGCATGCGGATCGGCAAGGGCCCCAATGACGAAGGCCTGTCGCGCCATCATCTGATCCGCGAATGCGAGAAGAGCCTGAAGCGCCTCAGGACCGATGTCATCGACATCTATTTCCTGCACGAATGGGACGGCGCGACACCGCTCGAGGAAACCATCTCCGCGCTCGACACGCTGGTTGCCCAGGGCAAAATCCGCTATGTCGGCTGCTCCAACTATTCCGGCTGGCAGGTCATGAAGGCGCTCGGCATCAGCGACAGCCAGCACCAGCCGCGTTTCGTCACCCAGCAGATCCACTACACGCTGGAAGCACGCGAGGCCGAGTATGAGCTCTTGCCGATCTCGGTCGACCAGGGCCTTGGCGTGCTGGTGTGGAGCCCGCTCGCCGGCGGCCTGCTGTCGGGCAAATACCGCCGCGACAGTCCGACGGCGCGCCAGATCGGCGGCTGGTCGGAACCGCCGATCCGCGACGAGGGCCGGCTGTGGCGGATCGTCGACGTGCTGGTCGACATCGGCGCCACTCGCGGCGTCTCGGCGGCCCAGGTGGCGCTGGCTTGGCTGCTTGGCCGGCCGGCCGTCAGTTCGCTGGTGATCGGCGCACGCAACGAGGCCCAGTTGAAAGACAATCTCGCCGCGGCAAGCCTGACGCTGTCCTTTGATGAACGCCAGCGTCTCGATGCCGTCAGCCGGCCGCCGGTGCTCTATCCCTACTGGCACCAGCAGTTTACGGCGAAGGACCGCTTCGGCCCGGCCGATCTGGTTATGGACCGCAGCGTCATCTGACTTAAGGGCGCCGGAAGCCGCTAGCCCGCGATAAACCGCCAGACCTGCGGATCGGGCTCGATCTGGCCGCTGAGCACGAAATATTTGTAGAGCACGAGCAGGCAGATCGCCTGCTCGGCCCGCTCGTCGGCGAATTTGCGGCAATAGGCGTTGGCCGCCGCAACGATGCGCTGGGCCTCGGCCGGATGCTGCTCGAGATGATGCACCCGCTCGGCCAGATCGCTGAAGTCGGGCGCCAGCGGCACATAATGGACATCGGGCTCGAGCTGCCCCTCGGCGAACCAGGTCTCGTAAGTCGGCAGCGGCATCAGGCAGAGCGAGTTCGAGCTCATGATCCATTTCAGATTGGTCGCGACATCATTGCCTTCGAGCGAGATGATGTAGCGGTAGCGGCGCTGCTGATCGATGCTGAGATAGGGCTTGCGGTATTCCGCAGGTGCTGTCGCCCTCGGCGTGCCGACATCGCAGAACGGCAGATTGCGGGCTGCATCCAGCAACAAGGTGCGGATCGGATTGTTGAGTTCGCCGCGCCAAACGACGAGCGGATGCTTGTCGGCGAAGGCGACATCGTCGGCCGGCATGTAGAAATGACGGAACTTGTTCAGCTTGAACAGGACGCCGTTGCCGTTGTCGCCCGCTATCGGCCGATCCTTGACGATCGACGGCATCTTCGGCACTTCGATGACGTCGCCGAATTCCAGGTCGATGCGCAGATCTGGGTCGAAATAACGGGTGAACTCCTTCAGATCGTAATAGTACATGCTGCGGTCCGACGGCAGCCGGCTGACCGGCACGGCCTCGGGGCTGGGGCTAAAAGGCTCCCGCAGCGTGTTGTAGTAATTGAGCCGCTGGCGGACCGATGCGTCGGAAAGCCTGGCCTGATCGAGCAGCCGGCCGAGCCGGCGCCGGAAAAGAACCGGCGGCGCGATGTCGCGCATGGCGTTGCGCGCATAGTAGATCAGCTTCTGTGCGTTTCTTTGAAGCGTGGCCATCGGTCGTTTTGATTCGAAATCGGTCGGCGGCGGCTCCAGCAACTGTCCCGCAGCCTTTTCTAAACCATTGTGTTCGCCATCACGCAAGTCCAGAACCGCTGGCATCTGCCCTCGCGGCGCTGTTGTGTTTGCCGGCCAATGCTTCTAGGCAGGATCAGGCACAGCGAAAGGAAACGATATGGCTCGACCACCGAATTACGGTCAGGAACGCAAAGAGCGCGACCGGCAGAAGGCCGCCAAGAAGGCGGAGAAGCTCGCCGCCAAGGTCGCGGCCAAGGAGCGCGCCGAGCCTGAGAACGAGGCAAGTTCGAAAACCGACACCGAGACAGAAAAATAGGCAAGACAGGATCACCGGCCCGCGAAACGGGCCGGATCCTGGCAAAATGCCGGTCTGATCAGGCCGATGTGATCAGGCCGGGGCCTTGTCGCTGACGAAGACGTTGACCTCGCGCGCGGCGGCGATGAAGGCGCGTCTTGCAATCATCGCCGGCTTGTCGCCGGCCAGCGCGTCATGGCAGGCCTGCAGCGCTTCGCGGTGCTTGGGGCTGCGCTTGCCGGGCCAGCTGTTGAGCAGGTAATCGGAAGCCTCGCGCACCGTACGCAAGAGCTGAGTGCTTCCCTCCGTGCCCGACTTAACGGTCACGGGTGTTTCAAATCGGTTGTTTTCCATGGCCGCCTCTTACGCCATCGGCGTCCGCGAAGCGAGGCCGAAAGCGGATCGCGACGGCGTTCTTTCGTTTTCGTGACCAGTATCAAGCGGCGACGACGGCAAAACCCCTGGCGCGCAGGCCGCGCCGGTCATTGTGCAACGACGTCACCAGGCGGTCGCGGCTGCCGGCGATATGGGCCGAAAGTCGCGCCGCCGCCGCATCGGCATCGCCGGCCCGCACCGCCGCCAGAATGGCGTGATGCTCGCTCCAGGCGCGGCCAAGGGCCGCCTCGTCGCGCACCTCCAGCCAGCGCGCCCGCGACAGGCGCGTCATGGCATCGCGCACGGCCCGAAACAGGAACTCGTTGCCGGAGAGCCGCGCCAGTTCGATATGGAAATCCATGCCGACGCGGTGCCATTCCTCGCGCGGCGTGGCAGTGTCGCAGGAATCCAGCATCGCCTCGATGACATCGGCTGCGCTCCTGTCGGCCAGCGCCGAAGTCAGCCTGACCGCCGCGACCTCGACCGCTTCGCGGTACACAGCGATCTGTTCCAGTTCGGCAAGGTTGATCGGCGACACGGTCCAGCCGCGCCCGTCGCGGCAGATAAGCCCTTCCGTCTCCAGCCGCAGCAGGGCTGCCCTGACCGGCGTACGCGAGGCGCCGAAGCGGCTCTCGATCCAGCGCTCCGTCAGCCGCTCGCCAGGACCGACCTCGAGGCCAAGGATCATCTCGCGAAGCGCTTTTTCGACGATGTGCATCTGCGACATAGTTGCTTCCATTGCTGGCGATCGGCCTTGCCCGTTGGTCTTGCCGATCACATTGAGAGCGCCTGATTGACAGCAGCCGGGCTTTGCGTCCATGAGGGTACCAAGTTGGTATCCCAAAATGGTATCCGCAGCAAGCGGACAGGACAGGACATGCCGCAGGACAGTGCAGCGCGGGCCGCCGAAGCGCCTTCCACCTACAACATTCATTGGCGGCGCAACCTCTTCGTGTGCTTTGCCGGATCGTTCAGCACGCTTGTGGCGATGACGTTGCTGCTGCCGTTCCTGCCGCTCTATGTCGAACAGCTGGGCGCCGTGGGCCACGCGGCGATCGTGCAATGGTCCGGCATCGCTTTCGGCGCCACCTTCCTTGCCGCCGCCCTTGTCGCGCCACTGTGGGGACGGCTGGGTGACCGTTATGGCCGCAAGGTGATGCTGGTGCGCGCCAGTTTCGGCATGGCGATCTGCATGTCGCTGACCGGCATGGTGCAGACCGTCTGGCAATTGGTGCTTTTGCGCCTGTTGATCGGCTTTGCCGGCGGTTATTCCTCAGGCTCGACGATCCTTGTCGCCATGCAGACGCCGAAGGAGCGCTCCGGCTGGGCGCTTGGCGTGCTGTCGGCCGGCATCACCGCAGGCTCCCTGGTCGGCCCGTTGCTTGGCGGTGCGCTGCCGCCATTGATCGGTATTCGCGCTACCTTCCTCATCGCCGGCGGCGTCATTTTCCTGGCGGCGCTGGCGACGACGTTCCTGATAAAGGAGATGCCTCGCCCGCCAGTACAGGCAAAACGCGAGGAGAAACCAAAGGGCGGTTGGGCGCAGATCCCCGACAAACGCCCTGTCGTGGCCATGCTGGCGACCGGCATGCTGTTCACCTTCGCCAACATGTCGATCGAGCCGATCATCACCGTCTACGTCCAGCAACTGGTCGCGGACGCAAGCCGGGTGACCCTGGTCTCAGGTGTCGTCATGTCGGCGGCCGCACTCGGCGCCATCCTGTCGGCGTCACGGTTGGGCAAACTCGCCGACCGCATCGGCCACTGGAACGTCATCGTCGCATCGCTGGCCGTCTCGGCGCTGCTGTTGATACCGCAGGCCTTCGTCACCGAGAGCTGGCAGTTGGTCGGGCTGCGGTTCCTTATGGGTCTGGTGCTGGGCGGGCTGTTGCCCTGCATCACCAGCGTCATCCGCCACAATGTTCCCGATGGGGTCGGCGGCAATGTGCTGGGCCTGGCAATCTCGGCGCAATATGTCGGCCAGGTTGCGGGGCCGCTGCTGGGCGGCTTCGTCGGCGGCCATTTCGGCATGCGCGCGGTGTTTCTCGGCACGTCGTTGCTGATGGCGGGCGGTGCCGCGTATAATTGGCTGGCCCAGGCGCGCCGCACGCGCGACATGCTGGCGATATCGGAAAAATCCTGACAGACAGGTCGCGCCGCCTATCGTCAATCACGGAGCCCGAGACATGAGCATCGCCGAGTCAGCACCAGCAAACAGCGCGCGCATCCTCGTTTTCGCCGGCGGCATTGCCGGCGCGGCGGGCGTGGCGCTGTCGGCGGCTTCAGCGCATCTCGGCGGCGCGTTCGTCGGCACGGCCGCATCCTTCCTGCTCATGCATGCGCCGGTGTTTTTGGCCGTCGGCCTCGCCGGCGCAAGCCGGATCTTGCGGATCGGCAGCCTGGTGCTGCTCGTCGGGCTTGTTCTGTTCTGCGGCGATCTGCTGGCACGGGATTTCGTGGGATCGCGGCTGTTCCCGATGTCGGCGCCGATCGGCGGCACCTTGCTCATCGCGGGCTGGCTGGTGATCGCGGCCTCGGCGCTCGTGCGACAACGGACCTGACGGGGCAAGAACCCTGCCCCATCAAATATCGCAGATTTAATCCTGCCGGCTTTCCGGCAGCAGGTCGCGGTTGCGCTTGGCAGGCTTGGTCGGCCGCCGCCGTTGCGGCTGCTCCGTGGCAGGCGAGATACCCCAGTAATTGCGATAAATGTCTTCGAACAGATGTTTCACGGGATGCATGTTCGTTCTCCTCTTCAAGAACTTGAATCGATCCAATCAGCTGGCACGAAAATGTCTGGCCGATCAGCTGCGCTTGCGTTTCACAAGGTATTGCAGGTCACGCCTCCACGGCCCGACCTTGTCGCGGCGCCTGCGGGTGGCGGCGTCGGAGACTATGCCCCAATCATTGCCGTAGATGTCTTCGAACAGATAATTCACGGGATGCATGGCACCCTCCTCTTGAATCGATCCAAGTTGTACTTAATGAATCCCTTGGATCGATTCAAATATAGACCCTCTCCGCCGTCCGATCAAGGGAAAATTTGAACCGATCCAACGAAAGTGCTAAACAGGCTCCGGTTCAGGAGACGAAAATGACGGCATTGACCTCCGGCAAGACGAGACCAGTGCGGCTTGCCGACATCGCCAAGGCGGCCGGGGTCTCGCACGGTACCGCGTCCAACGTGTTCGCTCGCCCGGAGATCGTGCGCGAAGAGGTCCGCGAGCGGGTCAAGGCGGCGGCGGAAGCGATGGGCTATGCCGGCCCGGATCCCAAGGGCCGGCTGCTGCGCGCCGGCAAGGTCAACGCCATCGGCGTGGCAACGGCGGAACCATTGTCCTATTTCTTCGACGATCCCTTTGCCCGCGTCATGATGGCCAGCATTTCGCAGGCCTGCGACGCCACCGGCGCCGGAATTTCGCTGGTCTCGGCCGCCAACAGCGAGCAGCTCGCCTGGAACATCCAGAGCGCCCTGGTCGACGGCTTCATCGTGTTCTGCATCGAGGGTGGGTCGCGGCTGGTCGAACTGGCGCGCGAACGCAAACTGCCTTTCGTGGCGCTTGATCTCGATTCGGAAAATGAGGCGGTCGCTGCGATCGGCGTCGACAACGTCGCCGGCGCGGGTCTGGCGGCGCGCCATCTGGCCGAGTTCGGCCATCGCAGCTTTGCCGTCCTCGCCCTGGAATCTGCCGACGCTGGCTTTGGTCCCGTCACGCAGGAGCAAGTCGAGACGACATCCCTCTACTCGGGCACACGCGACCGTCTGCGTGGCTATTTCGGCGAGCTCTCCCGCTTCGGCATCGACGTCTCGCAAGTGCCAATCTACGAAACCCTCAATGACGAGGCGAGCGTGCGGGCCGGCCTCGATCATATTTTCGCGCTGCCGCAGACGCCGACGGCAATCCTGGCCATGTCGGACAAGATCGCGCTGCATGCGCTCGACTGGCTGCGCGAGCGTAACATTGCCGTGCCGGGCGATGTGTCAATCGTCGGCTTCGACGGCGTGCCGGAAGGCGCCGACTCCGAGCCGCCACTAACCACTGTCGCCCAGCCGATCGCCGAGATGGGCCGGCTGGCCGTCAAGGCGATCCTCGAAAATGACGGCTCGCAGCACCGGCAATTGCTGCCGGTCGATCTTGTGGTGCGGGGGTCGTCCGGCCCCTCGCCTGCTAGCTAGGCGGCTGATGTGGGATCACCGGCTTAGCCTTGGCATCGCGGGCATGCCGAAGGTCTGGTGAACGGCTGGCGCTTCTTTGCGAACCGGCTTTTTGCCCAACCCGATGCCGGACAGCCACTCAAGATAGAAGGCGAGCGCGAATTGCATGGCGATGCCGGCCGAAATCAGCAAGGCGTCATAGGCAAAGCCGCCCGGATTGATCAGCTTCATCACCTGCGCCGCCATGGCGATCAGCGTGCCGGCGAGGAACACCGGCAAGGAGCGCTTGCCGAGCAGCGCTAGCGGGTGATCCGGGCTGAGACAGAACAGGTTCGAGAAAGCCGGCAGGGCGACGATCAGATAGCTCACCGCCAGTATGTGCAGGAGCCGCGGCAGCGACAGGAACGTCTTGTCGAAGCCGCCGATCACCACGGGCAGGTTAAACCATGTTATCTCGCCCCAGAGCGGGCTGTGCACCCAGACCGCCGCTGCCGCGACATAGGTCGCCGCGGCGCCCACCAGCCAGCGGTTCACCGGGAACGTGCCGCCGCGCCTGACATGCAGCATGCCGGCAAGGCCGATGTTGAACAGGAATTGCCAGGACAGCGGGTTGAGGAACCAGAAGCCGGGCTCGGGATAGTTCGGCGGCGCGATCTGCCAGAGGCCGGCGGCAAGCCACAGCGCGCCGGAAAAGACCAGCGCCGGGAGCGGCCGGTAGCTGACGAAGAGCAGGAAAAGCGGCGCCATCAACAGCAGCGCCGCATAGACCGGCAAAATGTTGTTGTAGCCAAGCTGGTGGCCGAGCGTGACAATGCCGATCATGACCTCCGGCGTGTTCTTCATCAGCGGCTCGATGTTGATCAGCTTGAGCAGTTCCGGCCGCCGGCCGTACACCGCCGCGGCGCAGAACAACGCCATCACAACCATGGTGGTGACGATGTGGGCACTGTAAAGCACGCCGGCCCGGCGCCACATCTTCAACATCGCCAGCAGCCGGCCGCCCGGCTGGAACTTGTTGCCATAGGCGAGTGCGACCGACATGCCGGAAATCAGCACGAAGGCTTCCGCCGCGTCCGAGAATCCGAAATTCTTGTAGGTCAGCGTTTCGAAGACGGTGCCCGGCACGTGGTCGATATAGATGGTCAGGAGTGCGAGCGCACGGAACACGTCAATGCGCGTGTCGCGATCGGGGATACGCGGAGCGCGATCGGCGATACGCGGAGCGCGATCGGCGATACGCGGGGCGCGATCGGGCGGGACTGGCAGGGTCATCGACAAAAGGCCTCAAAGGAGAGCAAGGATGCTCGCGTTGTTCATGCCGGGATGCGACCATCGGCGCACACCGCTTCGATTCCTCCCGCAGGGAGCATATCGGCGCAGAAACGGTCTGAAATGAGCCTGTTGCAATCACATTTGGCGGAGCGTGAAAATATTCCGTTTTGAAGCTGGCAAAGGACCAATGTCTCCGTGAAAACAACGAGATATGAGCGTGCATCGATATAGCGACGAGAACGCCTTTCTGCACCAGGATCTGGCCTTTCCCTACCGCCTCCTCAAGCCGGAGAATGCCGGCGGCGAGAGCCTGTTTTTACTGCACGGATCGGGTGTCGACGAAACGACGATGGTCCCGATTGCGAGGCAGATCGCCCCTAACGCCACGCTGGTCGCGGTGCGTGGCCGCATCCGCCAAGAAGACGGCTTCCGCTGGTTCGAGCGGATCACGCCGACCAGTTTCGAACAGGCGAGCATCCGTGCCGAAACATCGTACTTTGCCGCCTTCGCAAGCGAGGCCGCAAAGCGCCACGGGCTCGACCTCGCCCGGGCGACTTTCCTCGGCTATTCCAACGGCGCCAATCTGGTTTCCAGCCTGATGCTGCTCAACTCCGGCCTCGTCCGAAAAGCGGCGTTGCTGAGAGCAATGCCCGTGCTTGACGATGCGCCGGCAACCAATCTGACCGGAACGCGCGTCCTGATTGTCGCCGGTGCCGCCGATGAGACCTACGGGCCGTTTGCGCCGCCACTGGTGACGCTGCTCAACAAACATGGCGCCGAGGTCGATGCGCGCATCGTGCCTTCAGGTCACGAAATCGGCGACCCGGATGCCGCCATCGTCCGGCAGTGGCTTGCGGGACCAGCATTGGTCGCACGCCAGGCAGGCTAGGAGACCTCCGGTAGACCGCATCGGCGCCCGGCGGAACAGCTGAGCAGATGCTCGTCGCCTAGCCCTGTCCCATCCGGTTCCAAGCATCGAGCCCGGCGATCTTGTAGGCTTCGGCCAGCGTCGGATAGTTGAAGGTGTTGTTGACGAAGAAATCAACCGTGCCGCCGAGGTTGATCACCGCCTGGCCGATATGGATAAGTTCGGTGGCGCCTTCGCCGACGATGTGGGCGCCGAGCAGGCGGCGCGTTTCGACCGAGAACAGCAGTTTCAGAAAGCCGGAGTTGACGCCCATTATGTGGCCGCGCGAGGTTTCGCGGAACCGCGCCAGACCGACTTCATAAGCAGCGCCGCTCTCGCGCACCTGCTCCTCCGACTGACCAACGGTGGAGATTTCCGGCACGGCGTAGATGCCATAGGGGAAGGTTTCCGGCGGCGGTGGCAGTTGCACGCCGAAGGCGTGGCAGGCGGCCACCCTGCCCTGCTCCATCGATGTCGAGGCAAGGCTGGGGAAACCGATGACGTCGCCGGTGGCATAGATGTTGGGCGCACTGGTCTGGAAGGTCTGCGGATCGACCTTGATGCGGCCCCGGGAATCGGCCTCGATGCCGACCACGTCGAGGCCGAGGCTGCCGAGATTGCCGCTGCGGCCGGCGGCGTAAAGCACGATCTCGGAGCGGATGGTGCGGCCATCGGCGAGCGTCACTTCGGCATAGTCGGGTTTTGAGACGATTTCCTTGACCGTACTGCCGAGGCGAATGGTCATGCCGCGGTCGCGCATCTGGTGGATGAAGTCGTCGACGATCTCGCGGTCGACGAAATCGAGGATGGTGTTGCGCGGCTCCACCAGCGTCACCGGTACGTCGAGCGCCGAAAAGATCGTCGCATATTCAACGCCGATGACGCCGGCGCCGATCACCGTCAGCGTGCGCGGCAGATGGTCGAGTTCCAGCATCTCATCGCTGTCGAAGACGCGGATCTTGTCGAAAGGCACGTCGCGCGGCCGGTGCGGCCTGGTGCCGACCGCGATCAGCGCATTGGTGAAACCAACCTCCGAGTAGTCGCCATTGTCTGCCGTCAGGCTGACCTTGTTTGGGCCGACGAATTTCGCCATGGCGCGGACGCTTTTGACGGCGTTGCGCATAAACTGGTGCTGCAGCACCTCGACCTCGTGGTCGAGCGTCTTGTGCAGCCGCTCGACCAGGTCGGCGATGGAGATGTCCTGCTTGACCCGGTAGCCGCGGCCGTAAAAGCCCCGCTCGCGCCAGCCGGACAGGTTCAGCACCGTCTCGCGCAGCGTCTTCGACGGGATGGTGCCGGTGTGCACCGAGACGCCGCCGAGGCGCCGGCCCCTGTCGACCACCAGCACCGATTTGCCGAGCTTTGCCGATTGCACCGCGGCGCGGCGCCCGGAAGGGCCGCTGCCGATGACCAGCATGTCGTAATCCATGTAACCCCGTCCCCTCGGCGTCTTGTTGCGCCGCAGCAAGCTAACGCCATCCGTCCACCAAATTCAATCGGCTCAACCGCGCCACACTGCCGACCCGGACCGATGGACGAACCGATCTTGATTCCGCCCGCGGTCTTCACCATTTCAGTGGCGGCGCACCCTAGCGTGGCGCCTGTTACGAGGACATGACATGAACGCGCGCGTACTTGACGGCGAAATCATCACCAGCAGGCTCGACGACGTCAGGGCCTATGACGGTGTGCGCACGCGGCGCATCCTGGCCTTCATAATCGACTATTGCATCGTGGCGCTGCTCACCATTCCGTTCGCGATCCTGGTGGCCGTGCTTGGCCTTTTGACATTCGGTCTTGGCTGGGCGCTGTATTCCATCCTCGTGCCGGCGGTCGCCATTCTCTACATCTGGAACACGCTGGGCGGTCGCAACCAGGCCACATCAGGCATGAAGATGATGGGCATTCGGCTCGATCGTCTCGACGGCAGCCGTATCGACGGCCTCACCGCCGTTGTCCATTCGGTGCTGTTCTGGGCGAGCACGGTCATCCTGACGCCGCTCGTCCTCCTGGTGACGCTGTTTTCCGATCGCAAGCGCACACTGCACGACCTGCTGCTTGGCACGGTCGTCAGCCGCAGCGACCGTTGAACCGGCGTCCAACCGACGCCAACAGGCATTTGTGCGCAAATGTGAAGGGGTCCGTTCAACCCCGCCTTCACAATCCTGTTGAATTTTTCGCCAGCCAAGCCAAAGGTAGAGCGATTCGCAGGAGTGTTCCCAAGGTTCGATGACGCACCATCCGACCCAGTCGCCGCAGTTCTTCCTGACCGCGCCATCGCCGTGCCCGTATCTCGAGGGCCAGTTCGAACGCAAGGTGTTCACGCATCTGGTCGGCGACAAGGCGCCGGAGATGAACGATCTGTTGACGCAAGGCGGTTTCCGGCGCTCGCAGAACATCGCTTACCGTCCCGCCTGCGAGACCTGCCGCGCCTGCGTCTCGGTGCGCATCCTGGCGCAGGAGTTCACCGCCAGCCGCAACATGAAGCGGGTGATCCAGCGCAATTCCGATCTGATCGGCGCCATGCACGACGCGCAGCCGTCGACCGAGCAGTATTCGCTGTTTCGCGGCTATCTCGACGCTCGCCATCGCCGCGGCGGCATGTCCGACATGACGGTGCTCGACTACGCCATGATGGTCGAGGATACCCATGTCGACACCAAGGTGATCGAATACCGGCGCCGCGGCCCCGACACATTCATCACCGGCAAGGGCCAGGGCGAGCTGATCGCCGTGGCGCTGACCGACAAGATGGCCGATGGCCTGTCGATGGTCTATTCCTACTTCAATCCCGAGTTCGAGGACCGTTCGCTCGGCACCTTCATGATCCTCGACCATATCGCCCGCGCCCGGGCCATGGGCTTGCCCCATGTCTATCTCGGCTACTGGGTCAACGGCTCGCGCAAGATGAACTATAAAATGCGCTTCATGCCGCAGGAGCATCTCGGCCCGAAGGGCTGGGAACGCTACGACCACGAAGCGGTCACGCGCTGATTTTTCTTCTTACCAAATCCTGATCTAAACATTTTCAGCCGAGACGATGCTGGTCTTTCCGCCCGTTGGCGGGGCGATTGCGCCGACCGGCATCTGCTCAAATCATCGCGAAAGCCGTTGCATGTCCTCTCACAATGCCCACACCAAAGGACTTCTGCTCACCGCGCTTGGCGGGCTGGCGCTGACCATCGACATTCCCCTGATCCGGCTCGCCCATGGCGAAGCCTGGACGATCCTTTTGCTGCGCACCGGCTGCACCTTCGTGGCGGGGCTGATCGTATGGGCCATCTGGCGCTCGTTCAGCAAGAATGCTCCGCAGCTGATACCCGGCTGGTCGGGGCTCGTCGTCGCCACACTCTACGGGCTCGGCGCAATCGCCTTCATCACCGCCGTCTACAACACCTCGACCGCCAATCTGGTTTTCATCCTGGCCTTCTCCACCATGTTCTCGGCGCTGCTGTCGTGGCTGTTCCTGAAGGAGCGACCGCAGCCGCTGACGCTTGCGGCAATGGCGCTGATGATCGTCGGCATCGCGATCATCGTCGGCGATTCCGTCGGCACGGGAAATCTGTTCGGCGATGTGATGGCGCTGTGTTCGGCCTTGGCGATTGCCTGCGCCATCACCGTTTCACGCGCCAGCGGCAGGGATATGGGATTCACCGCGCTGACCGGCGTCCTGCTGCCGTTCGGGCTGGCGGCGCTCATGGTCTCCAAGACCGGTTTTCAGGTGGAGGCGCCATGGTGGATCGTTTTCAACGGCGCCGTCATCATGCCGTTCGCCTTCTTCTGCCTAGCCAACGGGCCGAAATACATTTCAGGCCCGGAAGTGGCGATGTTCTATCTCCTGGAAACGGTTCTGGCGCCGGTCTGGATATGGATGATCTTTGCCGAGACGCCGTCGCGCAACAGCTTGATCGGCGGCGTGATCCTGATCGTCACGCTGGTTGCCCATTCCCTGTGGCAGTTGCATGAAGGGCGCAAGCGCCGGGCAGCGCTCGCCGTCGCTTACCCAGCCTGACTTTTCTTCGCCGGGCCGGCGACAATCTCGATCTGCGGCGGCCCGCCTTCGAGCTCGGCCGCCGCGTCGGGAACGGTGTCTTCGGCCAGTTCCACCTCGCGCAGCCATTCGCGCCATATCGCCACCAGCAGCGCCATCAGCACGGGGCCGATGAACAGGCCGAGAAAGCCCATCGTCTTGACGCCGCCGATCAGGCCGAAAAAGGTGGGCAGGAAGGGCAATTTGATCGGTCCCCCGACCAGCTTCGGGCGCAAGGTCTTGTCGACGATGAACAGTTCCACCGCGCCCCAGATGAACAGCGCCAGACCAGCCATCGGCGAGCCGCTGGCGGCGAGGTAGATCGATACCAGCGTAAACGACAGCGGCGCGCCACCGGGGATCAGCGCCATCACGCCGGTGAGCGCGCCGAGCGTCACCGGCGAGGGCACCCCGGCCAGCCAGTAGGCGATGCCGAGCACCAGCCCCTCGCCGATGGCGATCACGGTCATGCCGGTAACGGTCGAGGAAATGGTCGCCGGCACGACGCGCGAAATCCGCTCCCAGCGCGTCGGCAGGATGCGTTCGCCGAGCCGGTCGATCTGGCTGGCAAAGTGTTCGCCGTCGCGGTAGGCGAAGAACAGCGCGATCATCATGAACAGCAGCGTCAGCAACAGGCCGAAGGCGCTGCCGCCGGCAGCCAGCACGCCGCGATAGATGCTGCCGATATTGGCGCCGCTGACCAGCTGGATCAGCTCGCCGATGCCGCCGGGATGGCCGAAATTGTCGATCCACTGTTCGTTCAGCCACTCGCCGACGACAGGCAGCGAGGTGATCCAGTGCGGTGTGACCGCGCCGTGCCTGTTGGTCTCGATCGCCCAGCCGACCCATTCGCGGACCTCGTTGATGGCGTAGGTGCCGGCGAGCGCTATCGGCACCACCAGGAAGGCGAGGATGAACAGGATGGCGAGCGTCGCGGCGACCGTGCGGTTGCCTCCGACACCGGCAAGCAGCCGGCGGTAGAGCGGCCAGCTGGCAAAAGCAATGACGAGGGCTGCCAGCACGGGAAACAGGAACCCGTGGAAGAAATAGACGCCGGCGGCAACGATCAGCACCAACAGCCAGCGCGCCGCCGACAGCGGCGGGATGACGGCGGCCCGCAGCGGTGTCGACAGGCCGAACAGGCGCTGCTGACGTTCCGGCTTCTGGATCTTCGCTTCCTTCAAACGGTCAATTCTCCCCAGCCTACACAGCGTTTATGCACTGTTATAGTGCCGCAATCGTGACGATAGTCCAAATGGTTGGTGAAGCTGCCAATCTCCCCCCTTGTGGGGGAGATGTCCGGCAGGACAGAGGGGGGCGCGAAGGATCGCCAGCCTGGCACCCGACATTGAAGACCCAAGAGTTGCGACCGAGTGGCGAGCCATTACCATTTGATGCGCTGGCGGGACAGCGCCCCCCTCTGGCCTGCCGGCCATCTCCCCCACTTGGGGGGAGATCAGCAGCTTCAACCAAATTTCCCCGTCCGCGGGAATCCCTTCGGCACCATCCGTCCGGCCGACGCTCTCGCGCCGATCCACTCGGCCAGCTCTTCGCGCGACCTGACGAAGGTGCGGTCAGCGGAATCCTGCCAGGACAGGCCGCTCTCCAGCGTGAAAGGTTTCAGGTCGAGCAGACCGCCATCCTTGTATTTCTGCAGGCGAACGCCCTTGCCGCGGCCCATCTCCGGAATTTCGGAGAGCGCAAACACCAGCATCTTGCGGTTCTCGCCGACAATGGCGAGATGATCGCCTGACACCGGGACGCAGGCCTTGGCCTCGTCGGGCGCCTTGACGTTCATCACCTGCTTGCCCTTTCGGGTGTTGGCGACGACTTCCTCCTCAGGCACGACGAAACCATTGGCATCGTAGGAGACGAGCAGCAGCTTGCGCTTCGGGTCGTGGACGAAGGCGGTGACGATGTCCTGGTCGTTGTCCATGTCGACGATGATGCGGATCGGTTCGCCATGGCCGCGGCCGCCCGGCAGCCGGTCGGCGCCGATGGTGTAGAATTTTCCGCCGGTGGTGAAGACCAGGATCTTGTCGGTGGTCTGGGCATGGAAGGCGAGCTTGAGGCTGTCGCCTTCCTTGAAGGTGAGCGTGGAATGGTCGGCCAGATGGCCTTTCATCGCCCGCAGCCAGCCCTTTTCCGAGACCACCACGGTGACCGGCTCGCGCTCGATCATGGCGTGCGCAATGTCGGTCAGATCATGCTCCGGCGCGTCGGCGAACTGGGTGCGGCGCTTGCCGAGTTCGGTCTCGGGGCCGAACTTGTCGCGAACCTGCGTGACTTCCCATTTGATCGTCGACCATTGCTTGGCGTCGGATGCGAGCAATGCCTCGATCTGCTTCTTCTCGGTGGTGAGACCGTCGAACTCCTTGCGGATCTCGAACTCTTCCAGCTTGCGCAGGGCCCGCAGCCGCATGTTGAGGATGGCTTCGGCCTGGGTGTCGGTGAGCGACCAACGGGCCATCATCACCTGCTTGGGCTCATCCTCCTCGCGGATGATCCTGATGACCTCGTCGATGTTGAGATAGGCGATCAGGTAGCCGGCAAGGATTTCCAGCCGCTTCTCGATCTCGCCAAGCCGATGCTTCGAGCGGCGGATCAGCACATCGCGCCGATGGTCGAGCCACTCCTTCAGCACGCCCTTCAGCGACAGGACGTTGGGCACCTTGCCGCGCGACAAAACGTTCATGTTGAGGGGAAACCGGCTTTCGAGCTCGGTCAGCTTGAACAGCGATTCCATCAGAATGCCGGGATCGACCGAACGGCTTTTCGGTACGAGCACAATGCGGACGTCCTCGGCGCTTTCATCCCTGACATCCTCAAGCAGCGGCAATTTGCGCGCGATCAAAAGCTCGGCGATCTTCTCGATCAGCCTGGCCTTCTGGATGCCGTAGGGGATTTCAGTGACGACGATGCTCCAGGTGCCCCTGCCCTGATCCTCCTGGCCCCATTTGGCGCGCACGCGAAAACCGCCGCGGCCGGTCTCATAGGCCTCCAGGATGGATGCGCGGCTGTCGACGATGATGCCGCCGGTCGGGAAATCCGGCCCCTGGACGAACTCCATCAGCTTTGTCACCGGCGCGTCCGGCTGCTCGATCAACTGCAGCGCCGCGTTGCAAAGCTCGGCGGCATTGTGCGGCGGGATGGAGGTAGCCATGCCGACCGCAATGCCGGAGGAACCGTTGGCGAGCAGATTCGGGAAGGCGCCGGGAAGCACTACGGGCTCCTCGTCCTCCTCGTTGTAGGTTGGCCGGAAATCGACGGCGTCCTCGGTGATGCCGGCAAGCAAATCGCTCGCCACCTCGGTCATGCGCGCCTCGGTATAGCGCATGGCGGCGGCGTTATCGCCGTCGATATTGCCGAAATTGCCCTGCCCGTCGACGAGGGGATAGCGCATGGAGAAATCCTGCGCCAGACGCACCAGCGCGTCGTAGATCGACTGGTCGCCATGCGGATGGAACTTGCCCATCACGTCGCCGACGATGCGGGCGCATTTGGCAAAGCCCTGGTCGGGGTTGAGCCTGAGCAGCCGCATCGCATGCATGATGCGGCGATGCACAGGCTTCAGCCCGTCGCGCACGTCAGGCAGCGCCCGGTGCATGATGGTCGAGAGCGCATAGGCAAGATAGCGCTCTTCCAGCGCCTTCTTCAGATCGACCGGTTCGATGTGGTCACCGCCGCCATTTTCAGGCGGCAAAATCCTTTTTCCCATGCGGCTGGACTAGCCGAGCGGGTGATTCGCGGCAAGGCGGGGCTGCGGAAATCCGCACTTTGCAGCCTTTGGGCTTACGAGGGCGGCTCAAGGTCCGACAATGGATGTGACGGACTTCATGTTCCCCCTTGCCGTCCCTGTGCAACAGCAGCGGTAGCAGTGCTGTTGCCAACCAACATCAATCTGTTACACGCCCTCTCTAAGGCAGGAGACGGTATGCAGGGGAGCCCGACCTTCATGACATATTCACCGCATCGGGCGAAGGCTCCCGCTCCGATTTGCCTTTCGCCGTGATTTTCGACAACTCTGCGGGAAAGCGCCTTTTTCCCGTCCAGTTCGTCACGGAATGGTGATGGCGTAGAATTGAGAAAACACTTTTTCAGGACTCTCTCAGGGAACTCGCGATGACAATCCAACGTTCGACACTCAAGAAACTTGCTTTTTCGACCTTTTTGCTGACGCTGCCGCTGAATGCCGCCTTTGCGCAAGACACGGCGGTTGCCGACCGACTGAAGGCCGCACTTGCCGTCCAGGGCGTCGATATCACCTGGACCGGCGTTACCGGCGACAATTCCAGCATGGTGCTGCAGGGCGTGTCGGTCAAACCGGCGGCCGAAAAGGAGGCGCTGCCGATCGGCGACGTCAAGCTCGAAGGCGTGACCGAAGCCAATGGCGGCTTCGATGTCGCGACCATCACGACTTCGGCCTTCGAGCACAGCAAGGACGGCGTCACGCTCAACCTCACCCCCTTCGTCATCCACGACGCCAACATCCCGGCTGAGGGCGCTACAGGCCCGCTCGGCTCGATGATGATCTACAAGTCGGCCGAACTCGAAAACCTGACGGTCAAGGTTGCCGATAAGACCGCCTTCTCGGTGGATGGGCTTGCTGTCCAGATCACGCCGCCGGCCGACGGCAAGGCGATGGAGTTTTCCGCCACCACGGAAAAGTTCAACGCCGACCTGACCCTGGTCGACGATGCGAAATCCAAGGAAGCCATCGAGGCCCTCGGCTACCAGAACATCTCGGGCAATATCGAAATCGGCGGCACCTGGCAGCCGAGCGACGGCAAGATGGACCTGTCGAAATACGACATCTCGGTCGAGAATGCCGGCACGCTCGGCATGACCTTCGGCCTCGGCGGCTACACGGTCGACTTCGTCAAGTCGCTGCAGGAGATGCAGAAGAAGATGGCGGCGCAGCCCGAAGGGGCTGACAATTCGGCGCAAGGCATGGCCCTGCTCGGCCTGTTGCAGCAGCTCTCCTTCAACAGCGCATCGATCCGCTTCGATGACGATTCGCTCACCGGCAAAGTGCTTGAGTATGTCGGCAAGCAGCAGGGCATGTCGGGCAAGGACATCGCCAACCAGGCCAAGGCGATCGTGCCGTTCGGCATGGCGCAGCTCAACAATCCCGAACTGACCGCCGAAGTGACGGCCGCGGTGAGCAAGTACCTCGACGATCCGAAGAGCCTCGAGATTTCGGCCGAGCCGCCGGCAGCGGTGCCGTTCGCGCTGATCATGGCCGGCGCCATGTCCAACCCGGCCGACCTGACCAAGACGCTGGGCGTCCACGTCAAGGCCAACGAAGACTGATCGAAGTTCGCTCCCTTCTCCCCGTCACTATACGGGGAGAAGGTGCTGGCAGGCAGATGAGGGGCGGCGCCAACGCCTGCAAATTGTAGTTCGATGCTGAACCGATTGTCAGAAGGCGCCAACTGCTAAGGCCGTTCGCCAATCGCCTGCATGCGTGCTGCCCCTCATTGTCCTGCCGGACATTTCTCCCCGTATAGAGACGGGGAGAAAGGGCAGCTGCAACGCTGCCGTCAGTCCTTCTTCACTGCCGCGACACGCAGCGACAGATCACGCAACTGCTGCGGCGAGGCTTCCGAAGGCGCGTTCATCAACAAATCGTAGGCCTGCTGGTTCATCGGGAACATGGTGATCTCGCGCAGGTTCTTGGCCCCGACCAGCAGCATGACCACGCGGTCGACACCGGCCGCCATGCCGCCATGCGGCGGCGCGCCATACTGGAAGGCGCGATAGAGGCCGCCGAAGCGCTCCTCGACCGTGGCGCGGTCCAGCCCGACCGTCTCAAACGCCTTGACCATGGTCTCGGGCAAATGGTTGCGGATACCGCCAGAGGCGATCTCGAAGCCGTTGCAGACCATGTCGTACTGGAAGGCCTTGATGCCGAGCAGGTCGTCGCCGTTGAGCGCGTCGATACCGCCTTGCGGCATCGAGAACGGGTTGTGGGCGAAGTCGATCTTCTTCTCCTCCTCGCTCCATTCGAAGAACGGGAAGTCGACGATCCAGCACAATTCGAAGCGCTCGCGGTCGACAAGGTTCAGTTCTTCGCCGGCACGCGTACGCGCGGCACCGGCGAAGGTAACGAACTTCTTCGGATCGCCGGCGACGAAGAAGGCGGCGTCGCCATCGGCAAGGCCGAGCTGCTGGCGGATCGCCTCGGTGCGCTCCTCGCCGATGTTCTTGGCCAGGGGACCGGCGCCTTCAAGCTTGTCGCCTTCCTTGCGCCAGAAGATGTAACCCAGTCCCGGCTGGCCCTCGCCCTGCGCCCACGAGTTCATGCGGTCGCAGAAGGCGCGGCTGCCGCCGGTCTTGGCCGGAATGCCCCACACTTCGGCCTTCGGATCGTTGGCCAGGATGTTGGCGAAGACCTTGAAGCCGGAATCGCGAAAATGGTCGGAGACGGCCTGCATCTCGATCGGGTTGCGCAGGTCCGGCTTGTCGGAGCCATATTTGCGCATCGCGACATCGTAAGGAATGCGCTGGAATGTCTGCGTCACCGGCTTGCCGTTGGCGAAGGTCTCGAAGACGCCGCGCATCACCGGTTCCATGGTCGACAGCACGTCGTCCTGCTCGACGAAGCTCATTTCGAGGTCGAGCTGGTAGAATTCGCCGGGCAGACGGTCGGCGCGCGGGTCCTCGTCGCGGAAGCAGGGCGCGATCTGGAAATAGCGGTCGAAGCCCGAAACCATGATCAGTTGCTTGTACTGCTGCGGCGCCTGCGGCAGCGCGTAAAAGGTGCCGGGATGGATGCGCGACGGCACCAGGAAGTCGCGCGCGCCTTCCGGCGACGAGGCCGTCAGGATCGGCGTCGAGAATTCGGTGAAGCCGACATCGGTCATACGCTTGCGCATCTCGGCGATGATTTTCGTGCGCGCCACGATGTTCCTGTGCAGCGTCTCGCGGCGCAGGTCGAGAAAACGGTACTTCAGGCGGATGTCTTCGGGATAGTCGGGCTCGCCGAACACCGGCAGCGGCAATTCCTTGGCTGCCGACAGCACCTCGATCTCGCGGGCAAAGATCTCGATCTCGCCGGTCGGCAGGTTGGCGTTGGTGGTGTCCGGCAGGCGCGCCTTGACCTCGCCGTCGACGCGGATCACCCATTCGCCACGCAGCGTCTCGGCGACCTTGAAGGCGGGCGAATCCGGATCGACGACGATCTGGGTCAGGCCGTAATGGTCGCGCAGGTCGATGAACAGCAGGCCGCCATGGTCGCGCACGCGATGCACCCAGCCCGACAGGCGAACCGAAGAGCCGACATCGCTCTTTCTCAACTGGGCACAGGTGTGGCTGCGGTAACGATGCATTGTCATGTCAAAATTCCGGGGTGTTCTGGTTGCGGGCCGAAGCATCAAAGCCCGGTCCAAAGTTTGCGCGAAAAGCGCATGGGAGGCCCGATTTGTCAAGGCAAGCCGGGTTTGGGTCGTCTCTCTAACCGCTCGTCAGTGTTGAAGTCTTTGCCAGGCTTGGCGCATTGCCGCCAGAAGTGTTTCTCGCGACAGTGCAGTCATCGAATGATCTGGAGATACTTCATGCCAAAACCCACAGTCCCGCCGAGTGTCGGGCCACATAATGGCCGCGAATTGGAGCTGATGCTTCAGGGCGACAAATCAATGGCCTTGTTCGCGGCGGAACCGGGTATGGACGCCGACATATTGGCGATGCAGGCTTTGCACCGTTTGTCGACAAAGGCCGCATCCTGAAGTTCACCCAGATTGTTCCTAAAACCTCAGTGGAAGAGCGCTGATACTGCCTGCCGACAGAAGAATGACGCTGCAAACTGAGCTTGTTGATCTCCAGAACGTGCCGCAGCGGAGAGGCCTTTGACATCTTCACATCGAATGATCTGGCGAGGCTTGAAGGAGCCCTTCTCGGTCATTCAAAGGAAGATGTCGAAGTGTTCGTCGCCCATGCTGCGTCCCGGACTGCCCGCGCGCCGAGCTCCGTTTAAGCCAAATGGATTTCGGCGCCCTGGCGTTCGAAATCCGCGAGGATTGCGGCCGGCGCGGTCTTTTCGACCACGAGGTGGCGGATCGCCTCTGGCCTGGCGACCCGGTAGGGTGCGGCTGTGGCCAGCTTGTCGTTGGTTACAGCGATGACGATGCCTGCGCTGTTCTTGGCCATGGCCCGCTTTACCTCGGCCTCAGCCGAATCGAAGGCCGTGACGCCGCGCGACCCATCGAGACCGCAGGATCCGAGAACAAACAAGTCCGCGCCAAGTTGCCCGACAGCTGCAAGCGTGTCGGCGCCGACGCAGGCGCCGAGATGGCGGTCGAACCGCCCGCCCAGCACAATCAGTTCGACCAAAGCGTGGTCTGACAGGACGGAGGCAATTTCGAGCGAATTGGTGGCGACGGTCAGATCTATGTCGCGCGGGATGGCCCTGGCGATCGCGGCATTGGTCGAGCCGCTGTCGATGAACAGGGTCTGTCCGCGCGAAAGCAGTGCCACGGTTGCGCGGGCCAGCCGCGTCTTTTCTTCGACGGCATGACTGGCGCGCAGGCCGACAGTCGTCGATGCGAAGGGTGCGGGCGCGACCGCACCGCCATAGACGCGGCGGCATTGCCCGGCCTTGGCGAGTTCCCTGAGGTCGCGGCGAACCGTGTCCTCCGAAACGCCGAAGCGGCTTGCCAGCTCGCCGGCCAGTACCCGGCCCTCGACGGCGAGGCGATCGCGAATGATTTGATGCCGCTCATCGGTCAGCATTGCATGATCCTGTTTTCTTTTTGCACGTTCTTGCACGATTTGCATGTTTGTGCAAGATAAGAGAATATCAACCACAATCGCCGGCTCTCTTCCCCGAAAGCATCGTCATGACCTTTGGCCTCCGCCTCGCTCCGCAACACCGGGTCTACGCCGGCTTTGCGATCTATTCGTTCGCCATGGGCCAAATCTTCCCGCGGCTGCCCGACATCAAGCATGCCATGGGCATAGGAGACGGCACGCTCGGGCTCAGCCTGATCGGGACGCCGATCGGCACCTTGACCGCGCTGACGCTGGCGGCGCCGATCCTGGAGCGCGTCGGCTTCCGCCGCGCGCTGCTCGGGCTGGTGCCGCTCTTGTCGGTTGTCTTTGCCATTGCCGTGCATGCGCCTGGGCCGCTTGCGCTGTTCCTGATGCTGTTTCCGGTCGGCCTGATGATCGGCAGCGTCGAGATCATTCTCAATGTCGAGGCCGACAGAACCGAATTCCTGCTCAAGCGCCGGATCATGAACCGGGCGCATTCGTTCTGGAGCATCGGCTTTTTCGGCGCCGGCCTGTTCGGCGCCGCGCTTGCGCATCTCGGCATTTCGCCGCAACTGCACCTGGCGATTGTCGTACCGATGGTGGCGACAGGAATCGCGCTGTTTCTCGGCGGTTACGAACCGGCGCCGAGCCGCTTCGCTGGCAATGACGAGACGGCGCCAAGGCTGGCGCGGCCGACGCTGCCGATCCTCGTCCTCGTCGCGGTGACACTGTCGGCGATGCTGATGGAAGGCGCCAGCATCGACTGGTCGGCAATCTACATGCGCACCGTGTTCGATGCGGGCCCTTTCGTCGCCGGCTTCACCGTGGCGCTGTTTGCATTCTCGCAAGCGAGCACGCGCTTCTTTGCCGACTCCTTTGTCGACCGCCACTCGCCGAGCGTCGTGGCGCGGGTGCTGCTGGCGACGATGGCGGTGGGCGTGCTGCTCGTCTTCTTCTCGCCTGCCCCGCTCGTATCGATGCTGGGCTTTGCGCTACTTGGCATCGGCAGCAGCGCGATCTTTCCGCTGGCGATCTCGGCGGCGGCCCAACGCACGGACCGCTCCGCGGCAATCAATGTCGCGGCGCTGTCGCAGATCTCCTTCGTCGCCTTCCTGCTCGGCCCGCCATTGCTCGGCTTCGTCTCCGACCATTGGGGCATCCGCTCGGCCTTCGGTATCGGCATCCCGTTCATCATGCTCAGCCTGCTGACCGCCGGCTCGCTTGGCCGAAGGGCGTCCCGCCCGGCCGCACAAGCGGATGAAGCTTTGACGAGGGCTCACGAAGCCTGAACGGCCCTACCTGAAAGCCACACACCTGTTGGCGGCGGGATAAGCCACTGGCATTGGCCACACCGATGGTTCAGAACTGTGGAGCCACTTGGACGAGTATGACGTTTCGTCGATCGTCACACTCATCCAACTCTTTCTCGAAGCATGATCTTTTCCGAAAACCGGTTCCCACTTTTCGGGATCATGCTCTAAGCAACGGTTCCGTATGTCCTCCATCCGCCCGCTGATCCCGCTCCTCATCGCCGCCGGCATCCTGCTTGGCGGCAATGGGCTGCAGGGCACGCTGATCGCGCTGCGCGGCGCGCAGGAAGGGTTTTCGGCCTCCGACATCGGCCTGATGGGTACGTTCTATTTCGCCGGCTTCCTGTTGGGGTGCTTGGCCGTCACCCGTATCCTCAAGGCAGTCGGCCATGTCCGGACGTTTTCAGCGCTCGCCGCCATCGCCGCTGCCAGTACGCTGCTCCTGGTGCTGGTGATCGATCCGGTGATGTGGTGCGCGGTGCGCTTTGCCGGCGGTTTCTGCTTTGCCGGCCTGTTCACCGTCATGGAAGCCTGGCTGAACTCCGGCGTCGAAAACAAGGATCGTGCGCGGGTGCTCGCCGTCTACCGCATGGTCGATATCGGCTCGGTAACCGGCGCGCAGTTCCTGATCCCGATCTTCGGCCCCGGCGGCTTTGCCATCTTCGCCATCATGTCGATGATGATCACGCTGTCGCTGGTTCCGGTGTCGCTCGGCGACCGCTCCAACCCGACGCCGCCGGAAGACGTCAAGCTCGATCTCGCCCGTGTCTGGCGGATTTCGCCGCTCGGCTGCTTCGGCTGCATCTGCGTCGGCGTCACCAACAGCGCGTTCCGCACGCTGTCGCCAGTCTATGCCGAGCAGATCGGCATGTCGGTGGCCGATGTCGTCACCTTCGTCAGCGTCGGCATCTTCGGCGGCGCCCTCATCCAGTATCCGCTGGGCTACCTCTCCGACCGCTGGGATCGGCGCGCGGTGCTTTTGGCCACGACATGCGGCGCCATGTTCGCCGCGCTGGCGCTGGTCTTCGTCGCCGGCGCCGATCCGACCCTCAATTTGATCATCGTCTTCATCTTCGGCAGCTTCGCCATGCCGCTCTATTCGCTATCGGCGGCGCATTCCAACGACCGCGCCGACAAGGGCGAGTTCGTGCTGATCAACGCCGCCTTGATGCTGTTCTATTCCTTCGGCGCCATTGGTGGCCCCTTCGCGGCGTCCGCAGTGATGCAACATTTCGGACCGGGCGCCCTGTTTGTCTTCAGCGCAGTCGTCTACGCCACCCTCATCGCCGTCATTCTCTACCGCATGCAGGTGCGCGGCAGCGTGCCGGCGGGCAAGCGCAGCCGCTTCACGGCGCTGCTGCGCACATCAACCGTCTTCGCGCGGCTGGCGCGCAGAAATGGCGATTCCGACGGATCGGCTGATACTTGACCGAAGGGCGGCTTGACGAAAGCGCCCATGGCTGAAATTGAAAGAGAACCTTACCCGTTACTAAAAAGCGATTTGATGCACGTCATCACCACCCAAAATGAGCTCGAGTCCGTTCTCGCCGCTTTTGAAAAGTCGGATTTCGTCACCGTCGACACCGAATTCATCCGCGAAACGACATTCTGGCCGATTCTGTGCCTGATCCAGATGGCGGCGCCCGGCGTCACCGCGCTGATCGACCCGCTGGCGCCCGACATCAACCTCGCCCCGTTCTTCCGGCTGATGGCCAATGAGGCGGTGGTCAAGGTTTTCCATGCCGCGCGCCAGGACATTGAAATCATCGTCCATCTCGGCGATCTGGTGCCCCATCCGGTGTTCGACACCCAGGTCGCGGCCATGGTCTGCGGCTTCGGCGACAGCGTCTCCTACGATCAGCTGGTGCAGCGCATCACCGGCGCACGGCTCGACAAATCCTCGCGTTTCACCGACTGGCGCCACCGGCCGCTGTCGGACAAGCAACTCGACTATGCCTTGGCCGACGTCACCCATCTGATCGACGTCTACAAGCATCTCAGCGCCGAACTGGAGCGGGAAAACCGCGCCCATTGGCTAAACGAGGAAATGGAGGTGCTGACTTCGCGCGAGACCTACGATCCGCACCCCGAAGACGCTTGGAAGCGGCTGAAGATGCGGCTGCGCAAGCCGCAGGAGCTGGCGATCGTGCAGACGGTGGCGGCATGGCGCGAACGCGAGGCGCGCGAGCGTGACGTGCCGCGCGGCCGGGTGCTCAAGGACGACGCCATATACGAGGTCGCCCAGCAGGCGCCGCGCGATGCGGCAGCGTTGGGCAAGCTGCGCACGACGCCGAAAGGCTGGGAGCGTTCGTCGACGGCTACCGCATTGCTTGGCGCGGTCAACACGGCGCTCGCTTTGCCCCGCGAAGAGATGCCGAAGCTGCCCAAGAGCTTTCAGCCGCCCGAGGGCTCCAATGCCGCCTCCGAGCTGCTGAAGGTTCTGTTGCGGATCGTCGCCGAGAAGGAAGGCGTCGCCTCGAAAGTGCTGGCGTCCAGCGACGACATCGACCGCATCGCCGCCGAGGGCGAGGATGCCGACGTGCCGGCCCTGCAGGGCTGGCGACGCGCCGTGTTCGGCGAAGCCGCACTGAAGCTGGTGCGCGGCGAAATCGGCATCAAGTTCGACAAGCGCAAGATCGCGGTGTTCGATTTGTAGACCCCCACCCCGCTCCGCTGCGCGGAGCGACCCTCCCCACAAGGGGGAGGGTAAACAACTGCCCTACACCGCTCCGAGCAGGTGTAGCGCGAACCAGATCCATGCCAGCAAGAGAATGATCGCGCCGACGTAGAAGGCGCGGCTGCGAAACCGCAGATTGTTGCTGGTGAGGTGGACCCAGGCGTGGCCATAGCGGGAAATCACGAAAATCCACATCAAGGCCAGGGTCAGATAATTGACGCCATTGGTCGCGTGCAGCGCCAGGCACAGCACATAGAACAGCACCGGCAGTTCAAACTGGTTGATGAGATTGTTGGCAACCGTGACGCTCGACCCGGGCTCGGTCGTGCGCACCTTGTATTGACCGACCTTGGCCTCGCCCGATTTGACCGCGCCGTAGCGGCGCCGGCCCATCACGACATAGACGATATAGACGAGCAACACCTGCGCCAGCATCGGCCAGAAAATCGCGGTCTGGCTCATGGCGTTGCCCCTGCTCTGTCGTTCATGCCTGTGGACGCCGCTGGGCGGCAAGGATCAAAAACGCGATGACGATGACGGGGATCGCCAGCAGCGCGAATTTGGTGACGATCAGCGACGAGGCCAAAGACAGAGAATCCGGGTTGGCCGACAGCGCATCGGACAAGAGCCGCGCCACCGCAATGTTCTGGGCGTAGTCGGCGCATGTGTAGGGCAGCACGATGACCAGCGCGAACAGCGCCTGAAGCTGCACCGGCATGGCACGAAAATTCTTCAGCCGCCGCCCCGTTGCCAGGATCAGGCTGACCATGGTCAGCGACAGCAGCGCCGGGAAGAGAAGGTCGAAAGTCAAATAGTGCCAGACCAGGATGATCTCGCTGCCGCGTCGGCCGAGTGCCGTCAGCCAGGCCATGCCCTCATCGGGCGTGAACCCGCCAAGGCGCACGTCGAGCGACGGCAGGCCACCGCTCAGCCGGCGGAAATAGAAGAATTCCAGCAGCGTCATGATGATGAAAACCGCCGCGGCGGCAAAGCACAGCGCGCCGGCATGGCGCGCCAGCCGCAGCACGATCGTCGCCTGGTGGCGCCAGAGCATGTACCGCTCTGGCTGCCGGTCAGGCTCCGCCAGGATAGTTCGGGCTTTCGCGGGTAATCGTGACGTCATGGGCGTGGCTTTCACGAAGTCCGGCGTTGGATATGCGCACAAAGGTGGCGCGTTCGCGAAAATCGGCAAGGTCGCGGCCACCGACATAACCCATAGCGGCTTTTAGCCCGCCCGCAAGCTGGTGCAGCACGCCAGACACAGGTCCCTTGTAGGGCACCTGCCCTTCAATGCCTTCCGGGACCAGTTTCAGCGTGTCGCGAACCTCGGCCTGGAAGTAGCGATCGGCCGAGCCGCGCGCCATGGCGCCGACAGAGCCCATGCCGCGATAGGCCTTGAAGGAGCGGCCCTGATGCAGATAGACCTCGCCCGGGCTTTCGTCGGTGCCGGCCAGCAGCGAACCGATCATGGCCGCACTGGCGCCCGCGGCAAGCGCCTTGGCCAGGTCACCCGAATATTTGATGCCGCCGTCGGCGATGACCGACACGCCTGATCTATGCGCCGTCTCGACCGCCGACATGATCGCCGAAAGCTGCGGCACGCCGACGCCGGCGACGATGCGCGTGGTGCAGATCGAGCCCGGGCCGATGCCGACCTTGACGGCATCGGCGCCGGCGTCGATCAGCGCCTGCGTGCCTTCGGCGGTGGCGACGTTGCCGGCCAGGATGCGGACGGAATTGGAAAGCTTCTTGGCCCGCGTCACCGCATCGAGCACGCGCTGCGAATGGCCATGCGCGGTGTCGATGACCAGGAGGTCGACACCGGCATCGATCAACCGCTCGGCGCGCTCGAAGCCGTCATCGCCGACGCTGGTGGCGGCCGCCGCCCGCAGGCGCCCCTGCGCATCCTTGGTGGCGTGCGGGTTGAGCTGCGACTTCTCGATGTCCTTGACGGTGATCAGGCCGACGCAATTGCCGGACTTGTCCACGACGACGAGCTTTTCGATGCGGTGCTGGTGCAGCAGCCGCTTGGCCTCGTCCTGGTCGACATTCTCCTTGACCGTGATCAGGTTCTCACGGGTCATCAATTCGTAGACTTTCTGCCCCGGATCGGAGGCGAAGCGCACGTCGCGGTTGGTCAGGATGCCGACCAGGCGGCCGATCTTCTGGCCGCCGCTGCCGCCATTCTCGACCACCGGAATGCCCGAGATGGAATAGGTGCGCATCAGCGCCAGCGCGTCCGCGAGCGTGGCGTCGGGGCCGATGGTGACCGGATTGATGACCATGCCCGATTCGAACTTCTTGACCTGACGCACCTGCTCGGCCTGTTCGGCCGGCGAGAAATTGCGGTGGATGACGCCGATGCCGCCGGCCTGCGCCATGGCGATGGCGAGCCGCGCCTCGGTGACGGTGTCCATGGCGGCCGACAGGATCGGCACGTTGAGGTCGATGTCGGTGGCGATGCGGGTGCGGATGTCGGTCTCACCGGGCATGACCTCGGAATGACCGGGCTGCAACAGCACGTCGTCAAAGGTCAGCGCCAGCGCGCCGGTGGACGTTTCGATGATTTTTGCCATGGCCAGTCCTCGGATACGAAAAGCGCTGGGAGAATACAAAAAAGCGCTGGACCGAAATGGACAGCGCCGACTCGTTTCTTCCCTTTCAGGATTGGCGCTGGCTGGTAACACGTCGCGGCGCCGATGAAAAGCCGGTCGTGGCCTATTCGGCGGACTTGCCCAACAGGGCATCGAGCAAGACATGGCGCGGTGACGCGAAAGGATTGACGACCGTTACGCCGCCCCAGGTGAAGCCGTCCTGCAGATCTTCCGACAGCAGCAGCCGGCAACCGGTTTGCGAGGCAACAGACAGGATGGTCGCATCCCAGATGCCGAAATGGTGATCGGTCGCAAGATCAGCCGCGACCGTCATCACCTCCGGCGTCGTGCCGACAACCGGAAACGCGTCGCGCCAGCTCAACAGGGCGTCGCGCGCTTGTGCACGTGATCGTCCGGCCTTGCGTGTGAGAACGGTGAACAATTCGCCGAGCACTTGGACTGGAATGACGGCTGCCTCTTGCGCAATGTCGTGCAGCAGGCCGAAAACGATGTCGCGCTTCTCGGCTCCGTTGATCCCCTCGGCATAAACAAGGATGTTGGTATCGAGCGCGACCTTCACCGCTCGTCCTCGTAAAGCTCGTCGCGGCTCCAGCGCCCGGCTTCTACAACAGGCTGGCGTTCGAGGCGCGACAGCAGCGCTGTGCGCGAACGAGACGCCGCAGGGTCGGGCTGCCCTGCAGGCACGATCCGCGCCACGGGGCGCCCATGGCTGGTCACGACATAGCTCTGTCCTTCGCGGACACCGCGCAGGAGGAGCGAGAATTTGCGGTTGGCGTCGGCTGCGGAAACGGCTTCTTCCATGACATTGTCCAGATAGTAGTTATATTCACTACAGCATAGTGAACCCGGTCAATTTTCGCAAGTTCATTCAATGTGGCGAAACGCAGCGATGCCTCTTGTCCGCCCACGGTCGCACAAAAATGACAGCAAATTAATGCGACATCGCGCCTGAGGCGTGATAACCGCCCGTTTGTATCGGCTTGCCCGCCTTTTCATTGCCTGGATTGGCCGGCAGGCACATTTAGACCAGTTCGGACGCGTTCGTTGAACCGCATCATTCCGCTCATTCTGGCGGTCGCCTTGTTCATGGAAAACATGGATTCGACCGTCATTGCGACATCGCTGCCGGCGATCGCCGTCGACATCCACACCAGCCCGATCGCGCTCAAGCTGGCGCTGACCGCCTATCTGGTGTCGCTGGCCATCTTCATTCCGATCAGCGGCTGGATGGCCGACCGGTTCGGCGCCAAGACCATTTTTCGCGCCGCGATCGGCGTGTTCATCGTCGGCTCGGTCTGCTGCGCCGTCTCCAACTCGCTGCCGGCCTTTGTCGTCTCGCGCTTCCTGCAAGGCATAGGCGGCGCCATGATGACGCCGGTCGGCCGGCTGGTCCTGGTGCGCGCGACGCCGAAGAGCGAGCTGGTTGCCGCCATGTCGTGGCTGACGGTGCCGGCGCTGGTCGGACCGCTCGTCGGACCACCGATCGGCGGCTTCATCACCACTTATTTCACCTGGCACTGGATCTTTCTGATCAACGTGCCGATCGGCCTGATCGGCATCTGGCTGGCGACGCGCTTCCTGCCGCAAACCGACTCGATGGAGACGCCGCCGCTCGATTTCGTCGGTTTCGTGCTGAGCGGGCTGGCGGCCTCCGGCGTCGTCTTTGGCCTGTCGGTGGTCAGCCTGCCCTATCTGCCGCCGGCGACCGGCCTCATCACCGTGGCGGTCGGGCTGATTTCCGGCGTGCTCTATCTGCTGCATGCGCGGCGCGCCAAGAATCCCCTACTGGCGCTGGAACTGTTCCGCAACCAGGTGTTCCGCTCCTCGGTGCTCGGCGGCTCGCTGTTTCGCATCGGCATCGGCGCGGTGCCGTTCCTGTTGCCCCTGATGTTCCAGATCGGCTTCGGGCTGACGCCGTTCCAGTCGGGCATGATCACCTTCGTCTCGGCCATCGGCGCCATTGGCATGAAGTTCGTCACCGCGCTGATCTTCCGGCTCGCCGGCTTCCGCCGGGTGCTGATCTGGGGCTCGCTGATCGCCGCCGCATCGATCGCCATCTACGGCCTGTTCACGCCGGAGACGCCTTACGCGCTGATGCTGGCGATATTGCTGGTCGGCGGGTTTATCCGCTCGATGTTCTTCACCGGCGTCAACGCGCTCTCCTATGCCGAGGTGACGGCTGAAGACACCAGCAAGGCAACGCCGATCACGGCGGTGTTCCAGCAGTTGTCGATCGCGCTCGCCGTGGCGCTGGCCGGCGGCATCCTGGAAGTCTCGACCTCGATCCGTGGCGGACCGCTGGCGCTCGGCGATTTCCACATCGCCTTCTTCATCGTGGCGGCGGTGTCGGCGGCAGCGTCCGTGTCATTCATGCGGCTGGCGCCGGATGCCGGCAATGCCGTATCGGGACATGGCCGGCTGACGACGCCGAAGACGCTGGAGCCGGTGAGCACGGCTGGGAAGTAAGGGGCGGCGCGACGAAAATCGTCGACGTCGGCGATCCTTCACACCCCCCCTCTGGCCTGCCGGCCATCTCCCCCGCAAGGGGGGAGATCGGATATCACGCGGCTTTCGCCAATCTTGCAACTTTGAAGGAATGGCGAGGCGGTCGCAGCTGCCAATCTCCCCCCTTGCGGGCGAGATGTCCGGCAGGACAGAGGGACGGAGCGCTACGAAGCGTCTTTCACGCCGTGCCGTCTCTGCCCTTAAAATCCTTCGCCAGCAAATACAACTCCACCGACTCATCCCGCGACGCCGGCGGCTTCACGTGGTGCACCGAGCGGAAGTTCTTCTTGAGCATCGACAGCAGCTCGTTTTCGGCGCCGCCTTGAAACGTCTTGGCCAAAAAGTGCCCGCCCGGCTTCAGCACCGACAGCGCGAAATCGGCGGCCACCTCGCACAGATGCATGGTGCGGATGTGGTCGGTTCGCTTGTGGCCGGTGGTCGGCGCGGCCATGTCGGACAACACGATATCGGGGTCGCCGCCCAGCGCCTCGGCGAGCTTTTGCGGCGCTTCCGGGTCGAGGAAATCCATCAGCAGCACCGGCGCACCCGGCACCGCATCCATTTCGAGATAGTCGATGCCGATGACATGTGGATTATCAGCCGTCGATTTCGTCCTCGCGGCCGCCACCTGGCACCAGCCGCCGGGGGCCGCACCGAGATCGATGACCTTCATGCCGGGTTTCAGCAGATGATGCTTGTCATCGATCTCGATCAGCTTGTAGGCCGCGCGCGAGCGATAGCCGTCGGCCTTGGAGCGCTGGACATAGGGATCATTGATGTGGCGCTGCAGCCAGCGGCGCGACGATTCCTTCAGGCCGCTCTTCTTCTTGATCCGCGTCTTGAGGACACGAATGCTGGCGGAGCCCGGCTTTTCCGGCTTCTTGGTCATGACGTTATTTCTTGTTTGAGTTTTTGCGCTGGCCGAGTTGCCGCCGTTTTTCGGCGGCTTCGCGTTTCGCGAAGGGCTTCCCCCACTCCGTCGCCGCTTCGCGGCGCCACCTCTCCCCCCTCCGGAGGGAGAGGAAAGGCGCCGGTCTGCATAAGTTCGCGCCCTTCCTCTACCCCGTCGATCGGGGGAGAGGTGTCGGGCGCAGCGCGCCGGGGTGGGGGGGGGCCGGTGACCAAAGCGCTGGGGATCATGCTCGGGCCCG